>CAYJRJ010000029.1:0-20632 GCA_964372775.1 uncultured Planctomycetales bacterium | reverse complement strand
TTGAGGTCCTTCTGCGCCATCGCCACGAAGCCGCCGTAGATGATGTTCAGGACGCAGATCGTCGCCAGCCAGGGCAGCCACGCGTGCGCGCCATCCGGCAGCAGCCCGATCGCCAGCCGGATGATCGCATAGCAGCCGAGCTTCATCAGCACGCCCGCGTGCAGCATGCTCACGGCCGAAGGCGCTGCCGCATGGCCGATCGGCGACCAGCTATGGAGCGGCCACATAGGCGCGATGACTCCGAAGCCGATCGCCAGCAGCGGGAAGATCCACCGCTGCAGCGACGGCGAGAGCGGGGAGTCGGCGAAATGGCGCTGCAGCTCGACCAGGTCGAACGTGTGCGCGCCGGAGCCGACGTAGAGCCAGAGCAGGCCGACGAGTGCCACGACCGCGCCCAGCGTCAAGTAGATCGTGAGCTTCATCGCCGCATACTCTTTCGAGAAGCGCACAACCCCGGCCTCCTTCACATCGCTGCCCCACATCCCAATGAGCGGATACATCGGGATCACAGCCATCTCGTAGAAGAAGTAGAAGAAGAAGAGGTCCAGCGAGGTGAAGACGCCGAAGACGCCGGTGATGAGCAGCAGATAGAAGATGTAGTACTCCTTCACGCGGTCCTTGATGGCGTAGGAGATGAGCACGCCGGTGAAGGCGCACAGCGAGTGCAGGAGCACGAGAGCGACGCTGATGCCGTCAATGCCGATGTGAAAGTGAATGCCGAGCGACTGGACCCAGGGGACGTTGACCTCAAACTGGTAGCCGCCGACCGAGACATTGTAAGAGGTGGTGACATAGAGGGCACCGAGCAGCGAGAGACAGGTGGCAGCCACCGCAATGCGGCGGACGAGCGCGGCGTTGGTCCGCGGCACCAGACACAGGAGCAGCGCGCCGACCGCGGGAGCGAGGAGGATGAGCAGCATCGGTGGAATGGGCATCGCGTTAGCGGATCCGGGAGAGCAGCCAGACCACGCCGATCAAGAATCCGAGCACGTACGTCTGGACTTTGCCGGTTTGACACAGACGGATGATCGAGCCGAAGCCACGGGTCAGCGCGGCGGTGCCATTGACCATCACGCCAATGATGACGACGCGCTCAAACCACGCGCACGCCCCGGCGACATACCTTTGCTGGACATTGGCGACGTACCAGTTGTAGATCTCATCGATGTAGTACCGCCGCTTCACAAACGTGTAGGGCAGGGCCAACGCTAGGACCAGCTGTTGAGGTGATACGGCTTTCTTGGAGTACATCAGCCATGCCAACCCCAGCCCAACTGCAACCACGGCCAGCGAGACGCCGGCAACGCCCCAGCGCAGCTCGGAGTGGTGCGCGCCCAGGAAATGTGGAATCCCAAGATAGCCGCCGATGATCGAGAGCACCGCCAGCACGACGAGAGGAATCACCATGACCGGCGGCGATTCGTGCCCATGAGCGTGTCCGCGGCCTGTAAATGCGATGAACCAGGCTCGCGCGATGTAGAACGCCGTCAGGCCGGCGGTGATGGTGCCGAGGCAGTAGAGGGCGGCGTTGTGCTCATGCGCCAAGACCAGGATCTCATCCTTGCTGAAGAAGCCGCTCAGGCCGGGAAACCCGCATAGGGCCAAGCCGCCGATCAGAAACGTCAGAGAGGTCCAGCGCATCGAATGCCACAGGCCGCCTAGTTTTCGGATGTCTTGCTCATGCGTGCCGTGGATCACGCTGCCGGCGGCGAGAAACAGGAGCGCTTTGAAGAACGCGTGCGTCGTGAGGTGGTACATGCCAGCTTCGCGGCCGCCAAGCCCCAGCGCCATGACCATGTAGCCGAGCTGGCTCAGCGTGGAGTAGGCCAGGATGCGCTTGAGATCGATCTCGACGAGTGCCAGGCACGCGGAGAGCAACGCCGTCGCCCCGCCCACCCAGGCGATCGTCGTGAGCACCGAGGGCAGCCCCTCGAACAGCCAGAACGCGCGGCAGAGCAGATACACGCCGGCCGCCACCATCGTCGCCGCGTGGATCAGCGCCGAGACCGGCGTGGGACCCTCCATCGCATCGGGCAGCCACACGTGGAGGGGAAACTGCGCCGATTTGCCCACGGTGCCGCAGAAGATGAGCAGGCCGATGAGCGGTAGCAGCGCGACAGGAATCAGCCCTGCCTGTGTGAGCTGCGGGAGCGTCTGCTCGAGTGTGATGAAGTGGAACGTGCGCAGGGAGGGGACGGGGTTAGAGACGGCCCAGAGTGCCAGGATGCCCAGCATGAAGCCGAAGTCCGCCACGCGGTTGACCATGAACGCCTTCTTGCCCGCGTCGGCCGCCGAGGGCTTCGCATACCAGTGGCCGATGAGCATGTACGAGCAGAAGCCGACCAGCTCCCAGCCGATGAAGAGCTGGATCCAGTTATTCGCCAGCACGATGGTGAGCATGGAGAAGGCGAAGAGCGAGAGCATCCCGAAGTAGCGGCTGTACGCGCGCTCATCCGCCATGTATCCGGTCGAGTAGATGAAAATCGCGCTGCCCACGCCGGTGACGACCAATGTCATGAGGAGTGAGAGCTCATCGATCAACAGACCGAAGGGGATCGTCAGCCCAGGCACGTCGATCCAGGCGAGCGAGCGCTCCCATGGAAGAAGATGGTGGTCCTGGAGGGCGGCAACGAACAGTTGGCAAGCGCACGCGAACGAAATCAGCAGCCCGGCGATGGCCAGCGTCGACGCGAGTCGCCGTCGATGGACGGCGAAGAGCTGAATCAAGACGGCGGCGGCCAGTGGAGCGAAGAGGATGGTCCAACCCAAAAGGGTGGAGGGTGGAGGGTGGAGGGTGGAGGGTGGAACTACCATTTGAGGGAGCTGACTTCGTCGGCGTTGAGCGTCTTGAGTTGGCGAGCGAGCAAGATGGCGATGGCCAGGCCCACCGTCACTTCAGCCGCCGCGACGACGATGATGAAAAAGACCGCGATCTGCCCGCCGAGATCGCCCCAGGCGCGCGCGTAGGCGACAAACGCCAGGTTGGCGGCGTTGAACATCAGCTCGATGCACAGCAAGATCATCAGGACGTTGCGCCGCGTCATGATGCCGACCAACCCGATGGCGAACAGTATCGCACTGACAAGCAAATAATGGGTCAGAGTGACCATCGCACGTGTGTCATGTTGAATGTGTAATGTGTCATGTAACGGGCGATCATTCATTTTCCTCGCGTTTGGCGAGGGTGACCGCACCGATGATGGCAGCCAAGATGAGGAATGAGGTCAACTCGAAGGGCAGCAGGTAGTCGGTGAAGAGCAGCCGCCCGATGGACTCCACGGTGCCGCTCGAGCTGGCAGGGCGGGGTCCAACCGTCACCGTGTGGACGATGCGCAGCAGATGTATGAGCAGGAACGCGGAGGCGACTGTCCCGACGCCGCGCAGCGTAAAGACGCGCATGCGGGCGAGCGCTTCCCGCTCGAGGTTGAGCAGCATGATGACAAAGAGAAAGAGGACCAGCACCGCCCCGGCATAGAGCAGGATCTGCAGCGCCGCCACGAAGTAGGCGCCCAGCATGATAAAGAGCGAGGCGAGCGAGAACATGGTGACCATGAGGGAGAGGACGCTGTAGACCGGATGGCGGTTCAAGACGACGCAGAGCGCGGAGAGCAGGGTGAGGGCAGCGAACGTATAAAAAAAGACCGCTTCAGCCATCGTGGTATCTGTGAGCGTGCGGTTAGCGAGTCAGGGGTGTCTAGAGTGTGTGAAAAAAATCACGAACAATTTATTATAACGGCTCTCCCCAAGGCTGTCCATGCCATTCTGTCTTTCGGTACCGCCGTCGGTACCGCAACCTTGATAAAATCTCCTTTCCTCAGGTAAGCTTAAGTTACTAACCCGAAGGTGTGATGGCTCCACGCAGTCGCGTCCAACTACGGACGACCCCTCGAGCGACCGAAACCCGGTCGCTCGAACTGTTCGTGGGGCGAGGAAGCGCTTGCGCGTCTGCTGTGTGGCGGCGCATCGTCATGGTTTTGCTCAGCGGTCTCCTCCTTTCGCTGGGCTTTTCACCTCAGGCCTTCGCCTTCCGCGCACCGGAGGAGACCCCTGAGGGTGCGCGAGCGCGCAGCGACCGGCCGTCTGCGGCGCGGATCCTCCCCCGGGAGCGACAGGAGCGCGCCCCAGGGGCGCTGAGACATCATCGGCTGCCGGTCCAACGCCAGCTGCAAGGGTTCGCCCGCCAGCAAGCGCCGCTGGTTCAGGCCGTGAGGACTTACCTTAGCGACCATCCGGAGCTACTGGACGGTCTAGCGGTGCAACATTTGAAGCCAGCATACTTCGCGCAAATTCCAGCGAAAGGGACCCGGCCTGCCATGGCCTATGTCCAGTTTGTCCAGCAGCAGGACGGGTTGGAGGTTGAGGGCAGCTACGTCCATGTCAGCGTGAAGCTGCTGCCCAGCGGTAGCGACGTCGTGAGTTTGCGTGTCCAGATCTATCCGGATCTGGAGATGCGGCCAGCTGCGCATCAGCGCCATAACCAGGCCACGCTTCAGCGCAAGGCTGCCGAGGCACTGGCATTGGATCCGGCGAAGGCCCAGCCAGTCAAGGAGGTTCGGAAGCTGCGCTTTCTCGAAGGCCAATGGCGTAGAGTTCAGGAGCACTATTTTACCGAGCAAGTCTTCAAGGCCATCGTGGATGAAGAGACCGGGGAGAGCTGGTTGGAGGATGAGCGGATCTATGCCGATGGGCACGTGAAGGGCCGCGGGGTGCGCTTTGATCCCTCTGTCACCGGGGCCAATCTAGAGACGCTGTCCCTCGCCGACCTCACCGTGAGGAACAATACGGGTGCCTCCACCTTCACGAGCGAGACAGGAGCCTTCAGCCTCGCCGGCGGCAGCAGTCTCACGGCCGCCCTGAAGGGTCGCTGGGCCAGCGTCATGACAGAGCAGGGGACACACCTGAGCCTGAGCACTCCCATCGGTGCGAACCTCAGTCTGCTCTTCAACCCCACGGGGGCTCAAGAGTTTGCCGCCGCCCAGGTCAATGGCTACCACCACACAACCTTCATCCACAACTGGCTCCAAGCGCGGCTGCCAAGCCCCCTGGGGGGGATCGATCTGGCCATCCCCACCACTGTCAACATCAACGAGGCATGCAACGCGTATTACACACGAACAGCCCCCTCGATCAACTTTTTCGCCGCCGGCAACGGGTGCCTCAACACCGCCTTCGACACCATCATCTACCATGAGTACGGTCACTTCGCCGATGACATGGCTGGTGGAATCATCAACCGAGGTCTCAGCGAAGGCTGGGGCGATCTGCTAGCAGCTTTTGCCACCGGGCAGCCCCTCGTTGGAGAGGGCTGGCGTGGTCCTGGGACCTTCGGCAGGACCGCGGATAACACCTACTGGTACAATATTTCGGATTGGTATGAGCCACACAAATTGGGCCAAGCATGGGCTGGTTTTGCATGGCACTTCAGACAGCGCTTGATCACACGCTACGGCCAGGCCACAGGGATTGCGACCGCAGAAGACCTGATCCTCCCCATCCTCTTAGCGAATTCTCCGTACATTGCGGAAGCCGCTAACGATGTGCTGCTCCTCGATGATGACAATGGAAACCTCTTCGATGGCACGCCGCATTTTCTCGAGATCACAGCCGCAGCGAACCAACATCACATTCCGCTGGATGCGCCCTTTGCACAGCTTCTCAGCCCGGCTGCGGATGCTACGCTCGCGCCGAACACCCGCATCGAAATCACTGGCACAGCAGCGGGTCCGGGTTCGTCAAGTACGAGTTGTACCGCAGTATAAGGAGCGGAAGTTGGACCCGGTTCATCGGTCCGGTGACTGTGCCGGTGACTGAAGGCCTGCTCGGTACTTGGGATGCCGCCGACCTGCCGAAAGGCATCCACGGCCTGCGGTTGGTGGTGACGCTAGCTGAGAACGCGAAATTTGAGGATGAAATCCACATAGGTGTTGAGCTCCCTACGGTTCCCATCGTCAGCCATCCTGCTCACCAGCGCTGGCCGGACATGGATGGTGGCCGGGTCGTCTATGGCGACGATCGTAACGGCAACTGGGATATCTACCTCTATGACATAGCCACGGGAACAGAACAGCGCATCACGACCGATCCGTACGACCAGTACAGTCCTGCCATCGATGGGACCCGGATCGTCTATAAGGATAATCGCGAATACTATTTTTATCCCGATATGTACCTCTATGATCTCACCACGAACACCGAGCACCGGATCACGAACACCTTCTCTGCTGGTTGGGATTCTGAAAATGCTCCCACCATCGACGGCTCCCTGATCGTCTGGGCGGACGACCGCAACGGCTATGAGGACATCTTCCTGCATGACCTGACTACCAATATACAACATCAGCTCACCTTCAACCTGGGTGAGCAAAGGGCTCCCACTATCGATGCAGGCCAGATCGTCTGGGTTGACGGTCGCAACGGGAACTGGGATCTCTACATGCGCGCACTTCTCGGAGACCTCAACCTGGACGGCCGTCTCTCGACCGCTGATGCCCTGACCGCCTTGAAGATGGCGACCGGGAACCTGCCGCCAAGCGACCTCGCGGATGCGAACCAAAACGGCAAGGTCACCGCCACCGACGCCTTATGCATCCTCCAGGCCTCCGTGGGCTCGACCACGCTGCCGTGCACCACCAGCGCGGCACGTTCGTTGACCGTGCAGCGGGCGGGCACCGGCACGCTAGCCGCCCCCCCGAACCCGACCGCAGCCGAACAGATCTTTGTGCTGCCGGAGTGCCAGTCGAGCTCCTGCCAGATCGAATTCCCGACTGCGGAGAACGTTCGCTTTGCGGTGCCACAGGCGGCGCTAGGTTCGCGATTCGCAGGGTGGAGCGGCGCATGCACCGGCACAGGCGACTGCACGGTGAACGTCAACGCGGCGAAGACGCTCACCGCGACCTTTACCGCCATTCCAAACTTGTTGTCGAATGGCGAGTTTGAGAGCGGCCAGACTGGCTGGATCGGGTGGGGATCCTATAAAGTGCTGACCACGGAGACCGTCTTCGATGGCACGACGGCGATAAAAGTCCTGCTCAAACCCGATCTCGCTCTCGTGTTGACCCATGGGCATGTGCCGGTGGCTGCGGACCAACGTTACCAGGCATCAACCGCCCTCAAGACAGTCAACGCCACCGCACCCGCCTCGGTTCGGCTCATCTGGCGGGCGGCTGACGACCGCATCCTCCGCGTCGACACCTTCGGCGCGACCAGCGCGACGACCGCCGGGTGGATCGTGCGCACAAGCCCGGCGCTGACCGCGCCGGTGGCTGCTACGAAGCTACAGCTTGACCTCGTGACTGAGAAGGGCACCGGCACCGCCTACTTCGACGGGGTGCGGGTGGAGGCGCGGTAGGTCACCGATCCACCAATTCTGAACCTCGGCCCCTTCCGCCTTCTACACAAGGCTGACGCAGCTCCCCCCCTTTATGTTATGCTAGGTACCTTTCCCAAAGAGAATCGACATGAGTGTGGCACGATTGATCATTGCGGACAGCGAGAAAAGCGCCAACCTCTATTACGCCACGAGGTTCTTGGCACCCGATCCCTTCATCTTCGCCCAACTTGATGGCCGCCGGGTCATGGTCATGAGCGATCTGGAAGTCGATCGCGCCAAGGCGCAGTCCAAGGTTGATGAAGTCCTCTCCTACAGTAAACTCTCCCAGACGGTGAAGGAGCGCGGCACGGTTGCGCCGACCATGATGGATGTCGTCGACGAGTTGCTCAAGACGCACGCGGTGAAGCAGTTGGAGGTGCCGCTGGACTTCAGCGTGGCGTATGCGGATGCGCTGCGCAAGCGCGGCTACGAAGTCCAGCCGACGCCCGATCCCTTTTTCCCCGAACGCATGATCAAGTCCGAGGAGGAGATCGCGCTGCTGACCCAGTCACTGCGCATCACCGAGGCGGCGCTCGCCTCGGCCGTTGAGCTGATCCGCAACTCCGAGATCAAACCGGACAAGACCCTGTGGATCGGCGGCAAGCCGCTGACGGCGGAGCTGCTGCGCAAGGCGATGCACCTGATGATGATGGAGCGCGACTGTGTCGCGCAGCATACGATCGTCGCCTGCGGCGTGCAAGCGGTGGATCCCCACAATGAGGGTTCAGGCACGCTCAAGGCGCATGAGCCGATCGTCATGGACGTGTTCCCCCAGCATGCCACCAGCCGCTACTTCGCCGACATCACCCGGACCGTGGTCAAAGGTAAGGCCTCCGACAAAGTGAAGCGGATGTTCGAGGCGGTGCGGGAGGACCAGAACATTGCATTTCGGATGATTAAGGATGGCGTGGATGGCGCAGCGGTCCACAAGGCGATCATGGACTATTTCGACTCGCTGGGTTTTAAGACCGGCGAGCAAAACGGCAGGATGCAGGGCTTCTTCCACGGCACCGGCCATGGTGTCGGCCTCGAGATCCATGAGCCGCCGCGTGTTGGCGCGAAGCCCGACATCCTCAAGGCCGGTATGGTCGTGACCGTCGAACCCGGCCTCTACTACCTCGACGCCGGCGGCATGCGCCTCGAGGACATGGTCGTCGTGACCAAAGATGGCTGCCGCATCCTCACCGAAGCCCCAAAGATTCTTGAGGTGTGAAGGTGATGATATCGGAAGGTATCCGTGAGCGATATTTGCGAGATCCTTTGCCAATCCGCTTAGGTGGCTTAGCGTCCGATTTGGCGCGCATCGCCTCGCTTGCAGACAATCCAGCAAATCGTGCGGTGGTAGCCAGTGTCTTAGAAGAGAGCAAACATTTCGCTGAGTGGGCTGCGCCAGGTGCGCCTCTGGAGGTGCAGGAGAAGCTGGCTCAGGTGCAGGTTGAACTTGCCGTCTGGCACCATCGATGGCTGAACGAGACACCTCAGCCTAGTCTGTGCGCTTGGGCACAGCGATGGTCTGAAGAGCTGCTTGAACTTTCTGGGATCCTCGCTGGGTAGTAGTCACGTTTGGCGGGTGACGCCGGAGGTCGGGTGCCCACGGCGCGGAGCCGACTGGGCCCCACCCGGCCCGAAGGGTCCGGAGGGGGATGGGAGTCGGCGAGCACCGTGGGCTGCCGCAGGCGGCAGGACCCGCCAAACGTGACCACCACAGCGCGCCGGCTTGCGTTGAAAAGTCCTGCCGAACAGCGTAAGATAGCGCGTAACCTTCCGACGGAGATGACCAGCACCGCCGCGCAGTCTTCGATCACTCCTGAACCGATTGTCCGGCTCGAGAACTACTTTCAGGAGCCGTACAACCTCGCCATCGCCACCGCGCGAACCTGCTATTCGTCAACGGTCATCTCGTCGGACGACGTCGGCAAGGATGAGAAGGCGAGGGAGCAGCGCGACCGCATCGCCGAGAGCATCTATAAAGCCGGCCACCATACCACGATCCAGCATCCCACCTTCCAATTTGTCCTCGAGCGGGTCTCGCGGCAGTTCATCTGGTCGTTTTTGCACGCTCATCCATTTTATAATTCGGAACAAGTTTCACAACGATTTGTTGAGGTCAAGCCGGAGCACTTTACGATCCCGCCGCTCGACGAGCGGGCTCATGCCATTTATCTGGATACGGTGCGCGATCAGATGGACGCGTACCATCGGCTCATCGAGCTGGTGGAGCCGGTCGTCATCCGGGAATACCGCCGCATCTTTCCATCGCGCGACGTCGAGGAGAAGCGGTGGGCGAGTGCCATCAAGAAGCGCTGCCAGGAAGTCGCCCGCTACGCGCTGCCGGTCGCCACGCACGCGCACCTCTACCACACGGTCAGCGGACTCACACTCCACCGCTACTGGCGGCTGTGCCAGCAGTTCGACACGCCGCTCGAGCAGCGCCTGGTCATCTCGCGCATGGTGGACGAGGTGTCCAAGATCGACGCCGACTTCATGGCGCTTGCGGATGACCCTATTCCGCTGGAGCAGACGCTGGAGTACGAGGCGTATCAGCAGTTCCATGGCGCGCTGCGCAACGGCACAACACAGCGGTTTCTCGACGAGTTCGACCGCGAGCTGGGCGGGGCGACGTCCAAGCTGATCGATTACAAGGTCAACACGCAGGAGTCGATGGCGCAGGCGGTCCGCTCCATTCTCGGGCTGACCAGCGATCAGCTGTCAACGGAGGATGCCATTCGGCTCGTGCTCGATCCGCAGCGCAACCACTACCTCGCCGAGACGCTGACGCTCACGACGATGAGCAAGCTCTCCCGTGCGATGGTCCACCCGCACTTCACCTTCAAGAAGAAGCTCTCCCACACCGCGGATTCGCAGGACCAGCGCCACCGGATGGTGCCGGCCTCGCGGCCGATTCTAGCCTGCCACTTCATCAGCGGCAGGCCGGACTACATTGTGCCGCCGCTGATCGCTGCAGCACCCGAGGCCGACGCGGCCTACCGGGGGGCGATGGCGCGCACCTGGAAGGCGATTGACGCGCTCCTGAACCTCGGGGTGCGTGAGGAGTACGCGCTGTACCTGCTGCCCAACGCGTTTCCGATTCGCTTTGAAGAATCAGGCGACCTGCTGCACTTCCACCACAAATGGGTTCAACGATTGTGCTACACCGCACAGGAGGAAATCTGGCACGCCTCGCGGGAAGAGGTCCTCCAGGTCAACGAAATGTTTCCGGCAGTCGGACGATACCTCCAAGCACCCTGCTGGGTACGGTTTGAAGCCGGCGTGAAGCCGCACTGCCCGGAGGGCGACCGCTTCTGCGGTGTGGCCGTGTGGAAGCTGCCCGTTGAAGCCTACCAGCGGCTCATCTGATCATGACGACGCGCGCCACTCAACCAACCGCGGAGCCACAAGCACGCACCCTGGATCTTCGCGAGACCGGCGCGCCTGTCAACGGCGCACCGCAAGTGAGCGATCGTCGTCTATTCATCCAGTTCCACGCTTTCAGCGGCTGCGTCGATCCTGAGCCGGTGCGCCAGGCGCTGATCCAGCATCGCGCGGAGGGAGTGCTCTACCTGGACGTCAACGATCCGCAGGGCATCGGCGTGCTGCTGTTGTCGGAAAACCCGGGTTGGTTCGTCGGCCAGGGGCGCACGCTGCTGACGAGCGGGCCGTTTCACGCGCTGCGCCGACGGCCCGAGTTGACGATGCTGGGGCGCACCTATGCGAGCGGGCGGGAGGCGGATCTGGAGGATTGGCTGCTGCGCAAGCCCCGCCGCGCAGCACTCGATCCGCAATGGCCCTGGGCGGTATGGTATCCGCTGCGCCGCAAGAGCGAGTTTGCACTGCTCTCCCGGGAGGAGCAGGGAACGATTCTGGCCGAGCATGCGAAGATCGGCATCGCGTTCGGGCAGGCCGGCTATGCCACCGACATCCGGCTGGCGTGCCACGGCCTGGATGCCAACGACAACGAGTTTGTCATCGGGCTAGTCGGCCCCGAGCTGCATTACCTCTCGGTCTTGGTCCAGCAGATGCGTGTCAGCCAGCAGACGGCGCGCTACATCCAGTCGCTGGGTCCGTTTTTTGTCGGCAAAGTGAGCTGGCAGAGTCCCCTGACATGAGCGCGGTTGACACGATTGATACCTCACTGATTACGTTCACCAGCGACGGTGTTCCCATCCAGGCGTTTTTGGCTTGCCCCGGCACGGGTCGGGCTGGGGCCCGCCCCGCACCGGCGGTCGTCGTCATCCATGAGTGGTGGGGGCTCAACGACCACATCAAGGACATCGCGACACGGCTTGCGCGGGAAGGCTATGCGGCGCTGGCCCCCGATCTCTACTCGCGTCAGGGCAACAAGGTGACGAAGGATGCGGCCGAAGCCGCCAAGTTGATGGAGTTGCTGTCGTCTCAACTGGCGCTACGAGACCTCAACGCCGCGACGAAGTACCTGAGACAACAGCCATTCGTCGACGGTGTGCGCATCGGCGTCATGGGCTTCTGCATGGGCGGTTCGTTCGCGCTGACAGTGGCGTGCCACAACTCGGATCTCAAAGCGGCGGTGCCGTTCTACGGCAAGGTCCCGCCCATCGAGTCTCTCGACTACCTCCTCTGCCCGGTGCTGTACCACTACGGCGGGAAGGACGGCTGGGTCACGCGGCAAGAGGTGGATCGGCTGAAGGAAGGGTTGCAGAAGTACGGAAAGCCAGGCGAGGTGCAGATTTATGCCGAGGCGGGCCACGCGTTTTTTAATGATACGCGACCTGACGCGTACCATGTCCAGGACGCGAAGCTGGCGTGGGAGCGGACCATTGCGTTTCTACAAGAATATCTACGGTAGTGCGGAGTGGGGAATGCGGAGTGCGGAATAGCATGGACCTGCAGGCCAAGAAGATTGCGCTGAGGAAAATCCCGCACGGCGTGTACGTGATCGGGTTGCAGCAGAACGGGCAGCTCAACGCGTTCACCGCCACGTGGCTCACCCAGGTCTCCTTCACGCCGCCGCTTGTGGCGCTGGGTGTGCGCAAGGACTCCCACTCGATTGAAATGATCAAGCAGAGCCGGGTCTTCGCGGTCAGCCTGCTGGGCAAGGATCAGAAAGCCGTCGCCGAGCACTTCGTCAAGCCCAGCACCGTGGCGGGAGAAAAGCTTCAAGGCATCTCGCACCGGCCCGGCAAGACCGGAGCGCCGGTATTGGACGATGCGATCGCCTATTTCGAGTGCGAAGTCCGCGAGATTGCCAACGAGCAAGGCGACCATGCCATCATCATCGGCGAGGTGGTCGAAGCCGGGGTGCGCCGCGATGAGCCCGCGCTGACCCTGATGGACACCGGGTGGCATTATGGCGGCTGATTTGGTCGGTCAGGCCCCTTGCGGCTGGAGGTTGGAGGCTGGAGGTTGGAGGCAAGTACCCCGAGCCAAGTACAGGGTAAAGCGTCTGCTCTTTACTGCACTATTCTTCTCACTCATCACCTTGTGTCCCCAACACGCGGAAGCCGGCATTGCGAGCGGGTTGCTCAAGATCGTCGCCGGTGTGATCGAGCTTCCGCGAGCCATCTTGGCTGGCACGTTCAGCGGGCCGCCGATTGTCGGCACGGCGATGGGTGTAGTGGTGGGGGCGTTCAATACGGTGGGCCTGCTGGCCGGCGGCGCGATTGAGCTCGTCGGCTCGGCCGTCCCGCTGGCACTTAAAGCGGCGCCGCTCATTCCGATCTTTATATGAGCGTTCGTGTCCTGCGGGTTATGGTGGCTGCCGCGGCCATTGGGCTCCCAATGTCTGTTGGCGCAGCCGAGCGTCGGTCAGATCCAAATTTCATGCGTGGCGTCGGCAAGGTGGTGGGCGGCGTGCTCTTGGAGCTTCCGAAGACACTGATCGATGCGACCATGACATCGCCACCGATTGTTGGCATCCCTGTCGGTCTGTTGGCAGGATCAGCCCAGGCGTTCCGGGTGACGTGTGAGGGGCTGCGGGAGATGTCCGCAGGGTTTGACCCGTGGGGATCCAAGAAAAGGCCCAAGATTTCACAATGACGAAATCCGGCACGTACGCCAGTTTCGTGAAACTCGAGCATACGGTGTTCTCCCTGCCATTGATCTACGCCGGGATGTTTCTGCACACCCGCGGTTGGCCGGGGCTGCGGCTGGTCGTGCTCATCGCCGTGGCGGCGGCGGCCGGGCGGGTCATGGCGATGGGGCTCAACCGGATCATCGACGCCCAGATCGACGCCGACAATCCTCGCACGCAGAGACGGGAGCTGCCCAGCGGTGCGATGCAGAGGCGGGAAGCTTGGGTCGTGGTGGTAGTCGCTGGGGTGGTGTATCTCGCGGGTGCTTCGGCCATTGCGCCTGTTTGTCTGTGGCTGTCCCCGATTCCGATCGCATTGTTTGTGGCCTACCCGTACCTGAAGCGCGCAACCGCCCTGTCGCATCTCGGTCTTGGCCTGACATGGTCGATGGGCCCATTGGGCGGATGGCTGGCGGCTTCCACATCCCTTGCGACGCTTGCCGACATCGGCTGGCTCTGGGCGTTCTCTCTGCTGTGGGTCGCGGGGTTCGATGTCATTTACGCCACGATGGATGAAGCCTTCGACCGCAAGGCCGGACTCCATTCGCTGCCTGTGCTCTTGGGACGACGGCGCGCGCTGCTGGTCGCGCGGCTGTTTCATGCGCTGGCCTTCCTTGCGCTGGCGTGCCTCTGGCACCAGCAGTTGTACTCTCCTGTGGCCTTTCGGTGGCTCGTGGGGATCGGGCTGCTCCTCATCTGGGAGCATGCGGTGGCCCAGCAGCGCCCGGAGTTTGCGTTCTTTCAGCTGAACGCTGTCGTGGGATTCTGTGTGTTGGGGTTTGTCTTGGCCGGCATGAGGTGAGCGATGCGAATCGTGATAGGCATGACGGGAGCCTCGGGAGCCGTCTTCGGAGTGGAGCTGCTTCGACGCTGCCCGGGAGAGAAGTACCTGATCCTGACGAAGTGGGGAAGATACGTGCTGAAGGAAGAGACCGGATTGACCGAGCATCACCTGGCCGAGCATGTGAAGAAGGCCTTTTCTGACGACGATCTCTCGGCACCTTTCGCTTCCGGCTCAACACCGTTCGACGCGCTCGTCATTCTGCCGTGCTCGGCCTCGACGATGGCCAAGATCGCCTGCGGCATCGCCGACACGCTGCTCACGCGCGTGGCGATGGTGGCACTCAAAGAGCGTCGCCGGCTCATCATCGGCCTGCGCGAGACGCCGCTCTCCACCATCATGCTGGAGCAGGCGCACAAGCTCTCGCAGGCCGGGGCGATTGTCATGCCGATCTGCCCGCCGTTCTATCATCGCCCGCAATCCGTCGAGGAGATGGTGGAGCAATTCACGAGCAAGGTTCTCAGCATCCTCGGTCTCGAAACGACGTTAGCCTGGAAGCCTGAAGCGCTCGAGTAATAAATGGGGACGTTTACCTTTTTCGCTACGCCGGATAGCTGGCGAAAAAGGTAAACGTCCCCATTTTTTCTGATGCCAGATCTTCAGTCATTCCTCTCGCAACTTGAACGAGAGGGTCAACTCGCGCGCGTGCGCGTCGAGGTGGACCCGGAGCTTGAGATCACCGAGATCGCGACACGGGTGGTCAAAGAGCAGGGGCCGGCGCTGCTCTTTGAAAACGTGAAAGGCTCTCCTTTTCCTCTCGCGATCAACATCCTCGGCAGCGAGCGCCGCATCGAGCTCGCCCTCGGCCGCCACCCGCAGCAGGTCGGACTGGAGCTCAAACGGCTCATGGAAGCGGCGATGCCGCCCCGCCCGAAGCGGCTTCTTGAGGAGTGGCGCACGGTGGGGCGCGTGCTGTCGATGCCGCCGCGTCGGGTGAAGCGGGCGGCGTGTCAGGAGGTCGAAGACCCGCCCGAGCTCTCGCATCTTCCCATCATGAAGTGCTGGCCCAAGGATGCCGGCCGGTTCATCACCTGCGGGATGGTGCTCACGCATGACCCGGACACCGATGTGAGAAATCTCGGCATCTACCGTATGCAGGTGGTCGCACCCGATCAGATCCTCATGCACTGGCAGATCCAGAAAGGCGGCGGATTCCACTACTGGAAAGCGGAGCAGCAGGGCAAGGCGCTGGCGGTGGCCGTGGTCATCGGCGGCGATCCCATCCTCTATCTGTCAGCGGTGGCACCGCTGCCTGAGGGAATCGATGAGCTGGCTTTCGCCGGATTTCTGCGCGGGCAGCGGGTGCCGCTCGTGTACGGGAAGACCAAAGTCACCGCGGTGCCGGCTGACGCCGAGATCATCCTCGAAGGGGTCGTGCCCCCTGATGAGCGAAAGCCGGAAGGGCCGTTCGGCGACCACTTCGGCCACTACTCGCATCCCAGGCCGTGTTCGGTGATGTGGGTGCAGAGCGTCACGCGGCGCGCTTCGCCTGTCTACCTCTCCGCTGTCGTCGGCAAGCCGCCTCAGGAGGACCGGTATATCGGCAACGCCGTGCAGGAAATGATGCTGCCGATGATCCGGCTCATCCACCCCGAGCTGCGCGATATCTGGGCCTACTACGAGGCGGGCTTCCACAGCCTGGCGGTGGCCTCGGTGTGGGAGCGGTTCGGCAAGGAGGGGATGAAGACCGCTCTCGGGCTGCTGGGGACCGGCCAGATGTCGCTGACCAAATGCCTCGTGCTGGTGGATGCCGAGGTGGACGCGCGCGATATCAAGGCGGTTCTGCAGGCCATCCGCGACCACTTCGATCCTGCGGAGGACTTCCTCTTGCTTCCCGGAGTGCCTTTTGATACGCTGGATTTCACCAGCTTTACCCTGAACCTGGGCAGCAAGATGGTGCTGGACGCGACCCGCAATGGGTCGGCTGCCACGCACACGCCAAAAGAGATCGCCGAAGTCCAGGTCAAAGCGATTCACCCTCGCATCCGCCACGCCAGACTCGTTGAGAACACGTTGCTCGCGGTACAAGTTGAGGGGGAGGGACGAGAGGTCGTCAGCGCGCTGGTGCGCTCGGCGGCCCTTGCCGGCATCAAGCTCATCGCGGCGGTCAGTCCGGATGTTGCCCTCGAGGATCAGGAGAGCCTGCTGTGGGGCATCTTCACGCGGTTTGACCCGGCGCGCGACGTCGTCTTTACCTCGGCCGAGCTCAAAGGGGCGTGGCCGATCTACCGCGGGTGCCTGGGCATCGACGCGACGTTTAAGCCCGGCTACCCCGAGCCGATTGTCATGGATCCTGAGGTCATTCAGCGTGTTGGCCGACGCTGGAGTCAATATTGGGCCGCGTGATTGTATGGGTGGTTACTGCATTTTTTTGCTTACGTTTGCAGGCAGCTGACGCGTCAGACGTGCAGCCAGAAGAATTGTATGTTTTCATCGGTGCGGTTTCGAGTACCTTGCAAAGTTGCGATGTGGATGGTTTTGCGGGATTTTTGGCCCGGGACGCGAAGTTCGCGTTTGCTGACAGTAGTAGAAGAACTGTTCATCCCACGCGGAAGGAGTACCTCGATTTTTTGAAGCGTTTGTGTCGATCTGCAGGGCCTGAGCCCAGCTTCAAGACTTTGTCATCGTCATATAATACAGGGGGGTCCACACCTACCATCCACTTGGTTCTGACGAGAGAGTACCAGCTGGGTTTGATCCGCCGTCGTCGAATTAAGGTCATCGTTGACTGGCGCACGACAGTCCGCAGAAAAGTGGGGCATCGGTTGGAGATTGCGCGGATCTTCGTACGCGAAGAATATCGTGATCTGAAGAATAACCAAATCATTCCATGGGAAGAAGCGGTGCCGATTCCTCCGTTGACACGATTACAGCAGATGATCTTGGGTCCGTGGGTGCTCCCGGGGGATCGTGAAGCTGCAAAGAAACATCATGTCAAACCTTGACAGCGTTTCGACGAAACTGAGCGCAGGGAAAAGACTCACGCGGGAAGATGCACTCGCGCTGTTCAAGACAAGCGACATCATCAGGCTCGGCCGCCTGGCCGACCAGGTCAAGCGCGCGCGCTGGGGTGATCGGGCCCATTTCGTCATCAACCGACAGATCAACCCCTCCAACATCTGCGTCCTCTCCTGCCGGTTCTGCGATTTCGCCACCAAGCGCGGGCGGCCGAACGCCTACGAGATGACGATCCAGGAGGTCGTCGCGCGCTGCAACCCCGAGCTGCACGAGGTCCACATCGTCGGAGGCCTGCACCCCGACTGGAAGTGGGACTACTACCTCGAGATGTTCCGGGCGATCCAGTCCAATTTCCCGCGGATCCAGATCAAGGCGTGGACCGCGGTGGAGATCGACTTCTTCTCGAAGAAGTTCCGGCTCACGGTTGAGGAGGTGCTGCGCCAGTTTCAGGCGGTGGGGTTGGCCGCGCTTCCCGGCGGCGGGGCGGAGGTCTTCTCGGAGCGCGTGCGCAAGGCGCTCTTTCCGTTTAAGATCGGAGCACCGAGGTGGCTTGAGATCCACCGGATCGCGCACCGGTTGGGTATTCCGACCAACTCGACGCTGCTCTACGGCCACATGGAGACGCATGAGGAGCGCGTCGATCACATCCTCAAGCTCCGTGATCTGCAGGATCAGACGAACGGTTTCATGAGCTTCATCCCGCTGGCGTATCAGCCCGGCAAGACCCAGGTCGTCACGCGCCAGGCCAGCGCGATTGAGGATCTGAAGACCATTGCGATTGCTCGACTGATGCTGGACAACTTCCCGCACGTCAAGGCCTACTGGGTCACCATGGGCGAGGAGATCGCCTCGGTGGCCCTGCATTTCGGCGCCGATGACATCGACGGCACCATTGGAGAAGAAAAGATCATGCACGCGGCCGAGGCCAGCTCACCCGTGAGCCTGACCCGCGACCATCTTGTGGAGCTGATTCAGGAGGCAGGGTGCGTCCCTGTGGAGCGCGATGCCCTCTATCGCACCATCGAAGTCTACGATCAGTACGCGCATAGCGCGCATCCCGTATCTTAACTGCGCGCCGTTCTTCCGCGGCTTGAGCGTCGGGGAGCGCTATGAGCTGGAGGACCTTGTCCCGCGCCAGCTCGCAGAAAAAGCGGCCGCCGGAGAGATCCTGGCCGGGCCGCTGCCGCTCAACGAGTACCTGCGCCTGCAGGATCGGTTCGAGCGGCTGGGCCACTTCGGCATCGCGGTGCGCGGGCGCGTGCGCAGCGCGATGCTCTTTAGCCTCAAACCGGTCCGCCAGCTTGACGGTGCGATGATCGCGGTGACGCAGGAAACCTCCACGACCGCCTGTTTGCTGCGGCTGCTCCTGGAGCAGCGCTACAAGGTCGTTCCTGCCGAATACCGCAGGGGTCAGGTGCTCGACGCGGATGCGCTGCTGCTGATCGGTGACGAAGCGCTGCAGTTTCAGCAGACGAACCAGCGCTACCCGTTTGAGGTCGACTTGGCCTTTGAGTGGTGGCTCTGGCAGCATCTGCCGTTTGTGTTCGCGGTCTGGGCGGTACGTAAGGACGCCAGCCCCCAGGAGAAGAAGCAGATCGAGGCATCTCTCGCCCGCGCGCTTGCCGCGAACACCGGCCAGTGGGCGACCATCGCTCAGGAGTACGCGCAGACGTTCGGATTGCCGGCCGAGGAACTCGAAACGTACCTCTCGAATTTCGTGTACCGGCTCGGCCAATTTGAGGAAGAGGGGATCAAGCGGTTTGAGGAGCTGGTTCGCGAGCATGCTCTGCTCTGAAGCGATTGAGGAGAAAGTCCTCTCAGGCCGCCGCCTCACACGCGAGGAGGGACTCTGGCTCTGGCAGCACGGTGATCTGCTGGAGCTGGCTCAGCTGGCCAATCGCGTTCGCTTTCGGCTCAATCCTGAGCCGGTCGTCACCTTCGTCATCGACTCCAATCCCAACTACACCAACGTCTGCATCACCGACTGCGTCTTCTGCGCCTTCTACCGCAAGCCCGGCCAAGTCGGCGGCTATACGCTCACACTTGAGCAGGTGATGGAAAAGGTTCAGCACGCGGTGGACCTCGGCGCCACCACGGTGCTGCTGCAGGGCGGGCACAATCCTGATCTTCCGCTTGACTACTATCTCAACCTCGTGCGAGAGACGCGACGACGGTTCCCGCAGGTGACGCCCCATTTTTTTACGGCCTCCGAGGTGACGACGATGGCGCAGGTTTCTGGCCTGTCGATCCGCGAGGTCCTTGAGCGGCTCAAGGAGGCCGGGCAGTACACGCTGCCTGGCGGGGGTGCTGAGATCCTCTCAGACCGTATCCGGCGCCGGCTCGAGACGAAGAAGGGGCCGGCTGAGGCCTGGCTCTCCGTGCATCGTGAGGCCCACAAGCTCGGCTTTAAGTCGACGGCGACGATGATGTTCGGCCATATCGAGGAAGATGAAGACATCCTCGAGCACCTCGACCATATCCGAAACCTGCAAGATGACACCAACGGTTTCACCGCTTTCATTCCCTGGAGCTTCAAGCCCGGCAACACGCCGCTGGAGAAGCACATCAAGGAGCACGCTGGGCCGACGCACTACCTGCGCATGATCGCTTTTTCCCGCATCTACCTCGATAACTTTCCCCATGTGCAGGCCTCATGGTTCTCCGAAGGCAAGAAGACCGGTCAGATCGCGCTGCACTTCGGCGCGGATGACTTCGGCGGCACGCTCTTTGAGGAAAATGTCCATGCCGCCACGTCCTTCATCAACAAGACGACCGTCGATGAGGTCGTCACCCTCATCCAAGAATCAGGATTCCGTCCCGCGCAGCGAACGACCCTCTACGAGATTGTACGACAATTCGATCCGGTGCCCGTTCACTAAAGCCTGGCGGTCTGTCACCGGATTTCTGGATTGATTAAGTGTACAATAAAGTGTATACTTATGTGCAGGAGGTGACGAATCATGATTACGACCTTGAGCCTGAAGGAACTCCGGCCAGAGCTCCCCAGGGTGATTGCCAGGATCGATGGAAAGCTGGACCGCTACATCGTGACCAAGCGCGGCAAGCCCGTGATTGTGATGCTGGGCATTGAGGATTACGAGTCCCTGATGGAAACCCTGGATATCCTCGCCGACCCAAAGGCGATGGCGGACCTTCGCAAGGGCGAGGAAGATATCCGCAAGGGCCGGACCCATTCCTGGGCAGAGATCAAAACCTCTCTTGGCCGCCTATAAGGTTGAACTCTCCAACCAAGCCGAGCGCGTCATCCGCCGCATGGCCGAGCGGGAGCCAGCACTCTATCAACGGGTCGCCAGTACCCTCGATGATCTTCAGCGTGAGCCGTATCAAGGAAAGCCGCTCAAAGGCGAACTGAAAGGTCGGTACTCCTATCGGGTAGGGAGCTACCGCATCGTGTACC
>CAYJRJ010000028.1:17835-21690 GCA_964372775.1 uncultured Planctomycetales bacterium | reverse complement strand
TCCCCTGCCGGGGCGGCCTCAGGGGGGCGCGTCCGACGGCGGGGGGCCCCGGGCGGGCGGCCGGCCGCCGGGGGCACGCGCGCAGGCGCCGAGTCCTGGCTCCCCAGCTGTTTACATGCGAGCCGGGGTTAACCGAGACGATGAGGCGTCCATCATGAGAAATCTGCGCGCGATTATTCTCGCGGCCGGCGAAGGCACGCGGATGAAGTCCGAAAAGGCCAAAGTGCTCCACCCCATCTGCGGGCGCCCGATGATCGCCTACGCGATGGATCTCGCCGCCTCCTGCGGCGTGAAGCAGCCCATCGTGGTGCTCGGCCACGGCGCCGAGGAGGTGAAGCCGTATCTGCCCGGCGAGGCCAAGGCGGTCATCCAGACCAAGCGGCTGGGCACCGGCGATGCGGTGCTGGCGGCGAAGAAGCTGCTGGGGGCCACCGGTGATGTGCTCATCCTCTATGCGGACACCCCGCTGGTGCGGCGCACGACGGTGCAGAAACTCATCGAGACGCATTTCAAGACCAACGCGACCTGCACGCTGCTCTCCGCGCACCTGGCCGACCCTGGCGGCTACGGCCGGATCGTGCGCAACGAGACCGGCCAGGTGACTGGTGTCGTGGAAGAGGCCGAGGCCAACGCGGCCCAGCGGGCCATCCGCGAGGTCAACGTCGGACCGCTGGTGTGCCACACCCAGGCCCTGCTCGCTGCGTTGGCCACCGCGACGCCCAGCGCGACGAAGAAGGAACTGTACCTGACGCACATCATCTCGGCGCTGGCGCGCCAGGAAGGCGCGAAGATCAGCGTCGCCCGCGTGGAGGAAGCCATGGAAGCGTTGGGCGTGAATTCCCGCGAGGAGCTCGCACGCGCCATCGGGATCATCCGCCAGCGCATCATCGATACCCACCTGCACAACGGCGTCACCATCGAGGACCCGCAGACGACGTTTATCGATCATGGGGTCTCGATCGGCGTGGACACCGTGATCCATCCGTCAACCGTCATTGAAACCAGGGTCTCGATCGGCAAGCGCTGCTCGATCGGGCCGTTCACCCATCTGCGCAGCGGCGTCTCGATTGCGGATGAAACACGCGTGGGCAATTTCGCGGAGCTCGTCCGCGCCAAGGTCGGCCCGCGGGTGCGCATCAACCATGTCAGCTATTTGGGCGACGCCACGGTGGAAGAAGGAGTGAACATCGGCGCCGGGACGATTACCGCAAACTACGACGGGCACTCCAAGCATCCCACGCACATCGGCAAGGGGGCGTTCATCGGCTCAGACACGGTGCTGATCGCTCCCGTGAAAGTGGGCCCGGGGGCCGTGACTGGAGCCGGCAGCGTGGTGACGCGCGACCACGACGTGCCAGCGAAGGGTGTGGTGGCGGGCGTGCCGGCGAGGCTGCTCGATCATCGCGCGAAGGCGCAGACCGATGGCGCGCCTGCCCCCTCACCAAAACGTTTGGTGAGGGGGCCGGCCAAGCCGCAGGCACACGCGCGTGCCGCAGCGAAATCGACCGCCTCGAGGGCGCGTCCGAAGATTCGTCCATCCAAGCCGGTCCGAACAAAGAGCGTGGCGAAGAAAGCAAAACGGCCGGTCCGGCGCGCCCCCACACCAAAACGTGCGGTGAAGAGACGCGCTGTGACACGCAGACCTGTGCGAGCCGCGAAACGGGCACGCTCTCGCACCAAACGATTTGGTGTGGGGGCGAGACGGCGGTAAGGTCTCACGCATGCCGGTCAGTATTGCTCGACGTTCCAGGGTGAGGGTGGGACCGAAGATGGCAACGACCGCACAACGCAAACTCTCTGATCAGCTGGCGATCGTCAGCGGCAACGCGCACCCATCGCTGGCTGCGGCGATCTGCCGCACCCTGAGGGTGCCGCTGACGGATTCGCTCGTCGGCCGGTTCAGCGAGGGCGAAATCCGGGTGCAGATCAACGAGAACGTGCGCGGCAAGGACGTGTTCGTCGTCCAGCCGACGTGCCCGCCCGTCAACGACAATCTGATTGAGCTGCTGATCATGATTGACGCGCTGCGGCGCGCCTCGGCCCGACGCATTACCGCCGTCATCCCCTACTACGGCTACGCGCGGCAGGACCGCAAGGATCAGCCGCGCGTGCCCATTACCGCAAAGCTGGTCGCCAATCTCATCACGACCGCCGGCGCGGACCGCGTGCTCACGATGGATCTGCACGCCGGTCAGATCCAGGGGTTCTTCGACATCCCGCTCGATCATTTGTATGCCATTACCGTCGTCGAGCAGTACATCCGCCGCAAGCGGCTCTCGCCGCTCGTCGTAGTCTCGCCCGACGTCGGCGGCATCAAGATGGCGCGCGCCTACGCCAAGCGGATGAAAGCGGGGCTGGCCATCGTCGACAAGCGACGCGACAGCCCGGAAGCCACCGAGGTCATGCACATCCTGGGTGAGGTGAAAGGCAAGGTCTGCCTGCTGGTCGATGACCTCATCGCCACGGGCAGCTCTCTCATCGAGGCGGCCGAGGCGCTGCGCAAAGCCGGTGCGTTGGCCGTCTACGCCTCCGTCACGCATCCTGTGCTCTCCGGTCCGGCCAAAAGCCGCATCGCCTCGTCCTGTCTGAAAGAGCTCATCGTGACCGATACCATTCCCCTCAACGAGCGCAATCGCCACCCCAAGATTACGGTGCTCTCGGTCGCGCCCCTGCTGAGCGACGCCATTAAGCGGATCCACTATGCGCAGTCGATCAGCTCGCTCTTCGATGGCATGCCGGGATGATTCAAGTGCGGAGTGGGGAGTGGGGAGCGCGGAATTGGTTAGCCATTCCGCACTCCGAATTCCGCATTCCGAATTGCGTACGCCTCTATGGTGACAACGGTACTGCTTAACGTGAGGACTCCATGGTGAAAGCCAAGACAACGATGCAGGTGACCATGACACTGAAGGAGCGGGCGGCGCGGGGCTCGCGGCCGGTCAAACGGTTGCGCCAGGAGGGGTTCATCCCCGGCGTCGTGTACGGGAAGGGGACCGAGCCCCTGCCAGTGGCGGTCAGCCATCATGAGCTGATGCAAGCGCTACACACCAAAGCCGGCGAGCATGCGCTGGTCGGCTTGCGCTTGGCCGAGCGCGCCTCGTGGGAAAAGGCGGCCCTGATTAAGGAGATTCAGCACGACCCGGTGAAGGGGCACATCGTGCACGTGGATTTTCACGCGGTCGCCCTGACCGAACGGCTCAGGGTCAAAGTGGCGGTGGCACTCAAGGGCGAGCCGGTCGGCGTGAAGCAGGAGGGTGGCGTCCTTGAGCACTTCCTGCGCGAGGTCGAAGTGGAGTGTCTGCCGACGGACATTCCCGCCCAGATCGCGTTTGACGCCAGCGCGCTGAAGATCGGCGACACCTTGCATGTGCGCGAGCTCACTGCCCCGGCGAATACCAAGATTACCAGCGACCCCGAAGGCGTCATCGCCTCGGTGCAAAAGCCCAAGGAGGAACAGCCTGAGGAGATCGCGGCTGCGGTCACCGAACCCGAAGTGATCCGTGAGAAGAAGGAAGAGGAAGGGGAGGCGGCCGGGGCCCGCCCCGGCGAGGGTCGAGCCGGAGAAGCAGCCAAGCCTGAGGCGGCCCGCCCCGGGGCCGGGGCCCCCAAGCAGGAAAAGGAAAAACCCGAGAACGGCCATTGCAATACCTTTCAGATACTCCTGTTCTTCCTTGAAGATTTCGTACCTGGTTGCAAAAATCAGGGGAGGCAGAAAAAGGAAGCAGAGACAAAGGAACGATTTCATTTTGAAGCGGAACTCTCGGATTGGAGAAATAATCGAGCCTTCATATAGATAATGGCCGAGTAGGAAGCCGAATGCTGGTAACGAGGACAAAATAATCAAGTATGTACGTG
>CAYJRJ010000028.1:0-17825 GCA_964372775.1 uncultured Planctomycetales bacterium | reverse complement strand
CGTCGGGCTGGGCAATCCCGGCCACACCTATCATCAGACGCGCCACAACGTCGGCTACCGGGTGGTCCAGCTCCTCGCGGAACGGCACCGCGTGAGAGTGGCGAATCGTGTCGTCAGTCCAACCGACCAGCGTCCGGCAGGGGTGTACGGTGACTACCGCGCAGATCAGGTGACCGTGCGGCTGCTGATGCCGCTGACGATGATGAATGAATCCGGCGAGGCGCTCAAGGCGCTGCGGGTGCAGGCGGCCGACCTGCTCGTGGTCTGCGACGACGTGAACCTGCCCGTGGGGACGCTGCGTCTGCGGCCGGAGGGGGGCGAGGGCGGGCATCACGGCCTGGTCTCGTGCATCGCCTCGCTGGGCACCGAGGCGTTCGCACGATTGCGGATTGGCGTGGGGGCGTCGCCATTGCCGAAGGACCTGCATGACTTCGTGCTCTCACCGGTGACGCCTGCCGAGCGGCCGACGATGGAGCGGGCTCTTGCGCAGGCGGCGGATGCCTGCGAAGCGTGGGTGAGAGATGGCATCGAGGTGGCCATGAACCAGTACAATCGAGCACAGGATACCGCATGACGAATCGACCCTATGAAGCGTTGCTCATCTTGAAAGCCTCCGGCACCGATGAGGAGATGGCGCGCCGCGCCGCGGGCGTGGAGGCGCTTGTCACCAAGCTGGGAGGGGCCATCGAGCGCTCCCAGCCGATGGGCCGCCGCCGGCTCGCGTTTCCGATCGGGCGCCAGTCGGAGGGCTACTACTATTTGGTGCGGTTCACCGCGCCGACGCAGCAGATCGGCGAGCTGGAGCGCCTCCTGCGCCTCAACGAGGTGATCGTGCGCTTCCTGGTCCTCCAGCGGGAGGAGCAGATCCCCACCCCACAGAAGGCCGCCGTGCCGGCCAGGAGTTGACCATGGTCAGCCTCAATCGCGTCCTGTTGATCGGTAACCTCACCAAGGATCCTGAGCTGCGCTACATCCCCAGCGGCACCCCGGTGGCGAATTTGCGCCTGGCGGTGAACTCCTCCTACAAAAGCCAGACCGGAGAGCGCAAGGAGGAAACCTGCTTTGTCACCATCGTCGTCTGGAGCAGGCAGGCGGAGATCTGCAACCAGTATCTGAAGAAGGGCCGCGCGATCTTCGTGGAGGGCCGCCTCATGTCGCGCAGCTGGGAGGCGGAGGGCAAGACGCGCTCAACCATGGAAGTCCGCGCCGACCGCGTGCAGTTCCTCGGCGGGCCCGGCGGCGGCTCGCCGCCAGCCGCGCGCGCCGAGGCCACAGTGCCCGCGGAGCCCGCGACGCGGGGAAGCGAGGCGGAATTTGAGGCTCCGCCTGAGGGTGAGGGCGCCGAGGCCGACGTGCCCTTTTGATGGGAGGATGAGGTGATCGATGGCGATGTTTCGACGGGTATTCGTCAAAAGGGCGTGCCGGTTCTGTTCCGAGCGCGTGAAGGATATCGACTATAAAGATCTGGAGCGGATCGCCCGCTACATCACCGAGCGCGGCAAGATCCTGCCCTCGCGACTCACCGGTACCTGCGCCAAGCACCAGCGCGGATTGACGCGCGCGATCAAGCGCGCGCGATTCATGGCGCTGCTGCCGTATGTGACTGCGTAAGATAAAGAGAAGAGCGTTCAATGGTTCAATAGCTCAATTGCTCAATCGCTGCGACGTTGACTGGCAGCTATTGAGCTATTCAGCTATTGAGCGATTGAGCTATTGAGGGTGTCCGAGAATGAGTCAAGTGATGGACGTAATTCTCCTCAAAGATGTGGAGCAGCTGGGCGCCGCAGGCTCAACCGTCCACGTGAAAGCCGGGTTCGCCAGGAACTACCTCATCCCGCACGGGCTGGCAGCACCAGCGACCCCTCAGCGACTCCGGGCGATCGAAGCGGTTGCGCAGCAGCGCGCCCAGAAAGTCCAGCGCGTGCTTGCCGACGTCGAGGCGCTCAAGCGGCGCATCGAGGGCAAACCGCTCACGCTCAAGCTGACCCTTGGCATGGATGACAAGCCGTTCGGCGCCATTACGGCGCATGACGTGTTTGAGGCGCTGTGCGCCGAGCACCAGGGTGCCGCGATTGAGAAGCATGCCGTGCACCTGGAACAGCCGATCAAGGCCCTGGGCATCGTCGAGGTGCCCGTGCGGCTGCATCCCCAAGTGACGGCGACGCTCAAAGTGTGGGTCGTGAAGGCCTAAGCCGGTTACGAGAGGCGTTCGCTCTGATGGATTTGCGCGAGCTGACGACGATCGAACGCGTGCCGCCGCAGAACGTCGAAGCGGAGCAGGCGGTGCTCGGCTCCATGCTCCTCGATGAGGAGGCGGTCGTGCACGCGACCGAGCTGCTCGACGACGCCGTGTTCTACAAGGACGCCCACCGCAAGATCTTCGCTACACTGCTCACCCTCTACAAGGCGAACGTGCCGGTTGACCTCGTCACCATCACCAATGAGCTCAAGAAGCGCGATCTCCTCGATGAGGTCGGCGGGGCAAGCTACCTCGCGACGCTCACCAGCGTCGTGCCGACCGCCTCCAATGCCGAACACTACTGCCGGATCGTCAAGCAGAAGGCCATCCTGCGCAACCTCATCCGAGCGTCGACGCACATCGCCGCGGAGTGCTATGAGGAGGCTCACGACCCCGACGTGCTGCTCGATCGGGCCGAAGCGCTGATCTTTGACATCGCGTCGAAGAAGCTCAAGCGCGACGCGATTGCGATGAAGGACATCATCAAGAGCTCGATCGAGATGATCGACGCGCTCTACCAGCGCAAGGGCATGATCACCGGGCTGCCTACCGGCTTCTCGGAGTTGGATCAGCAGCTCGCCGGGCTGCAGCCCGCCGACTTCATCGTGGTGGCGGGCCGTCCCGCGATGGGCAAGAGCAGCTTGGCGCTGTGCGTCGCAGAACATGTGGCGATGACGCAGAAGTTGGGCGTGGCGATTTTCAGCATGGAAATGTCGAAGGAGAACCTCGTGCAGCGCATGCTCTGCTCCCACGCGCGGATCAACGCCCACAATGTGCGCTCCGGGATGCTCTCCACGAGCGACTGGCCGAATCTCACGAAAGCGGCGGGCAAGCTCTCCGAGGCGCCGATTTTCATCGACGATTCCCCGAGCATTTCGGTGCTGGAGCTGCGCGCGAAGGCGCGGCGCCTGAAGAGCCGGCACGACATCGGGCTGGTCATCTTGGACTACCTGCAGCTGATGGATGAGTCGGCCGCGTCGGAGAATCGCCAGCAGGAAATCTCGGTGATTTCGCGCAGCCTCAAGGCGCTGGCGCGCGAGCTCAACATTCCGGTGATCGCCGTGAGCCAGCTCTCGCGGGCCCCGGAGCGGCGCGAGACGTTTCGCCCGCGGCTCTCGGACTTGCGCGAATCCGGGGCGATCGAGCAGGACGCCGATGTGGTGCTCATGCTCTTTCGAGAGGACTACTACAACCCCACCGATGAGAATCGCGGCGTCGCCGAGGTCATCATCGCCAAGCAGCGCAACGGGCCCACCGGCACGGTGAAGCTCGCCTTCATCAAGGAGTACACGCGGTTTGAAACGCTCGCCCAGGTGTGACATCCAACGGCTCATCGCCGGAAGTCTCCTGGCGAGCCTCTTCATGGTCGCGCCGGCGTGGGCGCGTGAAGGCGAGCGGATTGTCGCCGTTGACGTGCGCGGTACCCAGACGATCGCCGAAGAGACGATCCTCGCAAAATCCCAAACCAAACCCGGCGCCCCCTACCAGGAAGCTGTGGTCAGCGAGGACATCCGACGGATCTTCGGCCTCGGCTACTTCACGGATGTGCGCGCGGATGTCGAGACGACCCCCGAGGGGCTGCAGCTGATCTTTGTCGTCAAGGAGAAGCCCTCGATCGCCGCGGTGCAGCTCGACGGCAACCGCTACCTCGGCAAGACGAAGATCATGGAGCTCTTGGAGATCGGGGCCGGCAATCTCTACGATCCGCGAAAGGTGAAAGAGGGCATTGACGCGATCAAGGCCGAGTACGCCCGCAAGGGCTTCTCCCAGTGCGAGGTGGTCTCGCGCGCCGAGACGGATGAGGCGGCGAACACCATGACGCTCTATCTGCTCGCTGATGAAGGCCCGAAGATGCGAATCGCCCAGGTGCTGGTCGAGGGGAACTTGGCCTTTTCGGATAAGCGCATCCGCAAGCTCCTTAAGACGCGGCGCCGGCGCTGGTTCCTGCCCGGCGTCTATAGCCTCCAGGTGCTCGACGAGGATCTGGAGCGCGTGAAAGCATTTTACCGCAAGCACGGCTACCAGGACGTCGAGGCCCAGGCCCAAACGTATCGCGATCCGAAGGGGCGGGGGCTCTCCGTCCACCTGAAGGTGGCGGAAGGGCTCCAGCATCGCGTGGGCCAAGTGGCTGTGGCGGGCACGGTGCTGTTTCCCGAGCGAGAAATCCGCGAGGTGATCACGCTCAAGCCCGGCTCGGTCTACACCGGCGAGGCGCTCCAGGAGGACCTGCGTCGTATCAAGGAGTATTACGGCGACCGCGGCTACATCCACGCCGAGGCGGCACCCGATCCGCAGCTCGATCCGTCGACCAAGCGGGTGAATCTCACCTACCGCATCACGGAGAGCGAGCTCGTGTACATCAACCGGATCGATGTGCGCGGGAACCTGCGCACGAAAGACGTGGTGGTCCGGCGGGAGCTGCGCATTTATCCCGGCGATCGGTTTGACGGAGCGAAGATCCGCAAGTCGCTTGAGCGTCTCTATAACCTGGGCTACTTTGAGGAAGTGAACGTCGACACCGAGGCCGCCGACAGCCCCGAGCGGGAGGATCTCATTGTCCAGGTGAAGGAGGCCAAGACCGGCAGCTTCAGTTTCGGAGGCGGCTTCTCGTCCGTGGACCGGCTCGTGGGGCTCATCGAGGTCGAGCAGCGCAACTTCGACTGGCGCAACGTCCCGAGCTTCACCGGGGCGGGGCAGGATTTGCGCTTGCGCGTCGAGGTGGGCAGTGTGCGGCGGTTCTTCGATCTCTCGTTCACCGAGCCGTGGATCTTCGGCCACCCGGTGTCATTTGGGATCGACCTCTACAGCCGCACCCGCCTTCGCAGCGGCAACCTCGGATTGGGGTTTGAAGAAGAGCGGCGGGGCGGCGGGGTGCGTTTCGGCAAGGAGCTGGCGGATGCTCTCCAGGCCGGCCTGAACTACCAATTCTTCCAGGCGGAGATCTCCGATGTCGCCGAGCAGGCGTCTGCGGATTTGAAGGCCCAGCAGGGGACTACCAATACGAGCGTGGCAGGCACCTCCATCGCATGGGATCATCGGGACAACCGGTTCGACCCGGCGAGCGGCTACTACGCATTTGCGTCGGGAGATCTGGCGGGGGGGGTCCTGGGCGCCGATCAGGATTTCTTCCGGCTGCAAACCGGGGCCAGTTGGTATCTCCCGCATTTCGACCGATATGTGTTTGAGTCGCGCTTTCGAGCCGGAATTGTGGATGCGTACGGCGACTCCTCCGAGGTGCCGATCTTCGAGCGGTTCTTCGGGGGCGGCTCGGGGACGATCCGGGGCTTTCGCGAGCGCCGGGTCGGCCCGGTGGATTCCAACTCCAACGATCCGATCGGTGGTGAGGCGATGTTTGTCGGCACCATCGAAGAGGTCATGACCCTGGCGAAGGATGAACGGGGTCGGGCCATCCTGAAAGGATCGGTCTTCCTCGATGTCGGGGATGTCTGGCGCCGCGTCGGGGAGTACGCGGAATCGTTCGAGGCCGGCACTGGCGTGGGAGCGCGGGTGAACACCCCGATCGGCCCGATCCGGTTGGACATCGGGTTTCCCCTCACCCGGCTCAGGGATGAGAAGAAGGAACCCCGGTTCCACTTCAATTTGAGTCGAAGCTTCTAACACCTGAGACAGGAGACAAGAGACATGGGACGAGCGATGGCGGACACGCGAGGGTCAACGATGCAATGCGCGATATGGCGGATGGTGAACGTCATTGGTTTGGCTGCGGCATGTACCTGTCTCCTGTCTCCCGTCTCCTGTCTCACGGCGGACGCGCAGGAGATGAAGGTCGGCTACGTCGACGTCGCCAAGCTGTTTGATAACTACGAGCGTACGAAGACCTCCGACGCAGCGCTGGAAGGCAAGGGCAAGCAGAAGGAAGCCGAGCTGGAGGGCCGCGTGAACGAGCTCAAGAAACTGCGCCAGAGTCTCGAGCTCTTGAATGACAAAGCGCGCGAGGCGCGCGCAAGAGAGATCGAGGAGAAAGCCGATGAGCTGCAGCGCTTCCGGAACAACACAGCGCGCGACCTGCGCCGCGAGCGCGACCAGATCGCCAAGCAAATCCTGGATGAGATCCAGCATGCGATCCAGGAGTACGCGAAAGCCCGCGGCTACACCTTTATCTTCGATGAGCGGGTCGTGCTCTTCGGGCAGCCGGGCGATGACGTGACGAACGAGGTGCTGAAGTTCCTCAACAAGTCATGAGCGAGTCGCAGCGCACGATCACCAAGGACGTTTCCATTAAGGGTGTGGGGATCCACACCGGGAATCCGGTCTCCGTTCGGGTGCTGGCGGCGCCACCGAATACCGGCATCGTGTTTGTCCGCACCGATTTGCCCCATCGGCCGACGATTCCGGTGAAATCGGCGCAGGTCGTTGATGTGGGCAAGAGCGTGCGCCGCACCACGATCGCCAAGGATGGGGTGGAGGTGCAGACCGTCGAACACTTCATGGCCTCCCTGTGGGGCGTGGGGATCGACAACGCCTACGTGGAGATCAACGGGATCGAGATGCCGGGCCTGGACGGATCGGCCGCGCCCTTTGTGGAACAGCTCAACGCGGCAGGGACCGTCGAGCAGCCCGCGGCGCGACGCTATGTGACGTTGCGCGAGCCGGTGTTCGTGGAGGAGGCGGATGCCTCCATCGCCGTGTTTCCCGACAAGGCGTTTCGCATCTCCTACCTGTTGAGCTATCCGCACCCGATGCTCAAGGCGCAGTTTGTCTCGTTCTCGAACAACGGCACCGGCGCGTCGTTCGAGGAATCGATCGCGCCGGCCCGGACCTTCTGCCTGAAGGAGGAGGCCGAAGCACTCCGGACGGCGGGGTTCGGCAAGGGCGCGGATTTCACGAATACCCTCGTGCTCGATGAGCGCGGCGTGATGCAGAACACGCTGCGGTTTGAGGATGAGTGCGCGCGGCACAAGGTGCTGGATCTCATCGGCGACCTGTACCTGCTGGGGGCGCGTCTGCAGGCCCACGTGATCGCGATCAAAAGCGGCCACCCCCTCAACGTCAAACTCCTGAAAAAGCTGGACCAGGCCCTGGAGCAGTGGCGGTTGGGTGCGCTGCGTTCCGCCTCCTCGGAGGTGATGGTGGGGCCGCAGCTGGACATCATGCAGATCCAGAAGATCCTGCCGCACCGCTATCCGTTTCTGCTCGTCGACCGTATCATCGAGCTGACCGAAACACGCGCGGTGGGGATCAAGTGCGTGACCATCAATGATTACTTTTTTCTGGGCCACTTTCCGGACCGGCCCGTGATGCCCGGCGTGCTGCTCGTGGAGGCCATGGCGCAGGTGGGCGGCATCATCATGCTGAACAAGGAAGAACACCGGGGCAAAATCGCCTACTTCATGGCCGTCGATCAGGTGAAGTTCCGCAAGCCGGTGGTGCCCGGCGACGTCCTGGTCATTGAGACGGAGTTGGGGAAGCTGCGCAGCCGGACCGGCCAGGTGGTCGGCCGCGTGTTGGTGGACGGCAAACTGGTCTGCGAGGGCGAGCTGATGTTTGCCCTCAGTGAGTCGTGAAGAGCTATGGGGGGATTTCGCAGATTTGACACTGATTTCGCCGATGCAGATGTTGGTCTCCGATCTGCGAAATCGTTCTTAAGAATCTGTGAAATCGGTGATTGTTGTTGAGGAGTACATGACGGTTCGCACGCGCGCTCGCACAGACGCGAAGCCCACGGTGATGACGGTGCATCCTACCGCGATCGTGCATCCGAAGGCCAGGCTCGGGGCGGGTGTTGCCATCGGACCCTACGCCGTGATTGAGCAACATGTCACCATCGGGCCGCGGACGCGCGTGGGAGCCCACTGCGTGATCGAGGGCCGCACGACGATCGGCTCGGACTGCCAGCTCTTCACCGGAGCGGTGATCGGCAGCATCCCGCAGGATTTGAAATATGCCGGGGAAGAGAGCGAGCTGATCATCGGCGACCGGAACCAGATCCGCGAATACGTGACCATCAACCCCGGCACCGCGGGGGGCGGCAACAAGACCGTCATTGGTTCTGACTGTCTCTTCATGGCGTACGCCCACGTCGCGCACGACTGCCTTGTGGGCGACCACGTCATCATCGCCAACAGCGCAGCACTCGCCGGACATATCGTCGTCGAGGACCACGCGATCGTCGGTGGGCTGGTGGGCATTCACCAATTTGTCCGGGTGGGGCGGCTGGCCATCGTCGGCGGCTGCTCGCGCGTCATCCAAGACGTGCCGCCGTTCTCGACGTGTGTCGGCTATCCCGCCCAGGTCTTCGGGCTCAACAACGAAGGGCTGCGGCGCGCCGGCGTCTCGAGCGAGACGAAGCAAGCGCTGCGCCGCGCATTTCGCATCCTGTTTCAGTCCAAACTCTCTATGGGCCACGCTCTGGAGCAGGTGGAGCGCGAGCTCGACCGATCCCCCGAAGTGACGCACCTCATCGAGTTTATCCGGCAATCCAAGCGCGGCGTCTGCCGCGCGTAACCTGGCACCTCTTCGCATGTCCCGTACGGTGGCCATCATCGCCGGAGCCGGCCAATTCCCGTTCCACGTCGCCCAGGAAGCCAAGCGCCAGGGCTTCACCGTGTTGGGTGTGGGTCTTCGGGGATGGGTCGATCCGCGTTTCGCCTCGCAGGTGGACGGCTACGAGGAGCTTCCCGTGGGCCAGCTGCGTCGTCTCCTCGACTGGCTGAAAACGCGTCGGGTCTCGCAGGCGGTGATGGCAGGCAAGGTCACCAAAGAGGTGCTCCTCGGCGATCGCGCGAGCTTCGACGAGGAGACGCTGGGACTCTTGCGCGATGCGAAGGAATTTTCCGTGACGGCGCTGCTGGGCGCGGTGGCGCAGCGGCTGGCGGGCGAGGGCATTACGCTGCTCGATTCCTCCACGTTTCTCCACTCCAACCTGTGCCCGGAAGGCGTGTTGACTGCTCGCGGCCCGACAGCACAGGAGCGCGAGGATATTGCTGTGGGTCAGCGGGCTGCCCGTACGATTGCAGGATCGGATATCGGCCAGACCGTGGTGGTGAAAGCGCGGGTGGTGGTGGCGGTGGAAGCGCTGGAGGGCACCGATGCGGTCATCCGGCGCGCCCATGAGCTGGCGGGCCCGGGGCTGGTCGTCGTCAAGGCGGCGGCGGCCAACCAGGACCGGCGCTTTGATTTGCCGCTGGTCGGACCCCAGACCGTCGCGACGCTCGTGGCCGCCCAGGTGTCCTGTCTGGCGATGGAAGCGGGCTCCACCCTGCTGCTGGATCGCGAGACGATCATCCGTGAGGCGAACGCGGCCGACATCTGCCTGATGGGGATTCAACCACCCCATGTTCCCACCCCCTGCGCCGCCCCGCCGAAGGCGGGGCCGAATGCCGAGAGTCTGTGAGAGCATTTCAGGACGGCTCGTGAGACGTGCATTCGTCACGACGGCTCAGCGGGCAATTCCGCTGAGCCGTCGTGAGGTTCAGGGGGTGGGATGATCCCTCTTCGTGACACCATTCCCTCGCGTCGCGTGGCATGGGTGACGCGAGCACTCCTCGTCGCCAACGTCGCGGCCTTCGTGTGGGAACTCCTCCAGGGGGCAGCGCTTGAAGCCTCCATCTACCGGTTCGGGGTGGTGCCGGCCCATTGGTTTGTGAGCGCGCCAAGCGATTTCCTGGACTGGCCGCACCTGTTTCTCACCCTCGTGTCCTCCCAATTCCTCCACGGCGGAGTCGGACATCTGGCGTCCAACATGCTCTACCTCTGGATCTTCGCTGACAACGTGGAAGATCGGCTCGGCCATGTCCGGTTTGTCTTGCTGTACCTCGCCACCGGCGTGATCGCCGCCGTGGCCCAAATCCTCATCTCGCCGCGGTCCGCCATTCCGATGGTGGGGGCTAGCGGCGCGATCGCCGGGGTCCTAGGTGCTTACCTGCTGCTGTTTCCATCATCGAGAATCATCACGCTTGTGCCGCTGGGGTTCTTCTGGGAAAAGGTGGAGGTGCCGGCATTCCTCTTCCTCGGGTTCTGGTTTCTGCTGCAGTGGCTTCAGGGGCTGGTGAGCATCGGGCAGATGGCCGATGTGGGCGGCGTGGCGTTCTGGGCGCATATCGGGGGGTTCGTCAGTGGCATGGTGGGCATCGTGTTCCTGCGCCCTCGGCGACGATGGTAAACGTAAGGCAAAAGGTAAAACGCAAAAGGCAAAATGACAAGGCAAAATTCAAAAGTGTCTAACACGCCCAGAGCAATTTTGACTTTTGAATTGTACTTTTGCCTTTTTCCTTTTGCCTTTTGAATGCTCGATGATGAATAAGAGTCTCTTGGTTCAAGAGAAGGCGGGGTACGCCAAGGTTGATCCTCCGTGCGGCTACTTCGGGACGTGCGGCGGATGCGCGCTGCAGGATTTGGCCTACTCGGATCAGCTGGTACTCAAACAGGCGCGCCTGACCCAGGCCTTGGCAGGAGTGGAGGGGCTCGTGCTGCCGATCGAGATGGTGGGGCTAGAGGATCCCTGGCGCTACCGCAACAAGGCGGAGCTGACGTTCGGCGGATCCAGTGGTGCGCTGACACTCGGCTACCATGCCGCCGGCTCCTACTGGAAGATTGTGGACCTCGAAGACTGCTTGCTGCTGCCGGAGCCGGTGACGCGCGTGCTGCGGGAGGTGCGTCGATTAGCGACGGAAACCGATTTGCCCGCCTATCACCCCAAGTCGCACCAGGGAGTGTTTCGGTATCTGTTGGTGCGCAGCAGCCATGCGACCGGCAAGGTGCTGCTGTGCCTGATGACGGCGTCGCATCCGGATGTTTGTGCGATGATCGAGCGGATGGCGTCGGAACTGATGCGGCGGCACCCGCACATCGCCAGCGTGTACTGGGGGCGCACAGACAAGCTCGCCGACATCGCCGTGCCCGATGAATGTGTCCTCATCAGTGGCGACCCCTACCTCGAAGAACAGCTGGGTCCGTTTCGGCTGGAGCTGCATCCGCTCAGCTTCCTGCAGCCCACCAACGTCCAGGCGGACCGGATGTACCGGTATCTCGTCGGGGCGCTGCCCGAACGGCCTGCAGGCGTCGCGTGGGATCTCTACTGCGGCCTCGGCCTGATCAGCTTTTACCTGGCGGGGATGTTTCAGAAGGTGTACGGCATCGACGTGGAATCACATCACCTGGAGCTCGCCCAGCGCAACGCATCGCTCAACGGTCTGCGCAATATCGAATTCCGGATGGGGAAAGTCGAGGCCTTGCTCATGGACCGGCGCTTCTGGTTGGAAGAGGCCCGGCCCGATGTCGTCGTGGTGGATCCGCCGCGCGCCGGGCTGCACCCCCAGGCCATCGCCTCGCTGCTGGCGGCGAGACCCACCACGATCGCCTACTGTTCCTGTAACGTCCAGTCGCTGGCCAGGGACCTCCAGCTGCTGCTGACCGGCTTCCCGCGCTACCATCTGGTGGAGGCCAGGGCGTTCGACATGTTCCCGCAGACCAACCACGTCGAAGTGCTGGCCGTGCTCTCCAGAGGCTAGTTAGCGCAGCACCCGCAGCATCTGTGCGTGGATCCTGCCGTTCGACGCGACCAGCTGCCCCCGGTCAAGGGCGGGGGCGCGGCCGCGGAAGTCGCTCACCCGGCCCCCGGCCTCGGTGACCAGCAGCATTCCCGCCGCGATGTCCCAGGGCCAGAGGTCGCGCTCGTAGAACCCCTCGAGGCGACCCGCCGCGACCGAGGCCAAACTGAACACCGTTGAGCCGATCCGCCGCACGCCGTGGGAGTGGCGCTGAAACGTTTCGAACCATCGCAGGTACGGCTGGCTGCGCGTGGTGAACATGGACGAAAAACCGGTGGAGAGGAGGCTGCGGCCAAGTGCTGCCGCTGTGGAGACGTGGATGCGCTGTCCATTACGAAACGCCCCGCCGCCTTGTGTGGCCGCGAAGAGCTCTCGGCGCATCGGATCGTAGATGACCCCGGCGACGACCGTTCCCCGGTGCTCCAGGGCGATCGAGACGCCGAAGAGCGGCAGGCCATGGACGAAGTTGATCGTGCCGTCGATCGGATCGACGATCCATCGGGAGGGGGAGGGGGCACGCCCCCCCACTAACGTCTGTGGTGGGGGGGCAGGCCGGTGGCCGTGCTCCTCACCGAGAAATCCCACCTCAGGATGGTCGCGCCTCAGTCGTCGATCGATCAGCCGCTCCGTGCGCCGATCCACCTCGGTGACGAGGTCAATGGCGCTGCGCTTCGTCTTCACGTGCCGGGCCCTGCCGGCCCATTCGACCAAGAGCTCGCCGGCGGCCAACGCGGCGCGCGTGGCGGATCGCAGGTACGGTTGCCATCGTCTCGGATTCGTGCGTGCCATGTGGAGCCCTCGTCCTTCGACTCGCTTCACTCGCTCAGGACGATCCCTCGACGACACGGGCGACATCCCGAGCGAAGTCGAGGGATCGGTCGCATTATAAGCGGAAATTGGGGTTGCGCGAGAGGAAAAATCGTGGTATCTGCAAGGGAACACCCAAGGAGGTACGCATGGGAACATCAGGTCGGCCGTATCGCCGTCGCATCTGGGTTGTGAATCCTGCGTTACAATATCGGTTCACCGGGATCCTGCTGGCGGCGATTGTGGTCATGTGGGCGGGAGCGCTGGCGAGCGTGTATCTTGCCATCTGGATCACGCTGCGGACGTTTGACATTCCCTCGAACTCCTCCGCGGTCACGCAACTGGGCCTCGTCGGAATCATCGTCACAGTCGAGCTGCTGCTCATCGCGCCGATTGTCACCTGGGTGGGGATCCGCTGGACCCATCGCGTGGCCGGACCGCTCGTGCGCATCAAATGGGCCCTGGAACAGATGGTGCAGGGTCGTTTTGATCTTCACATTACGCTGCGCAAAGGCGACGCGTTGGTCGATGTGGCCGACGCAATCAATCGCCTGGCCGCCTCCCTCCACACACGCCGTTCCTGACACCCGCTCAGGACCGGTGCCAGCCTCTCGCTTCGGGTATACTTGTGGGGTTGACCATTCGAGCACCCCATGATGCTGCTGGCCATTGATCAGGGCACAACTGGCACCACCGTCCTCATCATCAACCGGCAGGGCCGCGTGGTTTCCCAGGCCTATGCCGAGCTGCCCCAGCACTATCCCAAGCCGGGGTGGGTGGAGCACCATCCGGACGACATCGTGCGGGTGACGCAGGCGGTCGTGGGACGGGCACTCACCCAGGGCCGTCTCGCGGCGCGCGCCATCGCCGCCATTGGGATCACCAACCAGCGCGAGACGACCATCGTGTGGGACCGGCGCACCGGCAGGGCGGTGGCCAACGCGATCGTCTGGCAGTGCCGGCGCACCGCTGCGTTGTGCGACGCGCTGCGGCGCCGCGGGCGGGAGCCGGAGTTTCGCCGCAAGACCGGCCTGGTGCTGGACGCCTATTTCTCCGGCACGAAGATCCAGTGGCTGTTGGACCACGTGCCGGGTGCTCGACGGCGCGCCGCGCAAGGGGAGCTGGCATTCGGCACCGTGGATAGCTGGCTCCTCTGGCAGTTGACCGGCGGGGCGGCGCATGCGACGGATGAGACGAACGCCTCGCGCACACTCCTGTATCACATTCGCACCCATCGCTGGGACCCTGCGTTGCTGAGGGCACTCCATATTCCCAAGAGTCTTCTGCCGGATGTGCGGCCGTCGAGCGGGCCCTTCGGCACAACCAGACGATGGGGGCCGCTGCCGGCCGGGATCCCGATCACCGGCATCGCGGGCGATCAGCAGGCCTCGATGGTCGGGCACGGGTGCCTCAACCCCGGCACCGCGAAGAACACCTACGGCACCGGCTGCTTTCTCTTGCTCCACACCGGGTCTCGGATGGTCCAGAGCCGCCACGGGCTCATCACCACACTGGTGTACAACGGGACGGATCGGTCCGGCTATGCCCTGGAAGGGAGCGTCTTCATCGCGGGCGCTGCGATCCAATGGCTGCGGGACGGGCTCCGGCTGATCCGGCGGGCCGATGAGACAGACGCCATCGCCCGACGGGTAAAGACGACAGGCGGCGTGTATGTCGTGCCTGCATTCGTCGGCCTGGGCGCGCCCTACTGGGATATGGCGGCGCGGGGCGCGATCGTGGGCTTGACGCGGGGCTCCAGCCGCGACGTCATCATACGGGCGACCCTTGAATCGCTCGCCTACCAGAGCCGCGATGTTGTCGAATCGATGCAGCAGGACAGCGGCATGCGGTTGCGGGAGTTGCGCGTGGACGGGGGTGCAGCCCGCAATAACTGGCTCATGCAGTTTCAAGCGGATCTGTTGGGGATTCCGGTCCTGCGGCCGGCGATGATCGCCAATACCGGCCGAGGAGCGGCGCTGCTGGCAGGCATCGGCATCGGCTGGTGGACGCCGCGAGATGCCGTCCGGATGGCCGGGCATCCCGAGCGCGTCTTCACCCCGCGCATGAGCGCGTCGCAGCGTGATGCGCTCTCCCAGGGATGGCGGGAGGCCGTGGCCCGCGTACGGACCAGCCGGAGTGAAGCATGAACGTCCCCGTCTCCCGCGCCTCGCTGTTGGCTCGCCTGGGTTCGGCACGCTTCGACCTGCTGGTTATCGGGGGCGGCATCGTGGGTGCCGGCGTTGCGCGCGACGCCGTGATGCGCGGGCTTGCGGTTGCGCTCATCGAGCAGCAGGATTTCGCCGGCGGGACGAGCTCCAAGACCTCGAAGTTGATCCACGGCGGCTTGCGCTATCTCGAGCACGGGCGCCTGCGGCTGGTGTATGAGAGCGTACGGGAACGTGCCGTCCTGCGCGCGATCGCCCCGTCATTGGTCCATCCGCTCTCCATTCTGCTGCCCGTGACACACGAGGGCGCGCGGCCGATGTGGAAGGTGCGCCTGGGCTTGTCGCTCTACGATGTGCTCGCGGCCGGCCGTGCCATGCGGTTCCATCGCATGCTCTCACCTCGACGAGCGGTGGACAGTGAGCCCAGTCTCTCCACCGACGGGCTGCGAGCGGCGGGGCTGTTTTGGGACTGCCAGATGGATGACGCGCGGCTGTGCCTGGCGAATATCCTGCAGGCGGTGGGGTTCGGCGCGGTTTGCTGCAATTACGTCCGGATGAAGATGCTGCTAAAGTCCAATGGGCAGCTATGCGGCGCGCTTGCCGAAGACGTGGTGACCGGCCGCTCCATTGAGATTCAGGCGCGCATCGTCGTCAACGCCACCGGACCCTGGAGCGACGGCGTGCGTCGTCTGAGCGATCCGGGTGCGGCGCAGCGGCTGGCTCCAACCAAGGGCATTCACCTCATCCTGCCGGCTGCGGTCCGGCAGGGGCTCTTCGTCGAGGCCCGGTCGGACCGGCGCATGATCTTCGTGCTGCCCTGGGGCGGTTACACGCTCGTCGGCACGACGGAGGGCCCGGTGGACCATCCCTTGGATGCGCTGCAGGCGACGGGCAGGGAGGTGGACTATCTGTTGACGGAGCTCAACCGGGCGCTCCCGTCACATCGTTTCAGTGAGGACGACATCGTGGCGACGTATGCTGGTGCGCGCCCATTGCTGGGGTTTTCCGGCACCTCCAGCCAGGCCTCCCGCGAGCACCGGATCGAGGTGGATGACGCCGGGCTCATCAGTATCATGGGAGGCAAGTACACCACCTACCGGCTCATGGCGAAACAGACGGTCGACCTCGTCGTCCGGCGCGAACGAATGCGCGTCGATCGAAGCCTCACCCATGAGCTGGAGCTGATCGAGTCGATGCATCCGGTCACGCTGGAGCACTGGCAGGCCCTGACGCGCCATCTCGACCCGGATCTGATCGGGCGGCTGCTGACGCGTTACGGTGCCGGGACGTTTCATCTCTTGCGGCTCATCGACGCCGACCCCGCGTTGAGCCGCGCCGTGTGCCCCCACCATGAGCTCATCGAAGCCGAGCTGGTCTACGCGCTCTCCCATGAGCTGGCGTGCACGCTCACCGATGTGCTGGCGCGGCGGACCCGCATCGCCTGGAGCTCCTGCCAGGGGCTGGATGCGATTTCACGCATCGCCGCCCTCATGCAGACGTACGGCGGCCTCAGCGTGCCGGCGCTTGAGCGCCAGCTCGAGGAGTACCAGCAGCTCCTCGCCCAGAGTCTGGCATTCCGCGGGGCCTCGCCCAGTGTGCGGCAGTGGTCCGAGGAGCCTCGCCTGCGTCCTTCCGCGTTATGACAACCACTTCCGACGCACGGCAATACGCGAAGATCCGCTATCGCCTTCTCCTGGTTGACCTGCTGCTGGGCGGGGTGGTGCTGGCGCTCTTTCAGTGGAGCGGCGCATCGCACGCACTGGCTGGCTGGTGGTCGCAGCAGTTGGCATCAGAGCCGCTGGTCATCCTTGGCTATCTCGCTGTGTTTGGGTTCGTCTCATACATGGCGACGCTGCCGCTCCATTGGTACGGCAGTTTTGTGGTGGAGCACCGGTTTGGGCTTTCGCGGATGACCGTGGTCCAATGGATCATGAGGGAAGCGAAGCAGCTGGCTGTCGGTGCGACGATTGGAGCGGTGTTGTTCGAAGGGCTCTACGCTTTGCTACGGCATCAGCCGGCGACATGGCCGCTCTGGGCGACGGTGGGCTGGGTAGGGCTCAGCGTGGTCATGGCGCGCATTTTTCCGACGATCCTGCTGCCGATCTTCTACAAAACTACGCCGCTGCAGGAAGGTGAGCTCACCCAACGCCTGCTCGCCCTGTGCGAGCGCGTCGGGCTGCCGGCCTTGGGCGTGTTTCGATTCGATCTCGGGACGGAGACGCGCAAGGCCAACGCGGCGCTGGCTGGTCTTGGCCGCACGCGCCGCGTGCTGCTCTCGGATACGCTCATCAGCGAGTTTACGCCGGAGGAGATCGAGGGCGTGCTCGCGCATGAGTTGGCCCACCACCGCTTTCGCCATATCACTAAGATGTTAGTCCTCAGCGCCGCCGCGTCATGGCTGGCGTTTCTGCTGACGGATGCGGCTGCGAGCTACTGGGTCGCGTGGCTCGGTCTGCGCGGCCTCTGGGATATTGCCGGGTTTCCGATGTTGATGCTCTGGCTCTCGCTGCTGGGGCTGCTGGGCCTGCCGCTGCAGAACGCGCTCTCGCGCGCGTTTGAGTGGCAGGCTGATCGCTTCGCCGTGCGCGTCAGCCGTCTGCCGCAGGCGTTTGCCGCGGCCCTGCGCCGGTTGGCCGAGCTGAACCTCGCCGATCCCCAGCCGCCGCGCTGGGTCGTCTGGCTCTTCTACGACCACCCGCCGATCGCCGAGCGCATCCGCGCCGCCGACTCCGCTTCCCCATTCGCATCGAGTTAACGTAGTCCTGTGCGGCGGGTCTTATTCGGGCCCCCGCGCAACCCGCTCGCGCTATCGCGGGCTCGTTCGTTCGGGTGCGGCACGCTGTTGGTTGTCGCTCCGGCCCCGGGTCCTGCTGGGGAGCGGCGGGTCCTGCGACCGAGCCCGGGTACCCCGCCGATAGGCGGGGTGGGCGAAGGAAGTGCCGATCGCCGAAGGCGACCGGCGCCGGCCACTGCGAATGGCGGCGGGTCCTGCCGCTGCGCGACCCCACGGCGGTCCTCGGCGGCGGGCGGCTGTACGTATGCCACGGCGGCCCCCCATCCCCCGCTCGCCTGCGGTCCGGCGTGGGGGCCCCCGCTCCGCGTCAC
>CAYJRJ010000027.1:0-21719 GCA_964372775.1 uncultured Planctomycetales bacterium | reverse complement strand
CGTGCGGCGGGCGGCCTCGCGCACCACGGCGAAGGCCTCCGGCAGGATGGCGTCCAGCACGGCCTGCTGATGCGCCCGGCGCTGCTTGCGCACCGCGGCGCGCTCATCGGCGTTGAGTTTGTACCACGCGGGGCTGGCGGGCGTCGGGAACGCGCTCCCGCTCATGCCCTGCGCGATGCGCGCGCGGAACTCCTCGCTCTTGGCGCGCAGCTGCTCGTCCGACAGCGGCCGGACCGAGGGCTCCAGCGCGGTGATGCGCTCCACGACCGGCCAGAGGCGCCGCTTCTGCCGCTCGTGGTAGCTGCCGAAGACTTTCTGGAGGAGGGGGCCGACCATGTTACGCGCGGCCCGCCTTCCACTTCAGATAGGCGCCCATGAACTCCTCCAGCTGGCCGTCCAGCACGGCCTGCGAGTTGCCGGTCTCGTGGTCGGTGCGCAGGTCCTTCACCATGGTGTAGGGATGCAGCACGTAGGAGCGGATCTGCGAGCCCCACTCGATCTTCTGCTTTTGCCGGTAGTCCTTCTCGAGCTGCTCCTCGCGCTTCCGGCGCTCCAGGGCGTAGAGCCGGGAGCGCAGCACCCGCAGCGCCTTGGTCTTGTTCTGCAATTGCGAGCGCTCGTCCTGGCACTGCACGACGAGCCCCGTCGGCAGGTGGGTGATCCGCACCGCCGAGTCGGTCGTGTTGACGGACTGGCCCCCCTTGCCGCTGGAGCGGTAGACGTCGATGCGCAGGTCGGCGTCCTTGACCGCCACCTCGATCTCCTCGTCGATTTCGGGAATCACATCGATGGACGCGAAGGAGGTGTGGCGGCGCTTGTTGGCGTCAAACGGCGAGATGCGCACGAGGCGATGGACGCCTTCTTCGCCCTGGAGATAACCGTAGGCATAGGGGCCTCGCACGATGATCGTAGCGGTCTTGACACCCGCCTCTTCCCCCGGCGTGAAGTCGATGACCTCGGTCGCAAACCCGCGCTCATCCGCCCAGCGACGGTACATGCGAAAGAGCATCTGCGCCCAATCGCACGATTCGGTGCCGCCAGCACCCGAATGGACGGCGAGGATCGCGTTCTTGCTGTCGACATCCGCTCCCAGCATCCGCTGGATCTCGAGTTGTCCGAACGAGCGCTCGAGCGCGCCCAGATCCTTGGCAAGCTGCTGGAGCGACGCCTGATCGCCGGCGTCGGTGAGATGGAGGAGCTCGGTGAGGTCGTGGAGGCCTTGCTGGAATTGCTCGATGGGCGCGCGCTGGGTCTTAAGCGCTTTCAGCGTCTGGATGGTCTGGTTGGCGCGGGCCTGATCCGACCAGAAGTCGCCCTGCGCCATCGCCTGCTCGATCTCGGCGATGCGCCGGGCCAGGCTCTCCAGGTCAAAGATACCTCCGTAGTTCGTCCCAGCGGTGCTGAAGGACTTGGAGGCGTTGACGCAGGTCGGTCAGTTGGTCAGGCACGTTCGTGGGGCTCATAGTGCAGTAGTATAACACGTCCGGTATCAGATACCGAAAAGGTATCTGATACCGGACGGTGAAGGCTCAGTTCGGTCTGGCTTCGCGAGCAGGTGCCTGACGCACTTCTTTCTCGGAGAGGATCCGAAGGAAGACGTCGACGACGACTGGATCGTACTGGATGCCGGCCAAGCGCGTGAGTTCCTGTTTGGCGTCTTCCACTGCCAGCCGCTTGCGGTATGGGCGGTCGGTCACCATCGCATCGTAGGTGTCGACGACCGAGAGGATGCGCGCGCCCAGGGGGATCGCCTCGCCCTTCAACCTTCCGGGATAGCCGGCCCCGTCAAAGCGCTCATGGTGATGGCGCACCAGCGGCACAACATTCTGGAGGGAGCGCACCGGTTTGACGATCGCCTCGCCGATGAGCGGGTGCTGTTCCATGAGCTTTTGCTCATCCGGAGCCAGTGCGTCGGCCTTCAGGAGAATCTCATCTTTAATGCCGATCTTGCCGATGTCATGCAGCACGCCGGCCGCGTTGAGCGTTCGGAGCATCTCTTCATCCAAACCCATGGCTTCCCCGACCTGCATCGCGTAGTAGCCGACGCGCTTGGAGTGGCCGGCGCTGTACGGGTCCTTCGCCTCGACTGCCAGTGCGAGCGCCATGATCGTCTCGACGTAGGTGCGCTCCACGTCGAGGTTGAGCCGGTAGTTCTCAATCGCCACGGACACCTGTGAGCCGATGCTCTCGATCAGCGTCTCATCATCTTCCGCAAACGGCGGCGCGCCCATCTCGCGCAGCACCGCGATGACGCCCATCGTCTGGTCGCGCAGCTTCAGCGGCACACAGAGCACCGTGCCCTCCTGGGATGCGCCGTTGGTGAAGCCAAGCGCGCTGACTTGACCCTTGCCGTGCATCGACCGCCCATCGCGAGCCACCGATCCCACAATGCCCTCCCCGAGCTTGATGCGCGGGGCCTCCTTCGGGACGGCGCCGTTCGTCGGCCACATGGTTTTCACGTAGAGCTCCTGCTTCTCCCCATCCACCAACATGAGGCTGCCGGCGGAGGCCCCCAGCGCGGCGACGGTGTTCTCTAGGATGAGGTTGAGGATGTTGTCGATGCCTTCGTAGGAGACGATGGCGGTGCCGATGCGCGAGAGTAGCCGCTTCACCAGCTGGCGGGAGGACTCCAGTTCGTCGATCTTGTGCTCGAGCTCCTGCGTGATGCGGTTGAACGCGCGGGCTAATTCTCCGATTTCGCTGTTCTCATGCACTTCGATCTTCTCCGTCACCTTGCCGCTGGAAATCGACTTCGCCTGCTTGACGACGGCAAGGATGGCCGTCACCATGCGCCGGGCCACGAAGAAATACCCGATGATCACGGAAACGATGACGAGGCGGATCGTCACCGTGAGATCCACCTTATAGACCATCGTCCAGGTCACGACGAGGATGGGGATGAACGACATGAAGCCGAACGCCAGCACCAGGCGCCGCTCCAGCCGCTCTTCCTCCAGCGCGCGCAACCCAAATTTCTTCGCCATCACGCAACCTCCGTGCTCCAACCTTAGAAAGTATACCTGACATGAGCTGACTCCCACAAAGCTCAGCAGCGATACCGGCTGGCTCCTGCGAATGGCGGCTGGGCCTGGCAGGACATTCGCCCCGCCGCATCGCTGGCGCGCCCCGGCGTGGCGCGCGGCGCTCTCAACATGGCTCGCTCGTCCTCGCTGCGCTCGGACCCCGTGCTCGCTCGCAATTTTCAGGTGCGGCGTGGCGAACGTCCTGCCACCCGCCGCCCGCGCGGGCGCAAGTTGGACCAGCACGTACGGTGCCCTCCGCGCGACCCGGCGAAGCACATGCGAGGGCTCAGCACGGCGAGGCGCCCTCGCTCTCGAGCACGGCCAGGTTGTCCGACGAGCCCCCGACCGGGGCGAGGAGTTGCCTGGCTGGGGCGCCGCAGCCGGGCGCCCGGCCCGAGGCCCGCAGGCCGAGGGATCCCGAGCGCCAGTCCCTCGGCCGCGGGCCTCGGGAGCTGCGCCGAGGGAGAGCCCGAGGTCGCGCGAGCGGGTTGCGCGGAGGGCACGGAGCTACTGTCAAGAGCGCTCGGAGGTGAGAAGGCGGTGTTTCTTGGCGGGACCACCGGAGAAACCGCCGAGCGAGCCGTCGGCGCGGATCACGCGATGGCAGGGCACCCGGGGGGCAAACGGATTGCGGTTGAGAGCGTTGCCGACGGCACGCACCGCGCGCGGCCGGCTGATCGCGCGAGCCACCCACTGATAGGACCGGGTCTGCCCCCGCGGAATGCGGCAGACCGCGCGGTACACCGCCTGCTGAAAGCGGGTTAGTCGATCCCACGTCCGTCGAGAAACACCTTGAGGAGGTCTCATGCCGACCCTCGCAGATGCGCTTGCACGCGCGCGGCCAGTGGGCGAGGCAGATTCGCCCGCACCACGAGCTCATCCACGCTCGCCTTGCCGATCGACGCCAGCGACCCAAACGCGCGCAGCAGGTGCCGCTTGCGCACCGGCCCCACGCCGGGGATGCGATCCAAACGCGACGCGGTGATCGGCCGTTGGCGCAGCCGGCGGTGATACGTAATCGCGAAGCGATGCGCTTCGTCGCGGATGTGCTGGACGAGATGGAGCACCGGCGAGGTCGGCAATAGCACGATCGGCTCCGAGACGCCGGGCACGAAGATCTGCTCAAACCGTTTGGCCAGCCCCATCGCCGGAATCCTTCGCTGCAGCGCACTGAGTTCCTCGCAGGCCGCGCTCAGCTGTCCCTTGCCGCCGTCAATGAGGATCAGATCCGGCGGCGGCAGCTCGGCGCTGAGCGTCCCGCTGTAGCGGCGGCGGAGCACCTCGCGCATCATCCGGTAGTCGTCCCCGCCACGAAGCTTGGCGGGTCCGCCACGTTCTGTGGCGGAGATGCCCTGCACCGTCTCGATGCGAAAGCGGCGGTAGTGGGCCTTGTGCGGCTTGCCGTCCTGAAAGACCACCATCGAGCCCACCGCATGGTCGCCGAAGATGTTCGAGATATCACATGCCTCGATGCGCCGCGGCAGGTGCGGCAGCTTGAGCGCCGCCTGCAATTGCTCGAGCGGACTGGCCGCCAGCGACTTTTCTTTCGCCGTGATAATCGAGGTGAGGGCTTGGATCTGATCGCGCAGCCGCGCCGCCTCCTCGAACCGCCGGTCACGGGAGGCTTGCTCCATCCGGCGCGCCAGATCGCGCAGCAGATGGTCGCGCTTGCCTTCCAGAAACGCCGTGAGGTCATCGACGATGCGCTGATACTGCGTGGCGTTGATGTACTGCGCGCACGGTGCGAGGCACTGCCCTAGGTGGTACTCCAGGCAGGGCGTCTTGGGAAAGGTCCTGCACGTGCGCAGCGGAAAGACGCGGCGCAGAAACTGCACCGCCTGGTGCATCAGGGTCGCATCGGTGTACGGTCCGAAGTAGCAGGCACCGTCCGCCTGCTTGCGCCGGACGACGAGCAGCCGCGGAAACGGTTCGTTGGTGATCTTGAGGACGGGGTAGGCCTTATCATCGCGCAACGCCACGTTATAGCGGGGATGGTGCGTTTTAATGAGCTGCGCCTCCAGCAGCAGCGCCTCGGCTTCGGAGGTCGTCTGGCGGACTTGGACGTCGGTCACCTGCGCCATCATCTTAGCGATGCGCGGGGGCAGCTCGGCCGGACGCTGGACGTAGGAGACGACACGTTTGCGCAAGCTCACCGCCTTGCCGACGTAGAGGATAGCGCCCTGCGCGTCGGTGAAGAGGTAGACACCGGGCTGATCCGGCAGGCGGGCTATTCGCTCACGGAGGGAAGCGGCAGCGTGCTGAGCCATCGTCGAGCCGTCGAGAGTTCCGGAACACGAAACAGGGCGCACGCCGCCACGTAGAACACGAGTCCTGCGGCGATGACCGCCGCGAGCCCCAGCACCGGTCGCGCGTCAAAGTGGGCGAGGCGCCAGAGCAGCCAGCAACCAAGCCCCATCACCATTGACGCCAGCAGCATCCGCAACAGGGGATCGGCCACGGGTGCCAGCACCGGTGCGCGCAACCGCCGCTCCATGCAAAGCGCGAGACGATACGCGTTGAAGAGGTTCGTGATCGACGCGGCGAGTGCCAGCCCGCTAATCCCCAGCGGCCACATGAGCGCCAGACTCAGAGGCACGCTGATGACAATCGCCTCGCCCGCCAGCTTCACCGGGGTCCACGTATCCCGCAGCGCGTAGAAGCCTCCGCTGACCACTTTGCTGATCGCATAGGCAAGCAGCCCGACGGCGTAACACGCCAGGGCCTGCGCGGTCATCACCGTCGAGCGATGGTCGAATGCGCCGCGCTCGAAGAGCCCCTGGACGATCGGCATCGCCAGGACCATGAGCCCGACCGCCGCCGGAATCGTCACAAAGCCCACCATGCGAATGACGGAGAGCATGGTGGACCGGAACCCCTCGAAATCCTCATGGGCCGCCTGCTCTGACAGCGCCGGCAGGCTCGCCTGGGCGGACGCGGTGCCGAAGAGGGCCAGCGGCAGCTGCACGAGCCGGTTTGCGAAGTAGATCGCCGCCACCGCCCCTTCGCCGACCACCCACCACAGCGATGCCAGAATCGTGTCAATGAGGACGTTGGCCTGGTAGACGGCGGAGCCGATCGTCCGGGGCCCCAGCAGCCGCAGGATCTCCGTAGAGCCGGGATGCGTCCACCGCCAGGCCCAGCGGAACCCCATCCGCACGGCCACCGGCACCTGGATGGCCAGCTGCACCACCCCGCCGATGATCACCGCCACCGCCAGCGCCACCACGCCCACATGCGCGCGCGGCCCAAACCACGCGCACGCCACGATCATCGCAAGGTTGAGAATCACGGGCCCCGCCGCCGGCGCCGCAAACCGGCCCACCGTGTTCAAGAGCCCCATGAAGTAGGCCCACAGCCCGACCAGTGTCACGAACGGAAAGAGGATGCGCGTCATGCGGATCGTCAGCGCCAGTTTCTCCGGATCCGCGGCAAAACCCGGCGCAATGACCCGCACGATGGCCGGGGCGGCGAAAGCACCCGCAACGCCGATGGCGCACAGGATCACGAGTAATTGGCACAACAGCGCCTGGCTCAGGCGCCAGAACTCCGCCGGTTCGCGCTTGGTTCGGTACCAGCTGAGCACGGGCACGAACGCGCTGGTCACCGCACCCTCGGCCACCAGGTCGCGCAGCAGGTTCGGCAGCCGGAACGCCACCACAAACGCCTGGGCGGGTGCGGTCGTGCCGAACAGGTTCGCGATCAGGATATCGCGCACGAACCCAAGGATCCGGCTGGCCCCTGTGGCGAGTGCGAGGACCCCCGTCGAGCGCGCAATGCGTCCGGACACAGAGCGGCTCATCGGACTGCCACGCCACGAATCGGGACAGTCCCCTTTTTTCGCCAAATCAGCCCACGATGCGAAAAAAGGGGACAGTCCCGTACGAGCATGATAGAATGGGGCACTTTTAGGAGAAGACGATGCCGATCAAACATTCCGCCCTCAAGGAAATGCGAAAAGCGCGCCGTCGACACGCGCGCAATCAGACCGCCCAGTCGGAACTGAAAACGCTGACGAAGCGGTTGGTGGGGCTGTTCGAGGCCAAACGCGCGGATGAAGCGAAGTCGTTTCTGAAGGTCGTCATCACCACGTACGATCGCGCTGCAGAACGAGGCATTATTCACCGCAACACAGCCAACCGCTCGAAGTCCCGCCTCACGCGCCGGCTCAACCGGCTGCTGCAGACGCCAGGCTGAGTGCCGCTCTCGCGTGGCACACGCCGATCACCAGCTGCTCCACCGCCCACTCCGGCATCACGCGCCCGCGCTTGGCATCCGTATCCACCTGCCAGCAGCGCCTGAGCAGCTCCTGTAACGTCTCGAGCGAATACCCCGCGACCTCGGCCGCGAGCCGCTGCGCCTGCCAGGGACGCACGCCGAGCGTCGTCCCGATGGTGTCCGTCGTGCCGCCCGCCTGCTGCAACCGCTTGACGACCAGCCAGCGCTGTAATTGCCACGCCACAAAACCCAGCAGCTCCAGCGGCTCCTTGCCCGACGTCAGTTGATCGTGAAGCGCGGCGAGCGCGTCCGCCAAATCGCCCCGGCCTAGCGCGTCGGTCATCGCAAACGGTTTCGCGGCGAGCACCTCCCGCCCCGGGAACCGCTCGATGCGCAGCGCCTGCCCCGCAGCGAAAAGTGGATGCCGCACGCTCAGCTCGGTCTCGCACAGCAGAATGACGCACGCGTTCTGTTGAATCATCGCGGCGTGCTCGACCAACGCTTCCACGCCGGCCTTCGAGAGCCGATGGGCCTGCTCCACCACGATCAGCCGCGCGGGGCTGGCCGCCGGTCGTTGACGACAGAGAGCCACCAGGTCCGCAGGACCGACGGCCGCTCCATCGAGCCCGTGGCGGTCAAGCGACTGGATGCGCAGCGAACGCTCGAGCTCTTGGATCCGCTTAAGCTTTGCGGCCCGATCTGGTCCGAGGAAGAGGTATACGCCAGCGTGAGAGGACATCAGTAGGAGTCAACGAGACTTTGTGTTATGTGCGATGTGTCATGTAACTGCCACGTGCTTTTACATGACACATGACACAATGCACATGACACAGAATAGGTCTTACCAATTTTCGACGGAGCGTTCCACGATTCGCCGGGCCAGATCGGTGATGGCGCGGTCGAGTGCTGCGGCCTCGGTTTCAGCGCGCGACCCGGTCGTCGCATACGTGGTGTCGCCGGTGAAGTTGGACTCCTCCCACATGAGCGTCTGCGTGGTCTGGTCGAAGAAGCGCAGGTCCACGACAACGTTGAGCCGCCACTCCTCCACCTGCTGGGAAGTTGACGAGTAACTCAGCGGATCCCGCCGGAACGCAACCAGCTCCCCTTCCAGCCGGCAGTCCGCGCGCTCGGCTCGATCCGGCCGCAGCAGCCCCGTGAACTGATACCGGCGGATGACCGCGTTCGTCAGATCGACTTCCATCCGGTGGCGATAGAGCGGAAAGCGCTGGTCGTTGGTGGGCAACGCGGTCAGGTCAATCTTATTGATGAAGGGTTTCACGTACACCGTGCGCAGATGCGCGGCGAGGCCGGGTCGGGTCGTGTAGCCGCAGCTTGTGAGTAAAAGACAGCAGATGGAGGGTAGAAGGAAGAGGGTGGAGGGTGGAAAAAGCGAACCGAAAAATTGTCGCAATCCTGCCGCCTTCCTTTCTCTTCCTTCTTCCTTCTTCCCTCCACCTTCCACCTTCATGCCGGCTACGAACCGCGCTGGAGCACGCTCAGCCGCTCAGCCGCCTTCGGCGCCCAGGAGGTCTCGGCGAACTGTCGCACAATCGCGTCGTAATAGATCCGCGCGGATGTGGGGTGGCGCCGTCGCTCGTAGAACTGCCCGACCTCAAACTCGTGGTGGGCCCGCCGTTCCTTGAGCTCCTGGACTCTGGCGACCGCATCTGTCGCCAGCGCGCTCTCGGGGTACTCCCGCAGGAACGCGTCCAGCTCGCGGATGGCCAAATCGGTGGGTGATTGGTCGTACTCTGGCCTGAACGTGCCCTTGAGGCTCGCCTGGGCGATTTGAAACCGCGCGTCATCCACGAGCGGTGAGTCGGGGTAGCGCGTGATCACTTGCTCGAACGCGGCCACCGACGCTTCGTAATCGGCCAATGCGAGATGCGCCAGGCCGAGTTTATATTGGGCGAGCTGCCCGTACTCGCTGAACGGCCCGTCATCGGCAATCGCTTGAAAGATCTCCACTGCCTTATCGCGCGCGGGCAGCAGGGCCGCCGTCCCGAACACTTTGCGTTTCTTGCCAGCCAAAAAGTAGTTCCCGATCTGGTACTCGCGCTCTAGCATCTCATCGAAGCGTCTCGTGGAGGGGTAGACCTGCACCGTTTTGCGGTACTCGAGGAACGCCTTGTAGTAATCCCGCTGCTCCTCGTAGCACCGGCCCACGTAGTACTGGGCTTCTGGCGCTTCGCGTGATTCCTTGTACGCCCTCAGCAACTTCTTGAACTCTTTCGCGGCGCGGTCGTAGTCCTGCCGGTCGAAGAACGCGACGGCGAAAGCCAACTGCTCCTCCGGCGTGTCCTTCACCGCCCCGGTGGGACCGATCCACCCGGTCTGCGGGGACCAGACCCATCCGGCGAAGGCTGATGGCGTCGCTATCACGCTAGTCACGACCACTGTGAAGATGAGGACTCGGATACATGTACGCATGGAGGGGATGATCAACGTGTCCACCTTACCAAATCGCTCGACGAAAGTCAAAGCCGCTGCAGGACGGGCATGATCAGCGCCAGCCATGGAATCGCCGCGACCGTCGTAAAGAGCCACAGCGCGTTGGCCATCCGGCGGTCCAGCCCGAACAGCAGCGGCAGCACCAGCGGCGACACCGCCACCGGGGTTGAGGCAAGCAGCAGCACGACCAGCCGGGGCAGGTCTTGCAGCTGAAACACGCTCACCAGGAGCCAGGCGATCAATGGCGTATAGAGGAACTTGATCCCGCTCATGGCCAGGCACGGCCGCAGCCAGGGACGCGGAGATTCGAAGGTGAGCTGCGAGCCGATCGCGGCGAGGTACAGCGCGGTATCGAGCGGGATCAGCGCATGGTTCAGCCACTCCAGCGGTGCTGGCCGCGGCACCCCGCTCAGGCTCAGCACGGCACCTGCCGCCATCCCGATAAACGGATAGAGTCGCAGCTCGCTGCTGAAGCCCTCTGAGAGCGCCGAGGTGGACGCGCGATGGCCGTAATGCGCGGCGATCCAAAAGCCCAGCGTGTAGAAGCAGGGGGTGAAAAACACCAGATACAGCATGCAGAGCCCATATGCGATCTCTCCGAAGAGCGCAAACGCGGTGAAGGCGCCCAGATATCCCAGGTTCGAGAAGAGGGCGCACGTCAAGAAGCTGCCGGTCTGCGGGGCCAAGAGCCGTGCGCGCCGGCTATAGAAGAACGCGGGCAGCAGCGTCGAGGAGGAGATGAGGAGCCCCAACAGCGGCAGAGTCCACAGCTGCACGCTGCGCAGGTTCATGTGCCAGAACAACAGGCACAGCACGACCGGCGAGGGTCCCATCACGATCCATCGCACGAGGCGGGACGCTCGCGCCTCGGTCAGCGTGCCGCGGTGGTGCAGCCACCAGCCCAGCCCGAGTGAGCCGAGGAACAGCACGAGACTCAATCCTAGCCGCAACCAGAGCAGCATCGTTAAGGCAAAAGGTAAAAGGTAAAACTACAATTCAACATTCAAAACTGTGAATGGTGCCTTGTAATTTTGTCTTTTCCCTTTTGAATTTTCCTTTAATACGGTACGCCATCTCGGCTCACGGAACGTCCGCACCTGCAGCCGACGCCCGTCAGTCCGCAGCGAGATCGCCCCTGCGTCACGAGTCGACAGCAGCTTCGAGCCGGTCGCAGCGATAGCCTCCAACGTCTCGGATGCTGGCAGATGGTGCATTCGCCCGACGCTGAGCACGGCGAGCGAGGGACGAACCGCCGCGAAAAACGCCCCACCCGCTTCGCCCAGGCGGCTGCCGTGGTGCGGTACTTTCAATATCGTCGAGCGCACAACAGAAGGATCGCGCAACAACCACGGTAATCCTTCTTCCTCAACATCACCCGTGAGCACGATGCTGATCTGACCATAGGTCAGCTTCAGCACCAGGGAATTATCGTTGGATGCAGGCGCGGTTCCTGGGACGAAACCTGCCGGCGGATGGAGCACCTCAATCACCACCGAGGAGCCTGTCGCAAGGCGCATCCCGCGAACGAGCACGTGTTGTTCCATGCCCCGCTCCGACGCCAGTGTGATGAGCCGGCGCGCGGACATCGTGTCATCTTGCGCTCCGTTCGTCAAGAGCCGCGCAATACGCAGGCGCTCGACCACCGGAATCATCCCGCCCAGATGATCCGCATCCGGATGCGTCACGACCGCGGCATCGAGCCTGGTCAGGCCCATGGAGCGCAGCAACGGCACCACCCGGCGCTGCCCTGCCTCGAGCGATCCGCCGTCGATGAGCATTGCCTGTCCCTGCGGCAACCGCAGCAGGAGGCTGTCGCCATGACCGACGTCGATCACGTCCATCCGCAACCATCGCGCCTGCCACATGGAGCCGACCGCGGCACTCCATACCCACAGGTTCGCGCCGACCAGCCAGCAGACAGCCACGCGCAACCCCGTCCATCCCAGGGATCGCCGAGCCAGCGTCAGCGCGATCAACCCATAGTAGCCGATGACGACCGGCACCGACGGACGGCCCGGATACCAATATCCTGCGGGCAGCGCATGGCACCAGGCGACGCACGCGAGTGTCACGTGAAGGATGCCCGTCAGCATCCCGCCGCTCCATACCATCACGATGGGAGCGACTGAGCCGACGATCAACAACGCGGTACCCACGAAAACCAAGAGACTGACGAGCGGCACGAGCAGCAGATTGCCCACGACCGACACCGGCGCGATGAGATGGAAATACCACGCGAGCACCGGCCAGAGCCCCACCCACACCGCACAGGTCGCGGAGAGACTCAGTGCCAGATAACGGCGCAGCCACGCCAGCGGCACCCAGCGACACAAACGCTCGACCCGCGGCTGCCATCGGGATGCGAACACGAGCAGGCTTAGGACCGCACCGAATGACAATTGAAAGCCGGGATCGAAGAGCTGCGTCGGAACGCACCAGGTGATGACGAGCGCCGCAGCGGCCAGCGCGTTGAACCAGGACAGCGGACGATCCAACGCGGCAGCCCCAAGCACCACCCACGCCATGAGCGTCGCGCGCATAACCGGTGGCTGCGCGCCGGTGAGCACGCTATAGACGCCGAGCCCGAGTGCAACCAGCAGCAACCGCAGCCGCCACGGCGCCCCCAAGATGCGCAAGAGAAGTTCAAGCAGTCCGGCGACGACGCCGACGTTGAACCCGCTGACCACCACCAGGTGCATCGTGCCGGTTTCAACGAACGCGGCTTTGAGCCGCTCATCAAGCGCAACACGCTCTCCCAGTAGAAGCGCCGCCAATAATCCCGCATCGCGTGGCGCGGCGGTGCGCTGAATGAGCTGTTCCCACCGGTGCCGCAGCCACAGCAGAGCCGTCATCCACCGTGCGCCTTGGCCGCGGCGCTGGATCACGACACCGTCATGCGGCCTCACGCGTAACATTCCGTGAATGCGCTGACGGGCCAGCGCGCGTTGCCAGTCGTATTGGCGTGGATTGCCGGGCGGGAGCACCGTGGACCATGTCCCTTCCAGCAGCACTTCGTCGCCATACGCGATCGCCCGGGGCGTATCGTGGAACGTCACCAACAGCCGGCCTTGCATCGAGACCCACTGACCGTCAGTACGTAGATGGCGCGCCTCCAAGACACTGCGGATCGCCGGCAGGTCATGGGATCTCAGGAGTTCGACCGGATCCTCACCGATGACCCCGTGGACCTGAACGGCCTGCGGTTCAGGAGAAAGGATTCGTGAGAGCGCTTCGGCCGGGTGGACCTGCCAGACCCCCACGCGCAGCATGCCCAGACCGACCCACAACATGAGCAGGGATGCAGTTCGCCGGTGCCGGCACCATGCCGCCGCCACCGCAGCGACGGCAGTCGCACCCGCAAGCAGCCATGGATCCCCAGGCACGACTGTCCTGAGCCCAATGCCCAGCAAAAACGCCACTGCCACCCATCCAAGCGGTGCGTTCATCTGGCTGTCATCGGCGTCATCAGCTTTTCTCATCGGTGTAATCACCAACACAAAACGCAGGAGAGAGCGTTCCTCTCCTGCGTTCCAGATTGTGGAGCCCCACGGACATAGCCCGTGGGACCTGCACGTCCGCCCCAAGTGGGGCGACATCCCGCCCACCCATCGGCCGCTGCACCACTGGGCCGCCCACGGCCGAAGGCCGTGGCGCAATGGCGGGGTCGAGAGACCTTACGCGCTAGCTAGCCCTGTACTATCTAATCGATGGCTGGCCTCGATTCCTGGTGCGGTTGCACGTTCAAAATCACGTGCTGCATGACGGCTTCCTGGTCTTTCGGCGCGATCTCGACGAAGCGCACGCCGGTCTCGACCGCGCGGCGGCGCTCAGTTTTCCCGATGACCTCGTAGGGCTCGCTCCACATCACCTCGGCGATGAAGTGCACCGGCTCTTCCCTGCCCGGCAACTTCATCGCCACCTGCAGCTGGGTGCCGGAGGCCAACGTGTGGTCCGTAAACAGACAGATGCCTCCGCCGCCGATGTCCTTGGTGACGCTGCGCTGGGACGCCCCTGAGGGCAGCACGGAGTACGAGATCTCCAACCGGGTGTCTAACCGGACAAATCGTCGTCGCTCTTCCATGCGTCGTGAAGCTCCTCCTCTAGCTGGCCCTGTTCGTAGAGCGTGAACCGAACCTCCCGTAGGAACCGGGAGGGCTGCAGCAAGAGCTGCCCGTTGCCCCGCAGACTCACGTCGAAAATCGGGTGCGTGATGTACAGCTCATCCTTCGCGCGCGTTGTCGCCACATAAAAGATGCGCCGCTCCTCTTCCTCGCCATCCTCCTCGCGCAGGGCCATGTCGGAGGGAAAACTCCCCTCGCACATCCGGATGAGAAAGACCACGCGCCACTCCAACCCTTTCGCTTGATGGATGGAGCTGAGCACCAAGCGCTCGGTCTCCGCGGAGCCATTGCCCGTCACCTCCTGGCCGTAGACTTCGCCGAGGAGCACAAGTTCGGATAAGAGGCCGCGCAGCGTGCGGTAGGAGCGCGCGAACACTGCGAGCTGTTGCAGATCCTCCAGACGCGACTGGAAGCTGTCGTACGTGGCACGCACATAGTCAGCATAGCCGGTCTCCATCACGGCGAGAATCAACTCGGACGGGGTCCGGTCCTCGCGCGCGGCGCGCAGCGCGCGCAGATCCTGCTGCAGGTGCTTGAAATGCGCCTGCGCGCCGGATGGCACGGCGGTGGGCGCGGCGCGAAGCAGCGCCTCCAGCGGATCGGCGGCGGTGGCGATGGCGTCCCAGAGCCGTCCTGCCGTGGCGGGACCGACGCGGGGCAGCATCAGCCAGAGCCGCCGCCAGGCGATTTCATCCGACGGGTTGTCGAGCACCTTCAGGTATGCCACCACATCCTTGACGTGCGCCTGCTCAAAGAAGCGCACGCCGGAGCGCACTTCGTACGGAATGTTGCGTTTGATCAGCTCCGCCTGGAGAATCGAGGAGTGCGCATGCGCCCGATAGAGCACCGCCATCTCCTCCAGTCCGATGCCGTCATCGCGCAGCTGGAGGATCCGCTGCGCGACGAACGCCGCCTCCTGGTAGGCGTCGTTAACCGGCAGCACCACCGGCAGGCGGCCGGAGGCGCGCTGCGCGATGAGCGTCTTGCGGTGCTGGCGATGGTTGTTCAGGATACTCGCGTTGGTAAACGCCAGGATCTCGGGCGTGGAGCGGTAGTTGGTTTCGAGCTTGAAGATCTGGGTGCCGGGGTTGCGCTCGGGAAACTTGAGGATATTGTCATAGTTCGCGCCGCGAAACCGATAGATGGAGTTATGGGTCACGATTCCCTCGCTCACAATATTATGTGATCGCTCGACCTCAAGATCGTAAAAGAGAACGTCTTCCGCATTATCTTTCCACTCAGCCGATTGAATCGTCGCAGCAACGATGCGACCATCTCGCACGACGGGCACCTTCATCCCTGGCAAGAGTCCAGCTGCAGGCATCGCACGGAATGTACCGCGAAACTCTTTCGCAGTGATGAATCGAGCTTTGTGGTGAATCGAAGCTTGATAGCCCAGACCTGTGAATGCACGCTGTAACTTATTCGCCAAATCGTGCACAACACGAAAATCGCGACTCATCTTTCGCAGCCGCCAGTACCCATCTGCATAGTGGACTGCCGGGAAGTGTCTGATGACATCTCGAGCCAGGGAACTTTCACACACGACTTCATGGCCTTGGTCTATGCGTCTTCCATTTCCATTTTTTGCTGCAGCCATGACGAGGTTAATAGCGATCCGCTTCTCAGAGCGAGACGCCTTCGGCTCGAAGGCGGGATAGTCGAATCGAAGACCAAAATCCTGCAACATCTGGTAGCCATTTTGGCCGAATTCGTCAAACAGCGCGACAACTTGTTCCATGGTCATCTTTGACCCACTGCCTATTCGCCAATTCGGCTGGAAGAGGGCTTGCGGCACTTGATAACGCAAACCCAGCCGCATCTCTCGATACTGCGCCTCTTGCTTACTAGGAAGCGCATCCAACAGCCAGAGTTTATCAGCCTTTTCCATCGCCGTTCTCATCTGAGGTGTGGAATCGAATCGCCCACTTCGAGAAATATGGCTCACCCCAATCCTGAAGCCAAACTCCTCACGGTACATGAGGTACACATACCACCATCTATCCTGTGAGACGACCTTCGCAAAGCACAAGTGATTCGGGGACACGCGAAGTTCGTATCCACCTTCAACATGGATGGCTTTGTACCGCTGGTGGTGTGACGTTTGGACAACCCGAATAACCTCGGGGACAAGACGTCCATTTCCCGCTCCCGCGAGCACCGTGTCTCCGGGTTTCAGCATCTCCACAGGCCGGTTTCCACTCGGTGTAAGGATGCGAGTTCCCTGCATGACGCATTGAGCATCGTCCCCGACGACCATGAGGTTGCGGCCGTTGTGCTGCGCGAGCCGTTCCACGATCTGCGCCTGAATCGTGTTCGTGTCCTGATACTCATCGACGAGCACCCAGCGAAAGTGCGCCCCCAGCCGTTGGGCGATCTCGGGGCGGTCGATGAGCAATGTCCCCCAATACCGTAAGAGATCGTCGTAGTCCACGGCGTTCGCCGCGCGCTTCTTCGCCTCGTAGCGCGCCCGCACACGCTCCAGCTCATCGCACCACTGGCTGAAGTGGGGTGCCTGCTCCTCCACGACCGTCACGAGGCAGCGCTGCGTGTTGAAGGCCATGCTGATCACATCCTGCGTCACCGCCGGCGAGGGAAACCGCTTTTCCTCCACCTTGATCTTCGCGTCCGCGATGCAGACCTTGAGCAGGTCGCGGCTGTCCTGCTCATCGAGGATGGTGTAGTTGGGCTGCAAGCCGACCAGCGTGCCGTAGTGCCGCAGCAGTCGGTTGCCGATCGCGTGGAACGTGCCGCCCCAGACCTTCCCGGCGCTCTCGCCGGTGAGCGCTTCCACGCGGCTGAGCATCTCCCGCGCAGCCTTGTTGGTGAACGTCGCGAGCAGCAGGCGGGAGGCCGGGATCCCCTGGCGAATCAGGTGGGCGACCCGGTAGGTGATCGTGCGGGTCTTGCCCGAACCCGCCCCGGCGATGACGAGCTTGGGGCCGTCGCCGCAGGTGACCGCCGCGCGCTGGGCGTCGTTGAGATCCCGCTCCAGATCGAGCGCAAACGACGCGTTGGGCGACGAGCGGATGGTGAAGGTGCGGGCCATTAGCGAAGGAACTCGTCCATGAGGATTGTCGAATCGCGGTCGAGGATCTGGCGGGCGTCGACGGAAATCTTGTAGCGCGTGCCGTCAAACGCGAGGATCTTCTCCTCGACGAGCTGCTGCAGGCGCGTTTCTTGAAAGTCTTCGTGGATAAACAACATCTCTTTCAATCCCTCGAACGCGCTGCCCTGAGGATGGTCCCGGTACAACAACGTGAGGATTTCCCGAACCTGCACGTCTTGCGTGACTTCCACCAAGCGTTGGCGAAATGCCACGTCCATTAAGCGCGCGAGCTCCTTCGCACGCCCGAGAGCACCGTCAGCGCCACGAGCCAACTCCCCACCACATCGGTCACCCAGTGGCGCAGCAGATACACGCGGCTGAATCCGACGAGCAGGATCAGCCCTACGCATCCGAGCGCCGCAATCACCGACCACCTCGCGCGCCGCTGGATCAACCAGCAACCCCACCACCCGTAGAGCCACGCGGAGCGAAACGCGTGTCCGCTCGGAAACCCAGCGAGCTCGAAGCGGGTGTGCCAATCCATCACGCTGGGCACCACCGTCGTATCCGGGCGCCACTGCGCGATGCACAGCCGCAGCGCCACTTCAATCGCCATGCCGACCAAGCCGGCCCCAAGGAATCGCGCAAGAGACTGGCGAGCTCGCCGAAGCACCCACCATCCGCTCATCACCGCCGCCATGACGAGCGTCCACGGGCTGCTGCCAAAGAACGTGACGGCGCGCATCAACCCATCGAGCGCCGGGGTGCGGCGTGCCTGGAGCCACGCCGTCACCTGCTGATCCCAATCGCCCAGCCATCCACCCGCCACCGCAACAGTCAGCAGGGCCAGCGCCGCAGCCCATGGCACTAATCGGCGCAGCACCTCAAGTGTCCTCACGCGATCCGTCGGAGGAGCCTCGGCCCTTCAGCGCATCCTGAAACGCGCGGCCGGCCTGCCCCAATGCGCGCGCCACCTCAGGTAGGCGCCTCGGTCCGATGACGAGCAGGGCAACGATGAGGATGACGAGTAGCTCAGAAAGACCAAGATTCCCCATCAGCAGAACATCTACGTTTGGGCCATGGGACGTGGGCCGTGGGACCCGCTTGCATGTCCCATGTCCCCTGGCCCATGTCCCAGGACTTGCGGCCCTGATACTGACTGGCCCACATCGGCAAACTGTCCATTGAGCTGTTCCAGCGTCAGGACGAAGCGTAAACCATCCGCGCTCGTGATCATCAGATGATAGCCGCCGGGAATCGCATCGCAGGAGAGCCACGGCGTCTGACCCCTCACCTGTTCACTGACACGCTGCACAGAACTTTCCTTGATCTGGCCGATCTGCAGGCGGCTCTTCACCCAGGGGATCGGCGGTTTCGTCGGCCGCTCGCGGCATGGGCGCGTCAGCTCGATCTCCAGCCGCAGGCGCGCGCCGCTGGGCACACACCGCGCCTGCTCGATGCACGCACCCGCGAGCAGCTCGCCTAAGTCCTTCACATCGCTGAGCACGCTGATGGTCCGCTCCATAGCGACGCTCACTCCACCGTTACATAGGCTTGCAGCAGCTCGTATGTCTTAGGCCCGATACCCGGCACCTGCAGCAACTCCTCGGCGCGTTGAAACGCGCCGTGCTCGCTGCGATACGCGACAATGCGGCTCGCCAGCATCGGCCCGACCTGCGGCAGCCGCTCCAATTCTGCGGCACCGGCCGTGTTAATGTCAATCTGCCTCGCCGTGGCGAGCGCTTCATCCCACTGGGCGGCCGGCACCGGCGCCGGACCACCCTCAATGCTGAGTGGCGGGCGCTGGCGTTGCCAGAGTAATACGCTCAGGCCGAGCAACGCGAGAACACCTAAACCGACTAACGTCACCTGCTCTTGACGAGTCATCGCTCTACTTGCTCTACTTACTTGCTCTACTTATCGGGACAGTCCCATTTTTCGCCACGCAGGTCGCCCCGCGAAAAATGGGACAGTCCCGTACGGGCTCCTCAGATGACGATGTTAACCAACCGCTTGGGTACGACGATGAACTGTTTGATCGGCTGGCCGTTCACGAACTTCTTCACCGCCTCATCGGCCAGCACGAGCGACTTGAGCTGCTCGTCGCTCGCCTGCGAGGGCACGCTGATGCGCGCGCGCACCTTGCCGTTGACCTGCACGACCAGCATCAGCTGCTCTGTCTCGAGCGCAGCTGGGTCAAACCGCGGCCAGGGCTCATGCGCCAGCGACTGCGGATGGCCGAGCCGCTGCCACAGCTCCTCCGCAAGATGGGGGGCGAAGGGAGAGAGCAGAAGTACCAGGGTCTCAAAAGCGCTGCGGAGAGCTGAAGGCTGAAGGCTCGAGGCTGAAGGCCGAATCCCAGAGATGGTATTGAGAAATTCCATCATCGCTGAAATGGCCGTATTCAGTCGCAGATGTTCGATGTCTTCGGTGACGCGTTTGATGGTTTCATGCTTCTTTCGTTCGAGTTCTGAGAGGCCGCCGCTTTCCAAGGAGCCTTCAGCCTTGCGCCCTGAGCCTTGAGCCCGCTCTTCCCCGAGCCGCCACACGCGGTTGAGAAACCGATCCATCCCCTCAATGCTGCGCGCGCTCCACGGCTTGACCGCTTCCAGCGGCCCGAGGAACATTTCGTAGAGCCGGAACGCATCCGCCCCGTGCGCGGCGATGACATCGTCCGGATTGACGACGTTGCCGCGGGACTTCGACATCTTCTCGCCGTCCTCGCCGAGGATCAGCCCCTGGTTGATCAGCTTCTGAAATGGCTCCGGTGTAGAGACGAGCTTGAGATCGTAGAGCACCTTGTGCCAGAACCGCGTATACAACAGATGCAGCACCGCGTGCTCCGCGCCGCCGACGTACAGATCGACCGGCATCCAGTAGCGCTCTTTGACCGGATCCCAAGCCTGCCGATCATTGCGGGGATCGAGGTAGCGCAGGTAGTACCAGCAGGAGCCGGCCCACTGTGGCATCGTGTTCGTCTCGCGCGCCGCGGCTGAGCCACACTTCGGACAGCTCGTCTTGACCCATTCGCCCGCTTTCGCCAGGGGAGGCTCAGCGGTCCCAGTGGGTTTGAAGTCCTTCATCGCCGGCAGCGTCAGCGGCAGCGCAGACTCGGGCAGCGGCACCGTGCCACAGCGCTGGCAGTGCACGATCGGGATGGGCTCGCCCCAGTAGCGCTGGCGTGAAAAGAGCCAGTCGCGCAGCTTGTAGTTGACCGTTGCTTGCCCCAGACCCTTCGTCGCCAACCACTCGATGATTTTCCCCTTCGCCTCCTCGCTCGGCAGCCCGGTAAACGGCCCTGAATCGTGCATCCGGCCCGGCTCAGTGTACGCCTCGGTCAGGCCGGCGAGCTCGAGTGCGCGGTCTTCCGGCGTGATGACGACGCGCACATCCAGTCCGAAGAACAGTGCGAACTCTAGGTCCCGCTGATCGTGCGCCGGCACCGCCATGATCGCTCCGGTGCCGTAGCTGGCCAGCACGTAGTCCGCGATCCAGATGGGGATCTTTTCGTCGTTGACTGGATTAACCGCATACGCGCCGGTGAAGACACCGGTTTTCTCCTTGGCCAACTCGGTGCGTTCCATGTCGCTCTTACGAGCCACATCGCGACGGTAGGACTCGACCGCGTCCTGATGCTCGTCAGTGGTAATCTCAGGGACAAGCACATGTTCGGGTGCTAGCACCAGATAGGTTGCGCCGAACAACGTGTCTGGTCTCGTTGTAAACACCGGGACCTGTGGTTTCCAACCCTTCCCCGGCGACGTACTGATACGTTTCCGTGTCGCGGTAGTTTCTACTGAGAAGAGGACTTCCGCCCCCTCGCTCTTCCCGATCCAGTGGCGCTGCATGTCCTTGATGTGCTCGGGCCACTCAAGCGACTCCAGATCGGCCAGCAGCCGCTCGGCGTACGCGGTGATCTTGAGCATCCACTGGCGCATCGGCTTGCGCTCGACCGGATGGCCCTTGCGCTCGCACGTGCCGTCGACCACTTCCTCATTGGCGAGCACGGTGCCGCACTGAGCGCACCACCAGACCGGCGCCTCGGCCATGTAGGCGAGGCCGCGCTCGTAGAGCTTCAGAAAAATCCACTGGGTCCATTTCACATAGGCGGGATCGGTCGTGTCAATCTCGCGGTCCCAATCGTACGAGAAGCCCAGCCGCGTGATCTGCCGCTTGAAGGTCTCGATGTTCTTGCGGGTCGTGTCGGCAGGATGCGTGCCGGTTTCGATCGCGTACTGCTCGGCGGGCAGCCCGAACGCGTCCCAGCCCATCGGATGCAGCACGTTAAAGCCGCGCATCCGTTTGTAGCGGGCGATGATATCGGTCGCCGTGTAGCCCTCCGGATGGCCGACGTGCAGCCCGGCCCCCGAGGGGTACGGGAACATGTCGAGGACGTAGTACTTCGGCCGCTGATCTCCATCCACCGCGCGAAAGAGCTTCTGCACCTCCCAGCTAGATTGCCATTTCGGCTCAATGGATTGGAATGGATACTGGTCAGCCATCGGCCTCACGGTGCTGGGGGTGGCGCACACGGCGCGACATACTGATGGATCAACACAAGATCTTTAGGGTCAATGGTGAGAAACTTCACTCCCACTCCCACTCGCGACACGTCGACGGCACGGCTCCACATCACTTCCCCCGTCGCGTGAATCGTCTGCTCGCGATCCGGCAGCTTCAACTCCAACCCCACGGTGGCTCCGGCTGCCAGGGACGCCTCGACGGTCACACGCAACCCGAGGCTGCTGATGTCATCCGTCAGGACCCGGAGCACCCGACCGGTCTGGGGCAGCTTGATCCAGGTGGTCAAGCGGATCGGAATCCGGGGAGCCTGTCGATGCTCCTGTCCCATCTCACCCG
>CAYJRJ010000026.1:0-22130 GCA_964372775.1 uncultured Planctomycetales bacterium | reverse complement strand
TGCGCCCGCAAGTTCCGCACGTCTCGGACGGCTTCGGGCGCAAAGACGATCTCGTACTTCATTCTGGCTATAGTATAGCCATATTTTTCTTCAGCGTCAAGAGCCTCTGATTCCTAGCTGGACTCGTCACTTATAGCTTCGCTCGCGAATGGAGGGACAGAATTGAGGGACAGGTACTGATTTCGATAATCGGTGGCTGTCCCCGCTTTCCGTCCCCGCTTTCCGCGGACATCGACGGCAACCTTGATATAGGTTTCGTGCGCTTCCAGCATCTCCTGCACCTGCTGAGCGGTCGCCGGCTGACGGAGCAGATGAATCATGTCACGGCGCGGTTCATTTGTAGCTTCTTTCGCTCAGGGGGACCGCCTCGAAGGTCAATAGCTCGCGATGCAGCGCTGGCGCCTTTCCGTCACCGGAAAACTCCCAGGCAGCCACGTAGCAGAACTTTTCGTCATCGCGCTTCGCCTCGCCGTCCGGCGTCTGATGCTCGAGGCGGAAGTGGCCGCCGCAGGACTCTTCGCGATGCAGCGCGTCCTGGCAGACGAGCTCGGCGAACTCGAGGAAATCGGCCACGCGGCCCGCCTTCTCAAGTGCCTGGTTCAGCTCTTCCCCACCGCCTAATACGTTGACATCTTTCCAGAACGCTTCCCGGATGCGCGGAATCTCGGCCAGCGCCCGCGTGAGCCCTTGCGCGCTGCGCGCCATGCCGCACTCGTCCCACATCAGCTTGCCCAACTCTCGGTGAAACTCATCGACCGTCCGCGTGCCTCGCACCGCCAAGAGCCGCCGCGTGCGATCGTCGATCTCGCGCTGAGCGGACGCAAACGCCGGGTGGTCGGCGCGGCCGCCTTGCGGCTTGCGCACGGCAAGATGATCGGCCAGCGTCACGGGCAGGATGAAGTAGCCGTCAGCCAGCCCCTGCATGAGCGCGCTGGCACCCAAGCGATTGGCGCCATGGTCCGAGAAGTTCGCCTCGCCGATCACGAAGAGTCCCGGGATCGTGCTCATGAGGTTGTAGTCGACCCACGTGCCTCCCATCGTGTAGTGGGGTGCCGGGTAGATGCGCATCGGCACCTGGTACGCGTCCTCATCAGTAATTTCTTTGTACATATCGAACAGGTTGCCGTAGCGCTCGGTGATGACCTGCCGGCCGAGCTTCTGAATGGCATCCCGTAAGTCCAGGTACACCCCTTGGCCTCCCGGTCCTACGCCTTGGCCCTCATCGCAGATCGCCTTGGCGGCGCGCGAGGCGATGTCGCGAGGTGCCAGGTTGCCATAGGAGGGATAGCGTCGCTCAAGGTAGTAGTCCCGCGCGTCCTCAGGGATCTCATGTGGCGGACGGCGATCGCCCTTTTGCTTGGGCACCCAGATACGGCCATCGTTGCGCAGCGACTCGGACATCAGGGTGAGCTTTGATTGGTAGTGGCCGGCCATCGGAATGCACGTCGGATGGATCTGCGTGAAGCAGGGATTGCCGAACCATGCGCCCCGACGGTACGCTCTGTAGGTCGCCGTGACGTTGCAGCCTTTGGCGTTGGTGGAAAGAAAGTAGAGGTTGGCGTAGCCGCCGGTTGCCAGCACGACGGCGTCGCCGCTGTAGGACGCGATGGTCCCAGAAACCAAATCTCGGACAATGATGCCTCTCGCTTCCCCGTCCGTGACGACGAGGTCGAGCATCTCTGTTCGCGGATGCACCGTCACGCGTCCCGCGTTCACCTGGCGCATCATGGCCTGGTAGGCACCCAGCAAGAGCTGCTGGCCGGTCTGGCCGCGCGCGTAGAACGTCCGGCGGACTTTCACACCGCCGAAGGAGCGATTCGCCAGGTAACCGTCGTACTCGCGGGCGAAGGGCACTCCCTGCGCCACGCACTGATCGATGATCGTGTTGCTGATTTGCGCGAGGCGATAGACGTTGGCCTCCCGGGCGCGGAAGTCGCCGCCTTTGATCGTATCGGTGAACAGCCGCTTGATGCTGTCGCCATCCTTGGGGTAGTTTTTCGCCGCGTTGATCCCGCCCTGCGCGGCGATGCTGTGCGCCCGGCGCGCGCTGTCCTGGAAACAAAAGGCCTCGACGTGAAAACCCTGCTCTCCCAGCGTCGCGGCGGCGGAGGCGCCGGCGAGCCCTGCGCCGACGATAATGACGCGATACTGCCGCGCCTCCAACGGCGCGAGTGACTTCGCCGCCTTGCGACGGGCGTCCCACTTGGCCGCCAGCGGACCTGAGGGAACCGACGCATCAAAGTTCATGGGCCGATCCATCCAAACAGCACAGACATCGGAATCGCGCAATAGCCGAGAAACACGGCGAGTGCCAGCCGCCGGCTGCCCCACGCGACCAGCGGCATGGAGCGATCGGTGCTCAACCCGAGCGACTGCAGCCAACTGCCAAACCCGTGGCTCAGGTGCAGACAAATGAGTCCCAAGGACAAAACGTGCACGACGCACAGCACAGGCTGCCGGAAACTCATCACGACCATGGTATACACGTCGTGACGTCCGGCCGCATCCGTCAGATGCGAAATCGAGGGGTGCGTCACGCGAAAGGTGAAGTGGAGCAGATGATAGATGAGAAACGCTGACAGGGCGATCCCGGAGAGCATCATCGTGCGTCCGGCCAATGTCGACTCGGCATGGCCCTTCACGGCGTACCGCAGCGGCCGCGCGGCGCGGTTCTCTCTCGTGACGGCGATCGAGGTAACGATATGGATGATCAACGCTCCCAGGAGGAACGCTCTCGCCGCCCACAGCAGCGGACCCAGATCTCTGAGTTTGTTGGCATAGGCATTCAATGCCTCAGGACCTGCGAAGATGAAGAGGTTCCCAAGCAGATGCATGACGACGAATCCGGAGAGGATCAGACCGGTCACCGCCGTGAGCGCCTTCTTGGAGATGGAGGAGTGAACTACCATCTGCTCGTTGCACGCGTAACGCGTAACGTGTAACGGAGATGCAGTGGCGATGTATTTCCGTTACGCGTTACGCGTTTCACGTTACGCGAAGTGTGCGCCATACGCATAGTTGGTTGGATCCTGGACGCCTGCTTGTCGAAAGCCACGCTGTCGCTCCGCGCATTTGTTGCACCGGCCGCAATGACGCCGCCCGCGAGGCTGCAAACACGAGAACGTCAGCTCCAGCCCAGCGTCCTGCGCGAACCGAATGAGTCGGACTTTGCTCGAGCGCGCCAGCGGAGCCCACACCCGGATCGGATGCTGCAGCGCCTGGCTCAGGCACGTCCCCATGCGAGTGAAGAACTGCGGTGAGGCATCCCCGAATGGGTTCCCACGAAGCACGCCGATGGCAATCGTCGAGAAGCACTGTCGGGCGCACCAGATCGCTGCTACGCTGAGCAAGAGCGCGTTGCGCCCCGGCAGGTACACGGCGCGATCAGGGCTGCGCGGCCCTGGCACGCGCCGGCCTGACAGACTCCAGTGCGACCCGTAGACGGACGCTAGCGGAAGCTCGATCACCTGAAGCGGGCGAAGGGCGGGTGAGCGCAGGCGCCTGAGCAACCCACGCAGCCAGAAGAGCTCAGCCGCCTCCCAGCGCATGCCGCACCGGACATAGAGAGGTGTGAGGATCGCGGATGTCCCGAGGAGGCGATGGAGCAGGGCTGCGCTGTCGAGCCCCCCGCTCATCAACACACAGATGCGTCGAGCCATACATCAGCACATCGCAGACGATATTCAATTTGTACCTTAAGTCATCACACTTTGCAAACGGGAAAAATATGCTATACTACTTGATAATATGGGACCGGAAGGGCAGAAGACAGACGACAAACAGACCAAACCTCGCTTCAAGCGCCGGCAGTACATCGTGGATCCGGCGTATCAAATCCGCTTTGTGACGCGCATCTTTTTGGCCATCTTCGGCATTGCCGCATTGAGCTCGCTGATGGCCACCTTCCTGATCCTGACCAATATGCAGCGTCCGGACATGGACGGCACCGATCCGGCGCTGGTCGCTTCTTTGATTGCCGTGGCCACCACGCTGCTCATCGAACTGCTCCTGGCCATCCCCATCGCCTACATTTTCGGCATCCGGACGACCCACCGCGTCGTCGGACCCATCAAGCGTATGAAGAAGACGCTCGAGGCCATCGCCGAAGGTGATTTCTCGCAGCAGATCATCTTGCGCGAAGGCGACGTCCTGGTGGATCTCGCGGAGGCGATCAATCAGATGGCACAACGCCTCCGCCAGCGCTATCCCTCCTCTCGTTAACCGCGTGACCCCGTGATGGAACTCACACAGAGGGTGGCCCTTGTCACCGGGGGCGCCCGACGTCTTGGCCGGACCATCGCCCTTCAGCTGGCGCGCCGCGGCGCGCGCGTCGTGATCTCCTATCGCACCTCAGCCCAGGACGCCCGCGCCACCTTGAATGCGTTGCAGCGCGCCGGCGCGGATGCGATCGCCGTGCGAGCCGACCTGTCCCGTTCGGCTGATGTGAAGCGGCTGATCTCGCAGATCGCCACACGGTTCGGTCGGCTCGATGTGCTGGTCAACAGCGCCGCGAATTTCGATCGCACCCCCTTCGACACCCTCTCTGAGCGCGACTGGGATCATGCGCTTGACGCCAATCTCAAAGGCCCCTTCCTCTGCGCCCTGTACGCCAGCCGCCTGATGCGCCGCCACGGCGGCGGCAAGATCATCAATCTCGCCGACTGGGCCGGAGTGCGGCCGTACCGCGACTATCTGCCGTACTGTGTCTCCAAGGCCGGCGTCATCGCGTTGACCAAGGCGCTCGCGAAGGAGTTGGCACCAACGATCCAGGTGAGCGCGATCGCGCCGGGCCCGATGCTGCCGCCAGCCACGATGTCTGCGCAAGAGCGAAGCCGTATTGCGCAGCGCGTCCCGTTGAAGCGCTGGGGCAGTTCCGAGGATATCGCCAACACCGTGCTCTTCTTGATCGAGGGCACCGACTTCATCACCGGATCCACCATTTTTGTCGACGGCGGCCAACTCATCGCGTAAATGCTACACATGAGACACGGGACAGGGGACATAGGACAAGAACGCTATAACACGCTTGTGTCCCACGTCCCATGGCCCACGGCCCAAGACTGATGTATTCGGTTACCAAAACGATTCACTTCTGCTATGGCCATCGGCTGTTGAATTACAGCGGGAAATGCCGCTACCTGCACGGTCACAATGGGAAAGTTGAGATTGAGCTGGGCGCCGCACGATTGGACCGGCGAGGGATGGTGCGGGACTTTACGGAGATTAAGCGGACGATCCAAGGGTGGATTGACACGAACCTGGATCACAAGATGATTCTCAGCAGGAAAGACCCGGTGCTCTCCGTGCTGCGCGCTTCACGAGAACCGGTCTATGTGATCGACGGGAACCCGACCGCTGAGGCCATCGCAAAGCTGATTTACGACGCGGCCAAGCGCCTGAGGTTTCCCGTCACCGCCGTGCGCCTTTGGGAAACCGACCACTCCGTCGCTACGTACCGCCCCTCGTGATCTCCACCGCCGCGTAATCGATCCCCGGCAGGGGGGCCCGTTTTTTCACGCGCACCGTCACCTGCGGCACCCCGAATTGCTGGAGAATGAGCGCAGCGACGTCCTCCGCCAGCGTCTCGAGCAAACGATAGGGTTTGTCCTGAACGCACTGCGTCATCGCGCCAACGAGCGCCGCGTAATCCACCGCCTCCCGCACGTCATCATGGCGCGCCGCCTTGGCGGCATCGATCGACATCGCCAGGTCGATCCACATCGTCTGCGCCTTGGCCTGCTCTTCCTCGCTCACGCCGATGCGGCATTCCACTGCCAACCCCTGAATGAGCAGCTGATCGTGCATCCTACGTTGCAGACGTTCCTTCGAACAGCCCCTTCAGGATAATCGCCAGATCCTGTTCCAGCCCGCCCCCGTAGCCGCTGCGGCTGTAGATGATGCGCCCCTCCTGATCGATGATGAACAAGCGTGGAATCCCGGTCAGACCGTAGCGGTCGCCAACCTCCTCTTTTTTGTCCAGCAGGATGGGCGCCTCGAAACGGCGCTCGGCCCACTGGCTCACTTCCTCAGCGGTCTCGCCCTGGTTGACCAGCAGCACCGTCACGCCCTGCTTACGGTAGCGACGATAGATGGCATCCAATGAGGGTGAGGACTGCTGGCAAGGACCGCACCATGTGGCCCAAAACTCCATGATCACGATGCGCCCGCGCTGGTCGGATAAGTTGACCGGGGTCCCGTCAAGCCGTGGAAGGGTAAACGCTGGCGCTTCGACCGGGGGGTTGTACCGCGTCCAATCCGGGGAGAGCGCGGCAGGTTCGCAGCCAGAAAGGACAGCAACCAGCGACAAGCCCCCACACCAAATTGCCTTCCGCATCCGGATTAGCTCACCAGAATCGTTCCTAAGCACCGACCCGTCATTGCACGTTCATCACGGCGCGCAATTTGGTGTGGGGGCAAGCAACGGGAGACAAGCCGTATGCCACCTGGACTACTCTTCCATCGTGGAAATATCCCCAACCGGCAAACCTTGGTCCCAAGCGCGCAAGACACGGCGCATAATTTTGCCGGAGCGGGTCTTGGGGACTTTGTCGACGAAGGCGATCTCGCGAGGGGCGGCATGGGCGGCGAGGTTCGTCTTGACGAAGTCGGCGATCTCCTTCTTGAGCTGCTCCGAGGGCTGGAAGCCTTTGCGCAGCGCGACAAACGCCTTGATAATCTGGCCGCGCACCTCATCCGGCTTACCGATCACGCCGGCTTCGGCGACCGCGGGATGCGCCACGAGCGCGCTTTCCACCTCGAACGGGCCAACACGCTCACCCGCCGTCTTGATCACATCGTCCGCGCGTCCCTGATACCAGATGTAGCCCTGCTCGTCCTTGTACGCCGTGTCGCCGCTGACATACCAGCCTGGAATCCGGAAATACTCCTGATACTTGGCCGGATTCTTCCAGATCTCCTTCATCATCGAGGGCCAGCCCGGCTTAACCACCAGGTGGCCGAGCTGCCCCGGCGGCACTTCTTTTCCTGAGTCGTCCACCACCGTCGCGTACGTGCCCGGAAACGGCTTGCCGGTGCAGCCGACGGGAAAGTCGTAGCTGCGATAGTTGCAGATCAGCTGCATGCCGGTCTCGGTCATCCACCAGGTCTCATGCGGGGCCAGACCCGTGATCTTCTTGATCCACTTCAGCGCCTCGGGGTTGAGCGGCTCGCCGACGCTGCAGATGTGGCGCAGGCTCTTGAGGTTGTACTTCTTGGGGATCTCTTCGCCCATAGACATCAGCATCCGGTACGCCGTGGGCGCGCTGTACCACATCGTCACCTTGTAGCGCTGAATCGTCTGGTACCAGCGGTCCGGATCGAACCGCCCGCCGATGACGACACTGGAGATGCCCAGCGTCCACGGCCCGTAGATGCCATACGATGTTCCTGTCACCCACCCTGGATCCGCCGTGCACCAAAAAATCTCATCATCCCGAAGGTCGAGCGCCCATTTCGCGGTCTGGTAGTGGCCGACCATCGCGTACTGGCGGTGTAACGCGCCCTTAGACTTTCCCGTTGACCCTGAAGTGTAGTGGATCACCAGTCCGTCATCAACGGTGAGCCACTCCGGCTCGACCCAGTCCGGCGCCTTGGCCATGAGCTGCTCGTAACTCGCTTCGTTGGGTGCGAGCGCACCGGCAGCGCCAACCAGCACGAGTGTCTTGAGCGCGGGAAGCTTCACCAGTGGAATGCGGCTTTTGAGCACCGGCGAGGTCACACACACGACCGCTTCGCTGTCGCTCAAGCGATCCTCCACTGCCTGCTCCATGAACGCCTCGAACAGCGGCACCGGAATCGCCCCGACGCGGTGGGTGCCCAGGATGGCGATGTAGAGCTCGGGCGTGCGCGGGAGAAAGATGCCAATGCGATCGCCCTTCTTCACCCCGAGCTGCTTGAGCCCATGCGCGAAGCGGCTCGTCAAGCGCTTCAGATCTTCAAAGGTGTATTGCTCATCGCGCCGGTCATAGTCCGTGTAGAAGAGTGCGACGTTGTTGCGCTTCGCCGACGCGGCGTGCCGGTCAATCGCCTCATGGACGATATTGACCTTGCCCGTCTTCGACCAGTCGAACTCGCGCTCGACATCCTTCCAGTTGAACGTCGTATAGGTCGCTGCATAGTCCTTGAGATTGGCGTCGATCGTCTTGGGCTTGCGCTCCCATTCCACCGCAGCGGATTGGGAGGTGGTGGTTGAGGGCATGCGGTTACTCGGCGAACACGTACTGACGGGCCGGTTTGGCAGGCTCTGGGTTATTCGCGCGTACCAGGAGCCAACTGCTGGCCAGGAGTACGAGGATGCTGAAGACGGTGCCGACGGGAAACGGCCAGAGCACCCAGACGCCGGCAGCCAGGATGTTCACGAGCGAAAGCGGCAACAAGAACTTCCAGGCCAGACCCATGAGTTGGTCGATGCGCAGCCGTGGAAACGTCCCGCGCAGCCACACGAGCACAAACACCAGCGCGTACGTCTTGGTGAGAAACCAGATCCAGGACGGAATCGGCTGAGCCCCCCACAATGCTCCGGCTCCCAGCATGGCCAGCGCACCGAACCCACGGATCACCAGCGGCAGACGCGCCCCCGAGCCGATGACCAGCGCGCCGAGCAGAGCCGCCACCCAAAACGGCACGGCCGGGCCGTGCCAGCCGCCGAGGAAAAAGGTCACGGTGAAGGCGCTGATCGCAAACGACTCGAGGAACTCCGCCATGTACCAGAGCGCGAACTTCATCCCGCTGTATTCGGTGTGGAAGCCTCCCACCAGCTCGGATTCCGCCTCAGGCATGTCAAACGGGGTTCGATTCACCTCGGCCACGCCGCTGAGGAAGAAGACGATACACGCCACGAACCCCCACGGGGTGAAGACAAACCATCGGCCGGCCTGAGCATCGACAATGCCCGCGGTCGAGAGCGTGCCGGTGACCATGATCACGGCGACCACTGAGAGCACGCCAGGCACCTCATACGAGATGATCTGCGCGACCGAGCGCATCGCGCCCAACATGGAAAACTTGCTGCGCGACGCCCAGCCGCCCATGAAGATCGCGTAGGAGCCGATGGAGGAAATAGCGAAGAAATAGAGCAGGCCCACGTTGAGGTCCGCAGCGATCATGTTGCGGCCGACCGGCAGCACGGCAAACAACAGGATCGCCGGCACGACGGCGAGAATGGGCGCAACCGCGTGCAGCAGCCGGTCGGCGCCGCGAGGCACGATATCCTCCTTGATCAACATCTTCAGCCCATCGGAGAGCGGCTGCGCTAAGCCGTAGACGCCGACCCGGTCCGGGCCGAAGCGGTTCTGCATGCGCGCGATGATTTTGCGCTCCAGCCACGTGAGGTACATCATGATGACCGGGGCCAACGCCGCGATGGCGCTGATGCCGATGAGCATCGACACCCAGGGCCAGAGCCACTCCGGCAGGAGCCGCAGCGTAAACGCCTTGGCGTTGACGAACAACTGGTCCAGATCGCGGAAGACGTCAAGCAGGCTCATGAGGCGGGGACGGAGGAGTCGGTTTGGCTTCAGGAGCAGATGCTTTGGCCTTCTTGGCGGCAAGGCGCGCGTCGACGACGCCGGCCTCGGTCGGCTTGATCTGCTGGAAGTACTCGTTGGATCTCAAGAGCTTCTGCTTGTCGAACACCATACGTCCAAATCGATCGGTGTCCGAGAGCTCGTACTGGTTGTCCATCTCGATCGCATCGAATGGGCACACATCCACGCAGATGCGGCACGACATGCAGATAGAGACATCGATGTCAAACTCGACCGGGTACGTACGCCCGTGCACCTTGAGCGGCCGTCCCTGCTCGTCCTTGGCCGGGCCGGCGATGTGGATGCACTTCGGCGGGCACTCCTGCTCGCAGATCTTGCAGGCGACGCAGCGCAGATCGTCTGGCGTTTTATCGTAGATGAGGAACGGGAAGTACCGGAACCGCTCCGCGTGCTCCTGCTTTTTCTCCGGGTAGGCGATCGTGAAGAGCCCGTCGGTCATCGGGATGCGCAGGGTGCGCAGCAGCACCCGTCCCCACGGATACGTCTCGATAAACGTCCGGAATGTAATCCCCATCCCTTTCAGCATACCCGTTCCGATCATCGGTCTACTTCTCCCAGGACAATGTCGATGGAGCCCAGAATGATGATCACATCGGCCACTTTGTGACCGAGGCACATGTCTTCCAGCACCGTCAGGTTCACAAAACTCGGAGCTCTCACGTGATAGCGGTACGGCTGCGGGGTACCGTCACTTACGAGGTAAAATCCTAGCTCCCCTTTCGGCGCCTCGATCCGTCCGTACGCTTCCCCCTTCGGCGGGCGGAACGTACGAGGCGCCTTCACCAGCGCCATCCCCTTTGGGCTGATCGCGGGACCCCCGGGAACATCCTTGAGCGCCTGCTCCAGGATTTTCAGGCTTTCGCGCATTTCGAGGATACGAACGTAGTACCGGTCGTACACATCGCCCACGGTGCCCAGCGGCACGCGGAACCTGAATCGAGGATAAATCGAGTAACCGTCCACTTTGCGAATGTCGTAGTCCACACCCGAGGCGCGCAGCAGCGGCCCGGTTGCGCTTGCGTTGACGGCGAGCTCCTTCGGCAGCACCCCGACACCCTGGGTGCGCTGGCGGACGATCTCGTTTTTCGTGAGCAGCGTCTCAAACTCATCAAGAAACCGAGGAAAATTGCGCACGATCTCGCGGGTGCGATCGAGCCACCCCTCGGGCACGTCCTCCCTCACCCCGCCCGGACGCACGTAGTTGCACATCATCCGCGAGCCTGAGGCCGCTTCGAAGAGGTCCAAGATCCGCTCCCGTTCGCGAAACGCGTAGAGCAGCGGCGTGCCGAACGCGCCCATATCGTTGAGCAGAAAGCCCGTGACCGCCACGTGATTGACGACGCGCGTCAGCTCAGCCATGATGACGCGCAGATACTCGCCGCGCTCCGAAGGCGCAACACCGCCCAGCTTTTCGATAGCCAGCGCCAACCCGAAGTTATTCGACATCGCGCAGAAGTAGTCGAGCCGGTCGGTGAACGGAAAGCTGGCGATGTAGGTGCTGTGCTCGCCGATCTGCTCGTGGTTGCGGTGCAGATACCCCATGACCGGTTTGAGCTTCACGATGGTCTCGCCATCCAACGTCGCGATCATGCGAAACACGCCGTGCGTCGACGGATGCTGCGGCCCGAGATTCACTTCGAGCGTCTGCGTATCGATCGTCGTTTCAGGCATGCTAGAGGACGTTCTGATCTTCAGGTACGTAGTCCTTACGCATGGGGTGACCCTCGAAGCCATCCCACATCAGGATGCGGCGCAGGTCTGGGTGGCCTTCGAATACCACTCCGTACAGATCGTAGACTTCACGCTCTTGAAACTCAGCACCCCGCCAGATCGGCGTGACGGAGGCGATTACCGGTTGCTGCCGAGGCAGCTGCACTTTGAGCGCGATCGGCCCATGCTTCTGAGCCATCGAGTAGAGATAGTAGACCATATCGATACGGCCTGCCCCGCCTCCTGCGGGCAGTGGGGCGGGGTCTGGTGGATAGTCCACCGCCGTCACGTTAGAGAGATAATCCATACGGAAGCGTTCGGTGTCTTTGAGGTAGCGGCACACGGCGACCAGATCCTTCGGCTGGACGGACAGGATGGGGCCTTCCGGGGTCAGTGAGACGCCTGGCAGCGCCTGCTCAATCGCGGCCTTCAGTTCTTCGACGGGGAGGAGCATCATGTCGGCTTCGGCGCCGGGGCCGGCGCACGTTGGTAGTCAAACGGATGCTGCGTCGGGGGCTGCCAGACCTCGGGGTTGTAGCGCGGCTCCAACCCCTGCGGGCCGTACTCCGGCACCGGATATTCGCCCTTCTTTTCGTCCATCGCGCGCGCGAACGACTGGCCCTTGATCCCCTGCTGCAGCTTCATCAACCCCTCAAGTAGGGCCTGGGGCGTCGGCGGACAGCCGGGAATGTAGACGTCGACAGGGATGTAACGGTCGATCCCCTTGAGCACGTTATAGCCGGTGTGAAACGGTCCGCCGGAGGTGGCACACGCCCCCATCGAGATGACGTACTTCGGCTCGGCCATCTGGTTGTAGAGCCGCACGACCTGCGGGGCCATCTTCTTCGTCACCGTGCCCGCGACGATCATCAGATCCGCCTGGCGCGGGCTGGCGCGGAAAATCTCGGAGCCGAAGCGCGCGATGTCATAGCGCGAAGCGGCGGTGGCGATCATCTCGATCGCGCAGCAGGCCAAGCCGAACTGGAGCGGCCAGACCGAGTTGCGCCGGCCCCAGTTGACGAGCTGATCCCACGTCGTCAAGTAGACGCCGTGCTTCTGCAATTCACTTTGAAGACCCTGGTCAACTGCCATTGTCCTAATTCGGAGTTCGGAATGCGGAGTGCGGAATGCAATCTTCAATTCCGCATTCCGAATTCCGCATTCCGCACTCTGCTGTTACTCCCACTCTAATACGCCTTTCTTCCACGCATACGCGAGCCCGACGCCGAGGATCGCGAGAAACACGGCCATCTCAGCCAGCACGACCGGCCCGAGGCTTTTCCACACCAGCGCCCACGGATAGATGAAGACGATCTCGACGTCGAAGACCACAAAGAGCAGCGCGTAGATGTAGTACTGGACGCGGAACTGGACCCAGGGCTCACCCGACGATTCCAAGCCGCACTCGTACGGGGCCTGCTTGGAGAGGCCGGGTTTCTTCGGCGCGATGAGTGTGGCGAGCAGAATCGGCGCCACCCCCAAGACGATTGCCACGAGGGTGAGCACCCCGATGAAGGCGTACTGCTGGACGTAGAGTGATCCCGTCATGAGGGGGGACGGTAAGCTCACGCAGACGCCGCAACCTCAACCCACGCTGGCGTGTCCTCGAGCTCGATGTCTTGCAGCTCGTGAGGCGTTGGCTTGGCTACGACGAACGTGACGACAGTTTCCGCGTCAATCACACGATCCCAACACATGGCGGTATTATAGCTGAGCCCACGTCCCTTCGCCAGCCACCATCGGCTGACATCGCTCGGGATGGAGCAGACCTGCCAGCAGCTCAATCCCGTCGATCAACCGTGGTCCGGAGCGATTAAAGTAGGCCGGGCCGTTGACGAGATAGACCCGCCCCGTCCTGACCGCCGGAAGCTCCTTCCACCACGACCGGGACGTCACGAGCGGTAGTTCCTGTCGCATCCGCTCGATGGACAATCCGCAGGGCATGAGGATGAGCACCTCGGGGTGAGTTGCCACGATGTCTTCAGGGGTCACGTAACGTGACGGTGCACCGGCACGTCCCAACACGTCCACACCTCCGGCGATTGACACCATTTCCGGCACCCAGTGGCCGCAGGCCATGAGCGGTTTGAGCCATTCGACACAACACACCTGAGGGCGCGCGGCGGTCCCCTCGATCGCAGCCCGGATGCGCTCCATCCGTTGGCGTAAACTCCCGATGAACTGCGCGGCTTCGCGCTGACGACCGGTCGCTTCCCCGACGGCTCGAATGTCTTCAAACACGTCGCCGATCGTATGCGGATGGAGGGGGAGAATGCGCGGCGCAGGCGCGAGCGAATGGATCAGACGGTTCACCTGACTGGCATCGATGGCGCAGACATCGCAGAGTGCCTGCGTCACGATCAGCTCAGGCTGGGACCGTTGCAAGGCTTCCAATTCGACCTGATAGAGAGGCTCGTGGCGTGCCAGCGCGGCGTGAACACGGCGGTCGACCGCCTCGCTGGAGAGATGATCTGGATCGATGAGGGTACGAACGATGCGCGGCTTCGCCTGTGCGTCAGGAGGGTAATCGCACTCATGCGAAACACCGACGACCTGCTCGCCCAGCCCGAGCGCGTAGAGAATTTCCGTCGCGCTAGGCAACAGCGAGCAGATCTTCATGGCGACTACGGCGCGACGCCACGCACCATTTCGTCGATCACAAGGAGCACGCGCTGGGCCGCGCGCTCCACGTCGCCGCGAAGATGCAGCCGCAGAATCCGCCGTCCCCTGCCTTGCATCGCCTGGAAGTCACCGAGCGCTTGCGCCTGTTTGAGCACGCCAAAGGTAAACGCTTCGCCGGGAATCGGCAGGTCGACGCCGTCGTCGGCTGTCAGCAGCAGAAACAGGCCGGCGTCCGGTCCGCCTTTGAAGAGCTGGCCGGTGGAATGCAGGTAGCGAGGCCCAAAACCCAACAGCGTGGCCGCCCCCAACCCCGTTGCGAGTCGATGACGAATCTCCCGCGCGGCCTGATCGAGGGCTGCGGTCCGCGGCAGGAAGGAGAGCACGGCGACATACTCGCGTGGACGGCGCTGGTTGAGGAACGCTGCGAGCACTTCGCTGAGTGAGCCGGACACACCGGATGCCGGCGTTCCGTACAGCGCGACATCGCCATCCGTCAGAAACGGCGACTCGCCATCAAAGCGTCCGTTGCGGACGTAGCGGCCCAACAGCGCTTTCGTCAGGTCCTTGCTCTCCTGCACATTCGGCTCGTCAAACGGGTTGATGCCCATCAAGCTCGCGGCCAGCGTCGTCGCGATGGCCCACCGGATCACTTCTGCGCCCAAATCGTAGCGATCGTCCCAGGCAATCCGGACGACCGGATGGCCGGCCTTGATTAAGGCGAGCACGTGCCGTTCGATTGCGCCATCTACCTGGCTCGCGATCTGCAGCTCCACAAACACGCGATCCGGCACGTAGGCGGCTGGATCGCGCAGCGGCTCCCCGAACAGCGGAGCGATGCCTTTGCCCGACTTGCCGGTGCTCTCGGCCACGAGCTGATCGACCCACGTGCCGATGCTCGCCATCGCCGGAGAACATAACAGCGTCATCTTGTCTCTGCCAGCGTCGGCCAAGGCGCCAAGGAGCGCACCAAGTTGCGCCGCCGGATGCTCCTCGAGCGGCACGCTGGGCCCGCAGCGCGTGAGCATGCCGATCGCCCGCTCCAGCACACGGTCGATCTCCACCCCCATCAGCGCCGCCGGCACCAGCCCGAAATAGGTCAGCGCGGAGAACCGGCCGCCAACATCGGAGCCGTTGCCGGACCCGTGCACGAATGTCCGACGGAACTTCCAGGCCGCGGCCTGCGTTTCGAGCGACGTCCCGGCATCGGTGATGGCCACACAGTGCGCCCCGGGATTGCGATCCGCCAGCTTGAACGCGTCATAAAAGTACTTCGAGAGTGCGGCGACCTCGCTGGTGGAACCGGACTTGCTCGAGACAATCGCCAACAGTTGTTGGAGGGGACCGCGCCGCTGCTCGGCCAGGATGGCGGTCGGATCGGTCGTGTCGAGGACGACGACGTCGAGGCCGTTGCGGGCGACACCGAACGTCTGCCGGCAGACTTCGGTGAACAGGCCGGAACCACCCATGCCCAGCAGCACGGCGCGCGTGAACCCGGCCTGGCGGACTTCCTGCGCGAATTGGCGCATCGCCGGGACCTCGCGCGCCATCACCTGCGGGATCGCGAGCCAACCGAGCCGGTTGCGAATCGAGGCCTGCACTGTTGGGTCGGAGCTCCAGAGACTGGCGTCTTTCTCCCACAAGCGTGGCAGGGCACGCTGGCGCCGAAGCTGCTCGAGCCCGACCTCAACGGCCGCTGCGTGAGTTCCGAGATGGAGGGTTTGTGTTGAGGGCATCGCGGCTGATCCGAAGATCATCGAAATAGGCGAGCGCTGTGCTGCCGGTGTTATCGGTGTCTGTCATGAGGCCGATGGCGATGACATCGGGAGGATCGTCATCACCGAAGGCCCGCTTGTAATCATCCTGGAGGTTGCGCTGGACGCTGCGCCACTGCCCCAAGGCCTCGGCTCCGCTGTGCACGACGATCATCTTCGATTCTGACGAGTAGGCGCTGCTGCGCAACGTGTCCACCGGGAGCGCCGCTGACCACACGTAATCCAGGCTGCGCTTCTGCCACGGCAGCCCTCGAGTTTCAAAGTAGACGTAGACGCGGGCGGCGGCGTCTGAACCGTCCTTGCGATCCAGCGCCTCGCCATCGACGAGCTGATCCACGCGCCAGTCCCACGATAACCACTCATACTCGTCCGGATCGAATCGAACAGCGCTCAAGAGAATCGAGGCTGCGTCCCGGCTCCTCGCCTGCAGACACGGCCGCGCCTCGAGCAGAAACGCTTGATACTCCGTGTGCCCCCGAACGACGACTTCGCGCCACCGCTGGGGATCGAGATGCTCGAAGGACTCTGACCACAACACGGCCGGTTTGGGCGGGCTGATGAACGGGGGCATGATCGGCACGGTGAACCTCTGCGTAGAGCAGCCGGTCATCACCATGATGAGCCCAGCGAGCCAGACCCTCTGCATCATCACATGAACAAGCCGCGTTGACATCGAGACTCCGCGGCCCACCCACAGCGACTACTTGAGGGAAAGGGAGGAGCCGCTGCCTGATGAAGACAGGTCCAGGTAGGAACTCAGCTTGGTCCACGTGCGCTTGCCGACTTTGCCGTCGTCGACCAAGCCGTGCACGCGCTGAAACTCACGAATGGCGTCGCGGGTCTGAGAGCCGACTTTGCCGTCGATCGCGCCCTGGTAGAAGCCGGCGTTTTTCAACGCCTGCTGAATCTCGCGGGCTGATGGCGCGGCTGACGCGGCGGCCAACGCCTGGCTCGACGATGCGGATGCCGGGGCCGGCGTGGCGAACGCGGAATCGCTCGATGTGGCGGCGCTGCCCCAGGCATCGGTCGACGCCGTGCTCATGCCTGTGCGCTCCAGCTGACCTACGCGCTCTTCTAATAAGCCGACCTGCGATTGCAAGCGCGACATCTCCTGACGGGCGCGCCCCCCCGCGCATCCGCTGAGCAACCCCACAAGCACGAGCCCCCCGATCAGCCGAATGACTGACATCTCTTCCTCCTCAATTCGCGACGGTGACATTGCTGCTAGTCTAACAAACTCCTCCGCCCGCTTCAATCACTGGATGCGCGCGAGCAGGTCCAGGAACTCATCGGGAGAAGCGAACCCCAACAGCCGAAGCTCCTCGCGCTCGTGCCCGGTGCGATCAAACAACATCACGGTCGGCGCCCCAAAAATCCGGTAGCGCTCCACCAGAACCTGGCCGTCAGGCGGCACCTCGCGCGTGACATCCAGCCGCAGGGTCGCCACGGCGGCCAAGGCGCTGACGACATCCGGATGGCGAAACGTCACGTGATCCATTTCAACACACGGCAGGCACCAGTCCGCATACACATCGATCACCATGGGACGGCCGTCGCGCTGTGCCTGCTCCATCGCCTGAAGGTTAAAGGGGGCCCATGCCACGGACGCCCCCGTCTGAGGACGCGGCCACGCGACGACCACGGCACTCAGCACCAAGGTACCGCCGACGATCATGCGAACGGCACGGAACGCCGGACCATGGCTCTTCGATCGCGTGATCCACCCGAGGTACACGCCACCGCCCAGCAGCAGCCCCGTGACGGCGAGGCGCAAAATCTGCGGCGGCAGCAGAGGCCTGAGAAAATAAAGCGTCAGTCCCAGCAACACCAGCCCCAACCCTTTCTTGCTCCACACCAGCCACTCCCCCGCCTTGGGCAGCTGCCCGACGCGCGCCGCCCCCACCCCGAGCAGTAGATACGGGAATCCCATTCCCAACCCCAGGACAAAAAACAGCAGGAATCCCATGGCAGGATTGCCGAGCTGGCTGCTCAGGACGAACAACCCCAGGACAAACGGGCCGATGCAGGGAGCGGCGATCACGCCCACCATCATCCCCATCAGCCACGCGCCCCACAAGCCGGACGGAGCCTTTCCCAGATGGCGGGTCAGCGCCTGTGGCGGACGTAGATCGTAGAGCCCGAACATGCTCAGTGCGAGCGCGGTAATCACCAGTGCTGCGCTGATCAACACGAGAGGCTGCTGAAGCCACGAACCCAGCAGCGCTCCGGTGCTCGCCGCCACCGCGCCAAGGATCGCGTAGCTCAACGCGATGCCCAACACATAACAGGCGGCCAACCCGACGGCGCGCTTGACCGCGCCCCGGGCTTGGCCCGTGAAAAACGCGAAGGTGATCGGCAGCATGGGGTATACGCAAGGCGTGAGGTTCAGGAGCAGTCCGCCGATGAACACGGCAATCAGCCCCACTCCCAGCCCGTGCTGGCTGACGAAGGCGCTGATCCAGTCGACCGGTGATGCGGACGGCATGCTGGAGAGCTTAGAACGTGTAGCGCAGGAGGGCTTTGCTTCCCTTGATATCCGGCCCCTCGGCGTCGGTGTCGCCATGCTTGCCGAGGAAAAACTCCGCGGTGCGCTCGACGGACTTGACCGAGCCATCCACCATGCCAAACCACAGCCCGCTCACCGGATCAAACTGACGCGTCTGCTTCGCGACGGATTTGATAGGCTCGGTCCACGCAAACGCCAGATTCCACAGATCCCGTGGGAGTTCCTCGATCGCCCGGTCTTTTGCCTGCGCGCCGCTTGCACCCAGCAACAGCCCAACGATCAACCCCGCCATCACTCGTCGCCGCATCGGGACCCTCCAACCTCATGCGAAGAGCGTTCGTTAGCTCAATGGCTCAATGGCTGCCAGTCAACATCGCAGCTATTGAGCGCCTTTATTGTAGCACAGCTACAGATAGTGATGCGCTCGAAACCAGGCGATCGCCCTGCGAACAGCCTCTTCGATAGGCGTCTGCGGCATCCCGAGCTCGCGGACCGCCCTGGAGCCATCCAAGACCTGCGGCGCTCTCGCCGACGCTAACGCTTCGCGGGTGAGAACAGGTTTGGTGCGGGTCAGCGCGGCCCATCCCTCGGCCATCGCAGCCGTTGCACTCGCCACCCGGTACGACACACGCCAGCGAGGTGGTGCGACACCCGCCTTCTTGGCGACCAGGTGCGCGAATTGACGTAATGTCACATTCTGATGACACAGCAGATATCGTTCGCCGACACGTCCCCGCTCGGCCGCCCGCACCTGCCCTACTCCGACGTCGCCGGTGAAGACGACGTTGAAGCGGTGGTCGAGGTACCAGGGCAAGCGGTACTTCGCAAATAGCAGAATCAGCAGCCCCGAAAACGGCCGTGCATCGTACTCGCCCATGCAGTAGCTCGGATTGACGATCACGATCGGCACACCGGATTGCGCGGCGGCATGCATCTCGCGCTCCATCGCAAGCTTGACCGTGGAGTACAGGCCGCGAGGCTCGGTCGGAGGCCAAGGTGCGACATCCGCCTCGGTGGCGGCTCGTTCCGGGACGCGCTGGATCGTTGCGGCACTGCTGGTAAACACGACCCGCGCGGGACGAACAGTCCGAAGGTGCTCGATGAAGCGACGTGTGGATGTCACGCCTCGTTGAATCGCTTCCGCTAAGGAGACGCCCCGGAAGCTGGGATAGTAGCCCGCGGCATGGAAGACCCACTCGCAGCCGGCCAGCGCGGCATCGACGCCTTCGCCTGTCTCAACATCGACGCGCACGCGCTCAACTGGCAGGCCGTCGAGAACAAAGAGGAAGTTGTCCCGTCGGTAGGCCGCGCGGACCGTGTGCCCCTCACGTAACAGGGCGCGGACCACGTGCGCCCCGATGTGCCCTGTTGCCCCCAGCACCAATGCGCGCGCCATCGCTAAAAAATGGGGACGTTTACCTTTTTCTATCGCGAAGCGAGATCTTGAAAAAGGTAAACGTCCCCATTTTTAAATAGCGTTGCTTCGGCAGATGTCAGCGTAGCGACGGGCGCTGCCGCGGATGCGGCGTTGCTGTGTCGCGTAGTCGACCTCGATGAGGCCAAAGCGCGGCGCATAGCCGTCGGCCCACTCGAAGTTGTCCAACAGCGACCAGTAGCAATAGCCCACCACATGGGCGCCGGCCTGCATCGCCGAGGCCATCGCTCCGATGCAGCCCTCGAGATATCGCTGACGGTTGTGATCGTCGCGCGTCCAGGCCCCGTTTTCGGTCACAAGGATCGGCCGGCCCCAACGCTTCTCGCGCAGCAGCACATCACGAAATGCATCGGGGTACACATCCCAGCCCATCGCCGTGCGCTCGGGTGCATGCCACGCGTGACGGTCAAGGTCGCACAGCGAGACAAGCCATCCGTCCTTCGAGGTACCACAGCGCAGGAACCGCCGGCCGTAGAAGTTCAGGCCGAGAAAGTCAAGCGTGCCGCAGCCGCCGGAGAGCGTCCATCGTCCGAGGCCAGGAATCGACCAGCGCCCGCGGATGAGCGCCTCCAGCACCGCTTCATGGAAGAGCCGACTACTGAACCACGCGACCGCGCGATCCAGCGGCCACCACGAGCGGCACGCACGAAACGCCGGCACATACTGCGCGATGCTCACCCACGTCGGCGACGGGCGTCGGGACTCGCGCTCATGAATGATCCGGTAGGCGATCGCGTGCGCCTCAAGCAAATGCCGGATCACCGAGAGCGCCTGCCGCATATCGCGCGCCCCCGGCGGGCCGAGCCCCTGCAGATAGTGCATCCGGACGTACACCATCGGCTCGTTGATCGTGATCCAATACGTTACCTCGTCGCCGAGCGCTTCCACGACGCGGCGCACGTAGCGCGCGAACCGATCGATGGCACCCGGCGTGGTCCATCCGCCTTGTGCGAGCAGCCACTGAGGATTCGTGAAGTGATGGAGCGTCACGATGGGCTCAAGATGCCGAGCCCGCAAGGCTCGCACCACCTCCACGTAATGCGCAAGCGCTTCGTCATCCCACCGGTCCTGGGCAGGCTCAATACGGCTCCACTCGATCGAGAAACGGTGGGCATTGTGGTGGAGCGAAGCGGCGAGATCAAAATCGGCGGCGAACCGGCGGTAGTGATCGCAGGCCAGACCTGAACGATCCTTCACGCGTCCCGCCTGTTCCCATGCCCACCAGTCACTGTGGATATTATTCCCTTCCACTTGATGGGCTGAGGTGGCGGCCCCCCAAAGAAACCCGGAAGGAAATGTAAAAGCGCTCATTGGCTCAACGGCTCAATTGCTCAATGGTTCCGATGAGAACAATGGAACGACCAGTGCTGGAGCCATTGAGCTATTCAGCTATTGAGCCATTCAGCCATTGAGCTATTGAACGCTCTTACCATACGGTTGGCGGAGGATCTTGCAGGCGGCGCGCGCAAGCGTCGGCGAACCGAACACCGCCTGCGGCCCGGTGTGGCAGGGGCGGCCCGAGAAGTCGGTGAGGACGCGTCCGGTGGCGCGCGCCAGGGCGGCCAGCGGCACCATGTCCCACGGTTTGACGCGACAATCCAGAACAAGATCAACGCACCCGCGCAGCGCCCACACGTAGCCGTAGCAATCGCCGTAGGAGCGCTCGAGATACGTGGCACGCATCAGGCGGGTGAATCCGCGCGCGTATCCGGTGCCGGCCCACCAGTGGGAGCCGCCGTGAAACACTACGGCATCGCCCAGCGCCACGCGTCGAGGCGCGGGAAAATGGCGCCGCTGCGTGCCGGTTCGCTCGAACGCCCGGACGCCAGGTGCAACTGCCATGGTGATGCCCAGTGCCGGAAAGTCGCAGAACCCCAGCACCGGCACGCCTCGCTCGACCCGGCCGATCAGGATCGACCAGGTCGGCAACCGCCGAGAGAACGCCCGGGTGCCGTCGATCGGATCGACCGTCCAGTAGGTCGAACCCACCCGCCCCGTGGCGCCGAACTCCTCGCCAAGGATCGGCTCGCCGGGACACGCGCGCGCGATCGCCCGCCGCAGCCGCTCCTCGACGGCCCGGTCGGCCGCGGTCACCGGCGAGGCGTCCGGCTTGCGGGCAACGCGCAGCGACCGCGCCGTGAAGTAGCGCATCGCGATCGGCCGGCATTGCCGCACCTCGCGCTCAATCCATCCAAGCAAGTCGTGCTGACTCCGAGACATGACCGCTATTGTACGCTACTCCAGCGACCAGCAACAAGCCCCCGCACCAAACCGCACACCGCAATTGGAGTGCAGCAACGGGTCGTTGGAGCGAAACATTCCGGTGTGCCGATCCACCCCCGATGGGCAGTTTGGTGTGGGGGCACGCAACCAGCAACACTTGCGGCGGGTCCTGTGGCGCGCCCTCCGCCCAACTCGCTCAGCTCAACTGCCCAGTAGCGAGGGGTGCCTCCCCAGGCTCCGGCCCTGGGTGACGCGAGTACCTGGCGGCGGGTGGCCGGGCGCATGCGGAGCCGGACGTCTGGAGGGCCGAGCGGCCA
>CAYJRJ010000025.1:0-22237 GCA_964372775.1 uncultured Planctomycetales bacterium | reverse complement strand
GCGAGCTGGGTTTAGAACGTCGTGAGACAGTTGCCGAAAGGTGAGCTGTCGATAAACTTGGCTGTATGCTGGGACGTCTGGGGTATCTCGCACTACTCTGAAGAGGAGTGAAAACGTGACGAGTGCAGACAATCAGCAGGAAAGGCCAGACGAGGGGCTCTGCCAGTACGTTGCTGGGTTCGTAGACGGCGAAGGCAGCTTCCACGTCGCAGTTCAGCGAAGTCGGTTCACACGCGTGGGACTTCAGGTGATTCCTGAGTTCCATGTGTCGCAGAATCCTGAACGAGCTGAAGTGCTGGAGTGGATCCGCGAGGTTCTTGGATGTGGGTATATCAAGACGAACCATCCGGGAAGCTTGCGCGATCGAAGCGTGGTGCTAGTCGTTCGCAATCGAAGGGACCTGGTAGAGCGGGTCGTGCCGTTCTTCGAGCGATTCCCGTTGCGGTCTTCAAAACAGCGGGAGTTTCAGGTGTTCGCCACGATTATCCGTTCGATGGAACGTGGGGAGCATTTGACGAAGAAGGGAATGACCCAGATTTTGCAACAAGCGTTTGCGATGAATGGCGGTCGCTATCGCAAGCGGCGGTTACAAGATCACCTGAATGTCTTGGAATCCTCAGAGACTGTACGCCAAGTCCACCGGAAAAGTGGTGGGAAGATACAGTCCGGCCTGCATAGCGATATGCAGAGGCTAGCAGAAATGCCTAGCCCCCTCAGTAGTGAGGAGTAACAACGCGTCGGTCTCTATCTCATGTGGGCGTAGGAAGCTTGCGGAGAGTTGCCTGTAGTACGAGAGGACCCAGGCAAACGGACCGCCGGTGTCCCAGTTGTGTCGCCAGACGCATTGCTGGGTAGCCGTGTCCGGAATGGATAAGCGCTGAACGCATCTAAGCGCCAAGCCCCCTCCAAGACGAGGCTTCCCGGGTCGCAAGGCCCCTAAAGGCCCCTGGTAGACTACCAGGTTGATAGGCGGGCGGTGTAAGACCCGTAAGGGTTTCAGCCAACCCGTACTAATCGGCCGTGCGGCTTAACTACTTGTGTTCATCATGAATTCATGCGGCGAGACAATGCAGTTGTTAAACAATTGATTACACCGATTACAAAAACTGATTTCGCCGATTAATCTGCGAAATCTGTCTTTCAAATCGGCGCAATCACAAAAATGGCTGGTGACGATACCGAGGGGGCCACACCCGAGCCCATTCCGAATTCGGACGTTAAGCCCCTCAGGGCCGATGGTACTTATCCCGCAAGGGATTGGGAGAGTAGGTCGTCGCCAGCCTTTTTATTCTCTGGAGAGCCACGTTTGTGTAATGTGCGATGTGTCATGGGAAAGCCAATGCGGCCGTCTGGCGACAGGCCGCCGGTTGTGTTGCTGTTGGCACCCCCCTTCTGAGTTCGCTAGCCTAGGACTACTGAGAGGATTCTGGGAACACGAAACCACATAGTGATGGCCAGGGTTAGGATGGTGGCGTTGTTGACGATCGCGCTGAGTACAGGTTTTGTGCTCTCCACTGGGGCGGAGGATACCGGGGCTGCGCCACCACCGGAAGCGGTATTGAATGAACTCGGTGTGCAGTACACCTTGCTTGTACAGGGCAAGCAGAATGCGAAGGCCATTGAAGTGGCTGAGCAGGCCTTGCTGGCGGCCGAGACAGCGTTTGGAACGGAGCACGAACGGACGGCTCAGGTGCTCAACGACCTAGGGTATCTGTACCATGGGGAGGGGGATTTTGCGCGGGCAGAGGGGCTTCATCGCCGTGCGCTCGCCGTTCGTGAGCGTGCGTTCAATTCGGACGGCCCTGCGGTCATGCAATCTCTAAAGAATCTCGCGAAGGCGGTCTGCGCCCAGGGCAGAGATGCGGAGGGGCTTCCGCTCTTCGCGCAAGCGCTCGTCATTGCGGAGAAGCACCTAGGGCAAGCTAACCCATTTCTGATCAGTATCCTTGAACCGTATGCGGAAGCACTCAGACGGTGCGAAAAACCTGTGGAAGCCGAAACGATCGAGGCCAGGATCGCGGAACTCCGCTCCCTGACGCGATGACCATTCCGGCGCTCTCTTGGGTGAGGTTGGTTGTGGGGTGCGCCTTTGTCCTGGCGGCAGGGTGTGCGGGTATGAGGTCGGTGGGACCCCAAGGCAAGACGGTGGGGTCCGCGGTGGGCAAGGTGGCCGGCGCGGTCATCGGGCACCAAGTTGGAGAAACGGGCATCGGTAGTTCGGTCGGTTCGGATTTGGGCGGGGTGGCCGGCTCCATGGCCGGCACTGCAGCCCAGCCTCGCCAGTCATCGGCTCAGGTGCCGGCGTTGCAGCGCGTTGCACAGCGGAGATTCTGTCCGGTGGACGGCGCGCGGTATCCAGAATCGTTTCGGTACTGCCCGGACCACGGCGTGGAGCTGCGAACGCTCGTGGAGTAGCACACAACACAGGAGGACGAATGGTGGGACACGGCATTGCCCCGTTGCTGTTGGCGATGGTGGGAGGCTACTGGGTGGTGGAGCGGGCGGAGCGGGAGAAGGGGCAGATCAGACAGCTCGGGCGGTTCCTTGGCAGCCTGATCATCGTCGTGAGCGTGCTCGGTGTGGCCTGCCACGTGTGGGCTCTGGTGAAGTGCCCGATGGGGAAGACCGGCAAGGGCTGGTGCCCCTACTCCTCGAAGATGTCGCCGGCTCAGCCGCCAACCCGGCAGTAGACAGAGGTGTCGTTTAACGGCGGGCGAGGCGGGTGACGTACATCGTCGTGAGCATTGAGGCGGCGATGGCCGCCGCGAAGAAGTAGACGCCGGTTCGCGGTTCGACTTTGGCCAGCGGCCCGAGCTTCACAAGCACGATCAGAATCGCGACGATGAAGACATCGAGCATTGACCACTTGCCGAGCAGCCCCAGCCAATGGAGGATCTTCTCGCGCTGCTGCCCGGCGAGCTTCGAGTACCAGATGATGGCCAGTGCGGCGAGCTTAAAGAGGGGGAAGGCGATGGAGAAAAAGAACAGCACGGCTGCCAGGAGCAGCTCGTTCTCCTTCCAGAGCGCTACGACCCCGGCCCACACCGAGTAGGAGCTGTGCCACTTCTTCCACAGGACCTGCTGGTGGGTTTCCAACAGCGGCAGCGAGAGGGCGATCAACAAGAGCGTTGTGGACATCACGATGGCGGCAGGGACAAGGTAATTTTTGGGATACCGCTCCCTCAGCGCCCGTGTCGTCATCGTTCTGCCTATATAGCATGAGACATACGGGAAAGTAAAGTCTTCGCTTGCACTGGCACCGCGCGGTCAGCCATACTTACTAGGGAAGTGGACGCGCCCTCAGCGCCATGAGGGCGCGTGATGTTAAGGAGCCACATGTCCGCAGCGGTTGAAGAACAGCAGATTCTCGTCGTGGATGACGAAGAGCGGATCACCGATCTGCTCAGCCGGCAGCTGACGTTGGCCGGCTACGAGGTGGCCACCGTCAACAGCGCCTCTGAAGCGCTGGTGCGTATTGAAGAGTCGGTGCCGGCCCTCATCATTCTCGATCTGCGCATGCCGGGCATGACGGGCTATGAGTTGTGCACCCAGCTGCGGTCGCTGTACGACCACCGCCAACTCCGTATCGTAGTCCTCACTGCGCTAGAGCGAGGCGTCGAGGAGCTGCGCTGCCTGGCGGTCGGCGCGGACGTCTACCTCCAGAAGCCCTACGACGCGAAGGAACTGCTTGACACTGTGCGAGGCCTGCTCGACCCGCACTCGTAAACCCGCAGCCGTTCTGGCTTGAGCCCCCCCGTCTGGTCGCAGTATGATGGTGGTATCCCCGCGGAGGCTCTCTCCCGATGAATCAAGTCCGGTGTCCCTACTGCTTTTCCACCAACGTCACCGTCGTCGCCTCAGATGAAACGCGGGAGTTGGTCACCGTCCAGTGTCTCACGTGTGGCAAGGCCGGCGAGATTGACACCGAGCAGTTCAATGTGGAGACCGGCGATTTGCCGCAGGAATGAGCCGCGAGGGGCCGCTAGCGTGAGAGCTGGGGGTCGTGTTGGCCTTCGAAGGCGCGGATCGCCGACTCGTGCTTGAGCGTCAGGCCGATTTCATCCAGCCCGTGGATCAACCGCTCTTTCGTGCCCCCGTCGATCTCGAAGTGAAATGAAATCTCCTCAGGCATATGCAGCGTGACCCGCTGGTGTTCCAGGTCCACGGTCGCTTCCAGGCCAGGGAAGCGGTCGACCAGGTGAACCATTTCCTCGACTTCCGGTTCCGAGAGCTCCACCGTCAGCAGCGCGTTCTTCGCGCAGTTGCTCCGGAAGATGTCCGCAAAGGCCGGCACGCGTGTGGCGCCTCGCTGCTGCCAGGGTGCGATGACGGCCCGAAATCCTGCCTGCTGAATCGCCCACACCGCGTGCTCCCGGCTTGACCCGCAGCCGAAGTTGTTGCGCGTGACCAGGATCGCGGCGCCGCGAACGCGCTCGGCATTGAGCGGGAACTCCGGATTCGGCCGGCCGTCAGGCAAGTAGCGCCAGTCGTGGAACAGATGCTCCCCAAAGCCGGTGCGCGCGATCGACTTCAGGAACTGCTTCGGGATGATCTGGTCCGTATCGACGTTTGCCCGGTCCAACGTCGCAACCAACCCTCGATGTGACTTGAATACTTCCATGGTATTCACCGTAAGGCAAAAGGAAAAAAGCAAAAGGCAAAATTCAAAATTTTGACTTTTACCTTTCCCAGGTTCTAAGGTCCACGAAATGTCCGGCGATGGCCGCGGCGGCGGCCATTTGGGGACTCACCAGATGGGTCCGCCCTCCCTTCCCCTGGCGACCCTCGAAGTTCCGATTGGAGGTCGCTGCGCAGCGCTCGCCCGGCTTGAGCTGGTCTGGGTTCATCCCCAGGCACATGCTGCAGCCTGATTGGCGCCAGTCGCAGCCCGCCGACCGGAAAATCTGATCCAGCCCCTCGGCCTCCGCTTGGCTTCGCACCTGTTGGGATCCTGGCACGATCAGCACGCGGACACTCGGCGCGACTGTGCGTCCTTTGAAGAGTTGGGCGGCTGCGCGCAAGTCTTCGATGCGCGCATTGGTGCAGCTGCCGATGAAGACCGTATCGATGTGGATGTCGGTGATCGGTGTTCCGGGCGTCAAGCCCATGTACGCTAGCGCCTGCTCGACATCCTTTCGGCTGTAGCCCGGCACCTTGTCAGGTTGCGGGACGCGACCTGTGACGTCCACCACCATCCCAGGGTTTGTGCCCCACGTGACTTGAGGGGCGACCTTCGATGCATCGACGGTGATCGCTCGGTCAAAGCGGGCGTCGGGGTCTGACGGTAGCGTGCGCCAGAAGGCGACCGCGCGGTCGAAGGCCTCCCCCTTTGGCGCAAACGGCCGGTTGCCCGAGGCAAGGTACTGAAACGTGGTGTCATCGGGCGCGACCATTCCGGTTCGGGCACCGGCTTCGATGCTCATGTTGCAGATCGTCATGCGGCCTTCCATCGAGAGCGATCGGATGGCTTCGCCGCAGTACTCAAGGACATACCCTGTGCCGCCAGCCGTGCCGATGGTGCCGATCAGCTTCAGAATGAGGTCCTTGGCCGTGACCGGTGGAATCGGGTGTCCGGCGAACTCCACCTTGAACGTTTTGGGCCGTTTCTGCGGCAGGCACTGCGTGGCGAGCACATGCTCCACCTCGGAGGTGCCGATGCCGAAGGCCAACGTTCCGAACGCGCCATGGGTTGAGGTGTGCGAATCCCCACAAACAATCGTCGTTCCTGGCAGTGTCAGTCCCAGTTCAGGACCGATGATGTGGACGATGCCCTGGCGGTCACTCGTCAGGTCATAGAGCGTCACATCGAACTCCCGACAATTCTGCTCTAACGCTTCAATTTGCGCCTTGGAGATCGGATCGCGGATGGTCAGCCGGTCATCCGTTGGCACGTTGTGATCCATGGTGGCGAATGTCAGCTCAGGATGGCGGACCTTCCGGCCGGCCAGGCGCAGCCCTTCAAACGCCTGCGGGCTGGTGACCTCATGAACCAGGTGTCGATCAATGTACACAATGGCCGTACCGTCAGGTAGCGTCTCGATGACGTGGCGGTCCCAAATATGCTCGAACAGCGTCTTACCCATGGTCCAACTAGTATAACGGGCATGGCAAGCGGAGTACAGAGGTATACAAACGTCTAGTAGGCTTGATACCCTCTTGAAACAGAGGTATCCCATCAGCCATACTTACAGTATCAGCGCCCTCAGCGTTTCTGAGGGCGCTGATGTCTTTTGTGAAAGCCAGTAGAAGGGAGGCGCATGACGCAGAGGGAGCAGAAGATGATTTTGCTGGTGGACGACGATGACGCGCTCGTCGCGGTGCTGGCGGTGAAATTGAAATCGGTGGGCTATAGGGTGCACGCGGAGCGCTGCGGCACGACCGCACTGATCTATGCTGCCGAACATCGCCCGGATCTGGTGATTTTGGATCTTCGGTTGCCGGATATGGACGGCTATGAGGTGTGCCGGCGCCTGCGCGGGTTCTACGGACGGTGGGATGTGCCCATTCTGATGTTGACGGGGATGGACCGGCCGATCGATGAAGTGCGCGGGTTCGCGCACGGCGCCGATGCGTACTTGGTGAAGCCGTGCGAGCCGTTGGAACTGCTCAATACTATCCTTGTATTGACTGGCGAAGCCGCATTACGGTAAGCTCCATCGAGCGGGTGTACCCCCACACCAATCTGCTCATCGCTCGCGGGGTGGTGCAAACCTGTGCGCCTTTCGGTGCCAGCGGACGGGAGTGGCTCGGCGATTGCGAAGTGCAGATTGGTGTGGGGGTTTACACACGCCTTCCAGCGGTGCTATACTACCGCCAATCTACCGACGATAAGGCGAGGATGGCGGGACATTCCAAGTGGGCGGGCATCAAGCACAAGAAAGCGGTTGTCGATGCCCAGCGCGGCAAAGTCTTCTCCAAGGTCATCCGGGAGCTCACCCAAGCGGCTCGGCTGGGCGGAGGCAGCCCCGAGGGCAATCCCCGCCTTCGGCTGGCCGTTCAGAAGGCCCGTGAGGCCAACCTTCCCAAGGACAGCGTTGAAAAAGCCATCAAGCGGGGCACCGGCGAACTCCCAGGGGTCACCTACGAGGAGATGATCGTTGAGGGGTACGGGCCCGGCGGGGTGGCCATTTTTGTCGAAGCGCTCACCGACAACAAAAACCGCACGTCCTCTGAGTTGCGCAACCTGTTCTCGAAGGGCGGCGGCAACCTGGCGGGGGCGGGCAGCGTCTCCTGGCTGTTCCACAAGAAGGGCGTCATTACGCTGGCTGCTCAAGGGCTGAGTGAAGATCAGCTCATGGAGATCGTCCTCGAAGCCGGCGCGGAGGATCTCAAGGTCGAGGGGGATCACGCCACCGTGATCAGCTCGCCGCAGGCGTTCGAGGCGGTCAAGCACGCGCTGCAGCAGCGCTCCATCGCCTGGGAGACTGCGGACATCACCATGGTGCCCTCGTCCACAGCGCGCGTCGAGGATCCGTCGCAGGCCAAAGTACTGCTCTCCTTGTTGGATGCCCTCGAAGACCACGACGATACCCAGCACGTGTACGCGAACTTCGACATCCCGGACGCGATTCTGGCAGAGCACGCGGCGGCCTAACCGGACGAACAGAGCTAAGGGGTGACAAGGTGGCAAAGTGGTCGATCACCCTGCCACCCCGCCACTTTGCCACTTACAGGATTATCTCTCCGACGATGGTGATCTTGGGCATCGACCCGGGTATCAATGTCACCGGCTTTGGCGCGATTGACGCGACGGATCGCCGGGTGCGCATCCTCGCCGCAGGAGACATCCGCCCGCCAAAAGGCAAGCCGCTGCCCCAACGCCTGGAGTTCCTCCATCGTGCCTTGGCGGATCTGCTGCATCGGCAGCAGCCTGAGGTGGTGGTGCTGGAGATGATCTTCACGCACGAGCGCTATGCCAACACGGCGGCGTTGATGGGCCACGCGCGCGGGGTGGCGTGTCTTGCGGCGCAGGAGCAGCGCGTGTCGCTCGTCGAGTATCCCCCGGCGCGCATCAAACAGGCGCTCACCGGGCGAGGGGCGGCCTCCAAGGACCAGGTCGCGCGGATGGTGGAGGAGTGGGTCGGCAGACGCAGCCCTGATTGGTCCCTGGATGCTACCGACGCCCTCGCGTTAGCGATCGCTCATGCCCACATGATGAAAATGCGGAATGCGGAATTCGGAATGCGGAATGGTAATGCACTGCGCTTGCCTAGAGGATCTCGCAGATGATCTCTCGTCTCCGGGGCGTCGTACGAGAGCGAGGGGAGCATTCGATTCTGCTCGACGTGCAGGGCGTCTGCTACGAAGTCCTCATGCCTCCCTCGATTCTCACGGCGCTCGATGAGCGCGTCAACGGCCAGGGCGAGGCGGAGCTCATCACCTTCCACTACCAGCAGCTCGAGGTGGGCCGTGGCATCCCCATGCTGATCGGATTCCTCAACGAGATCGAGCGGGAATTTTTCATTCGCTTTATCTCCGTCTCCGGCGTCGGGCCGAAAGCGGCCCTGAGGGCACTGACGCTGCCGATTCCGCTTATCGCCCAGGCGATTGATGCGGGCGATGTGGGCCGGCTGCGTTCACTGCCCGGCATCGGCGAGCAGCGGGCCAAAGAGATCGTGGCCAAGCTGCAGGGCAAAGTCGGGAAATATGCATTGATCCAGAGCCGGGGGGAGGCGGGTCCGCCGTCCGAAGCGCATGGAGCGGGGCTGGAGCTTCAAGAGGAGGCGGTGGCCGTGCTGGTCCAATTGCAGTACAAGCAGCCTGACGCCAAGCGAATGGTGCAGACGGCGCTGCAACGCAATCCAACAATGTCAACGGTGGAGGAAGTCCTGAACGAGGTCTATCGCCAACAGCGCGGCTCACGCGAGACCGCGCCGTCGCCCGCGGCACAGCGCCCCACGAAGTCCGCGGTGGCCGCATGATCCCACCCCCTGTGACTTGGCCGGCGGCCAGTCGCTGGCCCAGGGTCGGTGGGATTCATCGAGCCAGCGACTGCGTCGCCTCTGGCGACGCGTCACAGGGGGTGCGGATGATCCCACCCCCTGCGCCGCCCCGCCTGCGGCGGGGCCGAATGTGGCGAGCGAGAACCTTGCATTTCCGAAGATGCGGTATGACATTCGTCACGGCGGCCAGATGGTGACAGACGCACTAGGCCGCCGTGGGGCGCAGGGGGTGGGATGAGTGCTAGCGATCCTCTAGTTCGAGGCCGGCGCGCCTCACCCTCCGGAAGGCGGGCGGATCCGTTGGGGGTTCACCCGGACCCGCTGCCGGTGTCGTTCCCGCCGTCGGAGAACGACGACGATCAAGTCTTGAACCTGAGTCTGCGTCCGAAGCGGTTTGATGAGTTTGTCGGTCAGGCGGCCGTGGTCGAGAATTTGGGCGTCGCCATCGAGGCCTCCACGCGGCGCGCCGAGCCTCTGGAGCATCTGCTCTTGGCCGGCCCGCCGGGCTTGGGCAAGACCAGCATCGCGCACATCGTCGCGCATGAGATGCGCGCGAAGATCACGGCGACGAGCGGGCCGGCGATCGAGCGGGCGGGAGATCTGATCGGGATCTTGACGAACCTCGAGCAGGGCGACATCCTGTTCATCGATGAGATCCACCGGCTGTCAAAAGTCGTCGAGGAGTTTCTGTATCCGGCGATGGAGAACTTCGAGATCGACTTCGTCATCGATAAGGGGCCGTACGCGAAGACGATCAAGTTCCACCTCAAGCGCTTCACGCTCGTCGGCGCCACAACGCGCGCCGGGTTGCTCTCCAACCCGCTGCGCAGCCGGTTTGGCATGGTCTATCACCTGGAGTTCTATACCCCCGATGAGCTGGTGGAGGTGATCACCCGCTCAGCGAAGATTTTGGGCATCGGGCTGGATGCGCAGGCCGGCCGCCTGATCGCCGAGCGTTCGCGCGGCACACCGCGTGTGGCGAATCGGCTCTTACGTCGCGTGCGTGACTACGCCCAGGTGAAGGCGCAGGGCAAGATCTCGCGCGAGGTTGCCGAGGCCGCGCTGCGCGCCCAGGGGGTGGATGCATTTGGGCTCGATGCCATTGACCGTCGTGTCTTGCAGACGATCATTGAGTTTTACGGCGGAGGGCCGGTGGGGATTGAGGCGCTGGCCGCCTCGTTGAACGAAGAGCCTGACACCATCGTCGATGTCGTCGAGCCGTATCTGCTCTCAGCCGGCCTGCTCAAGCGCACCGCCCGGGGCCGCAAGACCACGCGTCTGGCGCATCAGCATTTCGCCAGTTGGAAAGCCAGCAAACCCTTGGAGCTCTTTGCCTCCTCGACATGATCCCACCCCCTGCGCCGCCCCGCCTGCGGCGGGGCCGAATGTGGCGAGCGAGAACCTTGCATTTCCGAAGATGCGGTATGACATTCGTCACGGCGGCCAGATGATGACAGACGCACTAGGCCGCCGTGGGGCGCAGGGGGTGGGATGATCGCGCCTGACTTGCAGCCGTTGGGTCGCGCGCTCATTCTGTTTGGCGTCATCATCACGGCCTTCGGCGTGCTCCTGCTGGTCAGCCCCCGGCTGCCGTGGCTGGGGCGGTTGCCGGGGGATATCCTGATTGAGCGCGGCCGATTCTCGTTTTACTTTCCGTTGGCGAGCTGCCTGCTGGCAAGTCTTCTTCTGACGTTGTTCGTCTGGCTCTGGAGTCGTTTTCGAGGATGAAGCGTCGCGTCATCCTCTGCGCGGCCGTGCTGCTGTGCGCCGGCTTCGGCATCAGCCAGGCCCAGCCCAACCCTGAGTGGATCCGCGTGGCTGTCGTGCGCCAAGATCCGGAAGTCTCCCTCCAAGTCAACGGCCGGTTCACCATCCGCGCCTTGCATACCGGCAACCCGATCCAGGAAGGCCGCCATCTGCTGCCGCTTTCCGTTCGTGCCGTCCCTGAGGGGTTGCGGCTCGGAGGGCAGGTCATTCCCATCATGGGAGTGCGCGTTGAGCCATCCAGCGACGGGGCCATTCGGCTCAACGGCACGCGGCTGCGCGGCACGCTTGAGATCGTTCGTCAAAAGGATCTGACGCTGCTGGTCATCAACCATGTTTCGTTGGAGGATTACCTGCGCGGGGTGCTCAGCAAGGAGGCGCCGGATTACTGGCCCATGGAGGCGCTCAAGGCGATCGCGATTGCCGCGCGGACGTACGCCGTGTACCAGCGGTTCATCAAGGATGACGTGGACTACGACGTGACGGGAGATGTCATGTCGCAAGACTACGGCGGTAAGACCGCGGAGAAGCCCGGCACGACGCGGGCGGTGAAGATCACCGCTGGCTGGATCCTCCTGGACGGGGATCGGCTCTTCCCGACGTTCTATCACTCGACGTGCGGGGGGATGACGGAGCACGCCCGCGTCATGGGCAAGTTCGACGTTGCCCCGCTTCGGGGCGGGGTGGCGTGTTCCTTCTGCTCCGCGTCGCCGTTTTTCCGGTGGCAGCGGCGCCTGACGAAAGCCGACGTGGGCTGGGCGCTGCGAAAAAGCACCTATGGGCCGATTGGCGCGGTCAGCGCGCTTAACGTCACGGCGCGCACCGCCTCAGGGCGCGCGAAGGAGATCACGATCATCGGCGCCCAGCGCACGGTGAAGCTCACCGGCTACGAATTCCGCGCGCTCTTTGGCTTCGAACAGATTCGCAGCCCGCTCTTGCGCGTCACCCCGGTGGGCGACGCCTTCGTGTTGGAGGGTCGCGGATGGGGCCACGGGGTCGGGATGTGCCAATGGGGGGCGGCCGAGCTGGCCCGCCGGGGATTCTCCGCCGCGGAGATCCTGGCGTACTACTACCCCGAGGCGCAGCTCGTTCCGGTGAGCCGTCTCGCGACGTCGCCCGTCATCATCATCAGAGGAGAGCCGTAATCCCACCCCCTGCGGCGGGCTGCTGCAAGCAGCCCATACAATTTCAGGAGAGGGTATGATGAGGAATGACGAGGGAATTATCCAAAGGCAGACCTATTGCATTGTCCCGCCTTCAGCGGGACAGCCGGAGGGGGTGGGATAATGCCGAACCAGGCCGTTGCACAACCCGGACCGTTCGCGATGCTCTTCCCGATCGCGATGATGTTTCTCATCTTTTACGTGCTGGTCTTCCGCCCCCAGGCGAAGGCCCGCAAAGCGCATGAGCAGATGCTCAAGAACCTCAAGAAGAACGATGCCGTCGTCACCAGCGGGGGGATGTTCGGCACCGTCGTCAACGTGAAGCCGGATGCGATCACCTTGCGGGTGGATGAGAACGTGCGGATCGATGTGGAACCCTCCGCTATCGCGCGGCTCGTCAAGGGAAGCGCCTGATGCCTTCAAGCTTTCGCTGGAGAATCCCCCTCGTGCTCGTCGTGGTCGGGTGGGCGCTCTGGTTCACGTTCCCGCTGGCTAAGCGCATCAACCTTGGGTTGGATCTGCAGGGCGGGATGCACCTTGTGCTCAAGGTCGACACCTCCAAGGTGCCTGCGGAGGCGCGGGATCAGGATGTGACCGGCATCGCCCTTGAGATCATCCGCAACCGGGTGGATCAGTTCGGCGTGCGCGAGCCGCTGATCCAGCGCCAGGGGACCGATCATATCCTGGTGCAGCTGCCCGGCGTCACCGACCGGGAGCGCGCGCTGACGCTGATCGGACGAACCGCGCTGCTCGAATTTCAGCTGGTCTCGGAGCAGCAGCGGTTGCTGCAGCAGGCACTCGACGACAACGTGCCCAAGGGATTTCGATTATCGGAAGATGAGACCGGAGCCCCCCTGCTGCTCGAGACTGATGAGTCGCTCACCGGAGGGATTCTGGCGGATGCCTGGGTCGAAGCTGGGGAACTGGGGTTGCCAGAGGTGAGCTTTCGCCTCACCCGGGACGGGGCGCGAGCGTTCGGCCAGTTGACCGGGGCGAATATCGGCCGGCGGCTGGCGATCGTGCTGGACGGCAAGGTCCAGTCCGCGCCGGTGATCCAAAGCCGCATCACCGACGCCGGGCGCATCACCGGGAGATTTACCCGGGAGGAAGCGCACGATTTGGCGATCGTGCTGCGCGCCGGTGCGCTGCCGGCACCGATCGCTGTTGAGGAAGAGCGCACGGTGGGGCCCACTCTCGGAGCCGATTCAATCAGGGCGGGATTGGCGGCCACGGCGGTGGGAGCGGGCCTGATCGTGGCGTTCATGTTGGTGTCCTATCAGCTGTCCGGCGTGATCGCGGTCGTCGCGCTGGCGCTCAACCTGCTGTTGATTCTAGGCGGATTGGGCTATTTCCAGGCGACCCTGACGCTGCCCGGCATCGCCGGGATCATCCTCACGCTGGGCATGGCGGTCGATGCGAACGTGCTGATCTATGAGCGCATCCGCGAAGAGCTGCGGGCCGGCCGTCCATTGAGCCTGGCGATTGGCGCAGGTTATGAGAAGGCGTTTTCGGCGATCGTGGACTCCAATGTGACAACCCTCATTGCGGCGGTGTTCCTGTACTGGTTCGGCACCGGACCGATTCGAGGTTTTGCGACGACGCTGGGCATCGGGATCGTTGCGAGCATGTTCACGGCGATCTTTGTCACGCGGATCATCTTCGACGCGCTGTTGGGCACCGGCACCTTGAAGCAGCTGCGGATGCTGCAGTTTATCCGCGACACGAAGATCGATTTCATCGCGAAGCGCAAGCTCTGCTACGCGCTCTCCATCGTCCTCATGGTGGTGAGCGCGGCGGCGTTCGCGATGCGCGGCAATGACCGCTACGGGATTGATTTCACCGGAGGGTTGCTCCAGGAGTACCGGTTCGCTGAGGCGGTGAGCGCGGATCGCCTGCGCGAGACCTTGGCGAAGGTCGGCAAGGACGATGCGACGCTGCAGCAGTTCGGCAGCCCCACGGAGTGGCTGATTCGCACGCCGGATGACGAGGAAGGGGAGATCAAGGAGACGATGCAGCGGGTGCATGAGGCGCTGCAGTCGGATTACGGCGCCATGAGCCCTGAGCTGGTTCGCATTGAGCGGGTGGGCCCGACGGTGGGCGCGATCTTACGGCAGAAGGCGTGGATGGCGATCGGCTGGTCCATGCTGGGCATTCTGCTCTATGTGGCGGTTCGGTTTCGCCATATGGATTTCGGGGCCGCGGGTGTGATTGCGCTGCTGCACGACGTCGTGGTGGCCGGCGGGGTGTTGTGCCTCGCGGGCCGGCAGATCGATTTGACCGTGATCGCGGCGCTGCTGACGATCGCCGGGTTTTCCATTAATGACACCATCGTCATCTATGACCGGGTGCGCGAGAACTTGCGCCTGCAGCGCAAACTGAGCCTGACCGAGGTGATTAATCTGAGCGTCAACCAGACGCTGGGACGCACGCTGCTGACATCGCTGACCGTCATTTTCTCGGTGCTGGCACTCTACGGATTCGGCGGGGAAGTGTTGCGCGATTTTTCGTTCTGTCTGTTGGTCGGGTTTGTCTCCGGTGTCTACTCCACGGTCTACATCGCCTCCGCCCTGGTGGTGACCTGGCGGAAAATGTTTCAACCCAAACACGCGTGAGCCATGACCTCGATGTGGAAAGTGCAGCCGGCTGATCCGCGCGCCGCCCAGCGGCTCTCACACGCGGCCGGAATTGATCCGATCACGGCGCAGCTGCTCCTGAACCGGGGTGTTGGCACCGCCGAGGAGGCCGCGCGATTCCTCAACCCTGATCTTGCGGGTTTGACGGATCCCTACGAGCTGCCGGACATGGGAAACGCGGTGTCCCGTCTGCGGCGGGCGATTGCCGAGCACGAGCCGATCCTCATCTTCGGCGATTCGGATGTCGACGGGATCTCGGCGAGCGCACTGTTATACGAAGTGCTCCGCGGGCTCGGCGCGCTCGTGCGGATTCACCTCTCCAACCGCGTGGCCGATGGGTACGGCGTGCCTGAGGCGCTGGTCGGGAGCGTGTGCCGTTCGTCGATCAAGGTGGTGATCCTGGTCGACTGTGGGACCAACCAGCTTGAGGTCGTGCGGCGGCTGGCTGCGCGCGGGATTGACACGATCATCATCGATCACCATGTGCCGCTGGAGCGTTGGGCCCAGCCGTACGCCCTGGTGAATCCCCACCGGCCGGACGCTTCGCAGATGCGGGAGCTCTCAAGTGCTGGATTGGCGTTTAAGACGGCGCAGGCGCTGTACGAGGATCCCGGAGATGATCGTCTCGCAGGGTGTTTGGACTTAGCGGCGCTAGGCACGCTGGCCGACTGCTCTCCGCTCGTCAGGGAGGCGCGCATCCTGGTGGCTGAAGGGCTGCCGCGCATCGTCCGCAGCCGCCGGTGGGGTCTGAGGCGGCTGTGCGAGGCGACGAAAACCTCCAATGCAGAGCCGGAGCAGATTCTCAGGCGGCTGGTGCCGCGGCTCAATGCGGGCGGGCGATTAGGCGAGTCCTCCGCGGTGTTGGGGCTGCTGGTGAGCGAGTGCCAGGAGTCGGCTGACGAATGGTTGACCGCAGCAGAAGCCGCCCACGCGACGACGAAAGGACTCCATCGTCAGCTCATCGGGGAAGCCCACGAGCAGGTCAATCGCTTGAATTTCCGCGACCACTATGTGCTGGTGGTCAGCCGCGCCGGATGGCATCAGGGGCTCATGGGGCCGGTGGCGTCCCAGCTGGCGGAGCGCTACGGCCGCCCGGCGATCGCGATTTCCATGGATGAGCAGGCGGGCATCGGGTCGGGCCGCTCCATTCCGGCGTTTAATCTGCTGGAGGCGCTGCGAGCGTGCGAGGGGTTGCTCGTCCGCTTCGGCGGCCATGCTCAAGCCTGCGGTTTGACCGTGAACCGTCGGTGTCTTGAGGAATTTTGCGCGAGGGTGAATGACCACGCCAGGCTCGCCCTCGGGCGCGCGGGTTTGGTGAGGACGCGCGCAGTCGATGTGGAGCTGCCGCTCTCGGAGGTCACGCCGCAGTGGGTGTCGCAGACGCAGCGCTTCGCGCCGTTTGGGCGCGGCAACCCCAGGCCGACCGTGATCGTGCGGGGGCTCACCATTGAGCGGCAGTCGCCGCGCGCCGCGGTGCTCTCAGATGGGACGAGGAAGGTTCCGGGGAAGGGAATGTTTCCGGCCGACGTTTCAGGAGGCCGCTACGACGTCGTGGCCAGCCCCTCGCTGGTGGACGGGGAGCTGGCGCTTACGGTGAGCGACGCGAAGGCGTCGCCGGCGCTTTAACGACCCGGCCGGACTTCAGGCAGTCCGTGCAGACGCGCACGCGTCGAACCGTACCGTTGAGTAGGGCTCTGGCGGGCTGGAGATTAGGCAGGAACCGTCGGGGATTCACCCGGACCGTGCGGCGACCCACCCCGCCTTTCACCTTCAGCATCCCTCGGTGGGTCACGGCGCTTCCGTGGACCGGACGTTTCCCGCAAATCGCACACACGCGCATGAGGAACGTTATTATACTCGGATCCATCCGCTACGTCAAAGGGGTCGGCCCGCAACGCGCAGGCCGGCTCGCCACCCTCGGCATCGAGACCATGGAGGATGCTTGCTACTACGCGCCCCGGCGCTATGAGGATCGCACGCGCCTGCTCTCCATTCGCGAGCTCACACCCGGCGAGACAGCCACCGTCCGCGGCACGGTGCTGGCGAAGAGCTTGCGCCGCATCCGCCGTGGGCAGCCGCTGTTTGAGATCGCCTTCGGCGATGCATCGGGCGCATGCTACGCGCTGTGGTTTCATCAGCCGTACCTGGCGCAGCAGTTTCGGGTCGGGGATGCGCTGATTCTCCACGGACGGGTGGAGCCAGGTGCGCGGCTGCAGCTGATCCATCCCGAGTTTGAACGGGTCGAGGAAGATGAGGAAGATTCGCTGCACCTGGGCCGGATCGTGCCGATCTATCCGCTGGCGACCGGCATCGGCCAGCGGTGGTTGCGCTCGCTGATCGGATCAGTGCTCGCACAACTCCCGCAGGATCTGGAGGACCCGCTGCCGCCTTCGCTGTGCGAAGCGCGCGGATGGCCTCCACTGGCGGAGGCGATTCGCGAGATTCACTTTCCTTCTTCCTGGGATGCACTCGCACGCTCACAGCAGCGGCTGGCGTTTCAAGAGCTCTTTCTGCTCCAAATCGCCCTGGCGCAGCGGCGGGCGCGGACGGCGGCCCGGACGAAACCGCAACACTACGAGCGCGAAGGGCCGCTGATGCGGAAGCTAAGCGAGCGTCTCCCGTTCGCGCTGACAGCGGATCAGCAGAGCGTGCTCAATGAGCTCATCAACGATGTGTGCCGCCCTTCGCCCATGCACCGGCTGCTCCAGGGCGATGTGGGATGCGGCAAGACGATCGTCATGGTGTTCCTGGCGGCGCTCGCAGTCCAGAGCGGGTACCAGGTCGCTGTGATGGCGCCGACCGAGCTGTTGGCGGAGCAGCATACCCGGGTCGTGGAGGGCTATCTGGGGCCGCTGGGGGTGTCGGTTGCGCTGTTATCGCAGGGGACTCCGCCCGCGCAGCGCCAGCCATTGCGCGCACAGATCGCATCAGGCAAGGTGCAGGTGGTGATTGGCACCCACGCGCTCATCCAGCGCGGCGTCACCTTTGCGCGGTTGGCCCTCGTGATCATCGATGAACAGCACAAGTTCGGTGTGGCCCAACGGGCTCATCTGGCACGCAAGACGCACACGCCGGATGTGCTCGTGATGACGGCCACGCCGATCCCGCGCACGCTCGCCCTCTCGCTCTACGGCGACCTCGCGATCTCCACGATCCGCGAGCTGCCGTCAGGCCGGCAGCCCATCGCCACGCGGTGGCTGCGTGAGGCGCAGCGCGAGGAGCTCTACGCGCTCATTCGCCAGCAGCTCGCACAGGGCTGCCAAGGGTATGTTGTCTATCCGCTGGTCGAGGAGCGCGCTTCCCAGGAAGCCAAGGCGGCGACCCAGATGGCACGTCGCCTCCAGCAAGAGGTGTTCCCGGAGTTTCGGATCGGCCTGCTGCACGGCCAGATGAAGCCGAGCGAGAAAGACCGGATCATGCAATCCTTCGTCCGCGGCGCGCTGCAGCTGCTGGTGTCCACGGTCATCGTGGAGGTGGGGCTGGATGTCCCCAACGCGACCATCATGGTGGTCGAGCATCCGGAGCGCTTCGGCCTGGCACAGTTGCATCAGCTTCGAGGGCGCATTGGGCGGGGATCGCAGCCTGCCACGTGCCTTGTGGTCAGCGATGCGGCCGATGAGTTGGCTCGACGCCGCCTGGAAGCGTTCGTCAGCACCACCGACGGCTTTGCGCTCGCCGAGCAGGATCTGCAGTTGCGCGGGCCGGGAGAGTTATTGGGCCGGCGCCAGCACGGCTGGGTGCCGTTTCGCATCGCCAGCCTGCCGCGCGATCAGGCGCTGTTGGAGTCCGCGCGCGAGGAGGCGTTGCGCGTGACTGAGCGCGATCCTACTCTGCGCGAGCCATCCCTGTCGGCGCTGCGTGCTCGCCTGGCCCGCCAAGTCGGCGCGACGGCGTGAACATATGCTGCGCATTGCTGCGGGGCAGTTTAAGGGGATGACACTCGTCGCCCCGTCGCGACTGCGGGCCACGGAGGGGAAGGTGCGCCAAGCCGTGTTTAACATCCTGGGTAGCTTCATTGAAGGGGCGAGGGTGGTCGACGCCTTCGCCGGCAGCGGCGCTCTGGGGTTAGAGGCGCTCTCGCGGGGGGCGGCCTTCGTGGCGTTCATCGAATCGGATCCTGAGGCCACCGTCTGCATCCGCGACAACCTGGCCAAGTTTGACGCCGAGCTGCCTCGAGGCGCCTGGCGGCTGCTGAGCGTGGACGTAGAGCGGGGGCTGCGGGAGCTCGCGCGTTCGGAGCCGTGTGTTGACGTAGTGCTCTTCGACCCTCCCTACGGCGGCGAGGAAGCAAAAAAGGCCTTGAACACCGTCGTGGACTGTGCTATCCTCGCACCCGCTGGCCTGGTCGTGATGGAGCACCATCGGCGGACCGCCCTACCAGAGAGCGTCGGTTCGCTGCGCCAGTGGAAGCAGCACCGGTACGGCGATACGGTGCTCTCTTTGTATCAGGCCCGAGGTTCTCGCAGCCCATGATCCCACCCCCTGCGCCAGCTTGCCGGAGGCAAGCTCGCATGCTAAGTCCTCGAAGAACTCAGGGTTCGTTAGCGTGTTCGCCTGCGGCATTCGTCATGGCGGCACGAGTTGCTGCCGTCACATGCCGCCATGAGGCGCAGGGGGTGGGATGAAGACGCGAGCCGTCTACCCCGGGACCTTCGACCCTGTCACCTACGGGCACATCGACCTCATCAAGCGCGCGCGGCGAATTTTTGACGAGGTCATCGTGGCGGTCGCCCACAATCCGGCCAAGGGGCCGCTCTTTACCGTGGAGGAGCGGGTGGCGCTGCTGCGGCGGGTGACCCGGTCGATGCGAGGCGTACGGATCGACCACTTCGACTCGCTAGTGGTCGACTACGTGCGACGCTGCGGGGCGCGGGTGATGGTTCGCGGGCTGCGGATGCTCTCCGACTTCGAGTACGAGTTCCAGATGGCGCTGACCAACCGGAAGCTCTCCGGTGACGTTGAGACGATCTTCATGATGCCCTCCGAATCCTACGCGTATATCTCGGCGCGGCTGATCAAGGAGGCCGTGGAGTTGGGCGCGGATGTCCGTGCGTTCGTGCCGCCGTTTGTGGCCGCCGCGCTCTCTCGCAGGCTGCGGCGCAGGGCGTGAGCGACGTGAGCGGTACGTGCGAGCAGGTGGCGTCGATGAAGATTTATGTGAATCGGGTGCCGGCCGAAGGGCTGAAGGAGCATGCGACCTACGATCCCGCAGGGATGGATATGGAGCGCCAGGATATCCATCTGGACCGGGCGTTTGATGTGGACGCTCGCATCACCAAGGCGGATCAGGAGCTGGTCGTGAATGCGGACATCCATTGTCCCGTTCGGTTCACCTGCGCGAGGTGCCTGGAGGATTTTCATTCCACCCTCGAGCTGGACGCGGTGTTCAGCTACGAGGTCCGCCCGACGGACATCGTCGATATCACCGATGACGTCCGTCAGGATATCATCCTGGCGTACCCGATGATTCCCATTTGCCAGCCGTCGTGCCGAGGGCTGTGCAGCCGGTGCGGCCAGAACCTCAACCTCGGCACGTGCAGCCACCCGGCCACCTAACCAGGTAAGGAGACGATTCCATGGCCCTCCCGAAACGCAAACACTCGAAGGCTCGCCGCGACAAGAGCCGCACGCACTGGAAGCTCTCCATTCCCCAGACGACGACATGCGCCCAGTGCGCGCAACCGGTGCTGCCGCATCGCGTCTGCCCCCACTGCGGCTACTACCGCGGCCGGCAGGTGATAGTCGTGGCGACGAAGGAGAAGGAAAAGAAGGGGTAGCGCGTCGCGATGATCCCACCCCTTGCGCCGGCCCCGCTCCGCGGGACCCGAATGTGGCGAGCGAACAACGTGTCTGTCAGACAGATACACCGTGTGACATTCGTCACGGCGGCCAGTCGCTGGCCCAGGGTCGGTGGGATTCGTCGAGCCAGCGACGGCGTCGCCTCTGGCGACGCGCCACAGGGGGTGGGATGAAGATTGCGTTGGACGCCATGGGGGGTGACGCAGCTCCCGAGACGCCGGTCGCCGGCGCGATTCGAGCCGCCCGCGATTTGCCCGTGGAGATCGTCCTGGTCGGCCAGCAAGAAGCGATCGAGGAGCAGCTTGGCCGCTACGGTCAGCCTCCGCGCAATCTCTCCATCGTCCACGCGCCTCAGGTCATCGGGATGGACGAATCGCCCGTGGCCAGCATCCGCAAGAAACGCGAATCCTCCATCAACGTCGGGGTCCACCTGTTAAAAGACCGTAAGGTGGACGCCTTCGTGTCGGCAGGCAACACCGGCGCGGTCGTGTCGGCGAGCACCCTGCTGGTGGGGCTGCTGGCCGGGATCGAGCGGCCCGGAATTGCGACGCTGCTGCCCGGGCTCAAGGGCGACACCCTGCTCATTGATGTGGGCGCCAACATCAATCCGAAGCCGCTGCACCTGCTGCAGTATGCGCTCATGGGCGAGGCGTATGCGCGCTGCGTGCTGGGTAAGACGCGGCCGACGGTCGGGCTCCTGAACGTCGGGGAAGAAGAGAGCAAGGGCACCGAGTTCATGAAGGAGACGTTTGGCATGCTGGAGGGATCGGCTGTCAACTTCGTCGGTAACGTGGAGGGGCACGACATCTTTACCGGCGAGTTTGACGTGATCGTCTGCGACGGCTTCGCGGGCAATATCGCGCTGAAGACCGCGGAGAGCCTCGCCCATGCCATCAGCGTGCTGCTCAAGCGTTCGCTGGCCATGAGCCCGATCACGCGCCTCGGGGCATGGCTGGCCCGTGACGCGTTCCACAACCTTCGCAAGGAGATCGACTCCGCCGAGCAGGGCGGAGCGCTGTTACTGGGGGTGGACGGGATTTCGATCATCGCCCACGGCGCCTCCGGCGGCAAGGCGATCAAAAACGCCATTCGCGTCGCCCATGAGTCCATTCGCACGAACCTCATGGGCACCATGATCGATGCCATCAAGGCGTCGCACCCCTGTGCACCGGCATGACCGCCGCCGGCACGCACCCCACCCGCATCGGCATCATCGGTCTGGGCATGCACGTGCCCTCGAAGGTGCTCACCAACTTTGATCTCGAGAAGATGGTGGACACGAATGACGAGTGGATTCGCTCGCGGACGGGTATCCGCGAGCGGCGCGTCGCCGAGCCGGGCACCACAACCAGCGACATCGCTGTGCCTGCCGCCCAGCAGGCGCTCAAGCAGGCGGGGCTTCATGCCAAGGACGTGGACCTGGTCATCGTGGCGACCACCACACCGGATATGCTCTTTCCCTCCTGCGCATGCCTGGTCCAACAGCGCCTGGGGGCCAAGTCGGCCGTGTGCTTCGACCTCTCCGCGGCCTGCTCGGGGTCAGTTTTTGCGCTCATTACGGCCCAGCAATACCTGCTCACCGGCCGCTATCGCAATGCCCTCGTGATCGGAGCGGAAGTGCTCTCCGGTTTCATCGATTGGACGGATCGCTCCACCTGCATCCTCTTCGGTGACGGGGCGGGCGCTGCCGTGCTCGCACCGGTCAAGCGGGGCGGGATCATCGCGACCGACATGGGATCGGATGGATCGGCCGCCGACATGCTCTACATGCCGGGCGGAGGCTCGAAATATCCGCCGTCGCACAAGTCCGTGGATCAGCGGCTGCACTTTTTGCGGATGAACGGCACCGAGGTGTTCAAACTCGCAGTGCGGCGCATGGCTGATTCGGCCAAGAAGGTCATGAAGGAGGGCAAGGTCAAGCCGGAGCACGTCGAGC
>CAYJRJ010000024.1:0-23072 GCA_964372775.1 uncultured Planctomycetales bacterium | reverse complement strand
TGCGGCCGGTGTTGGGGCAGGTGTGCCAGTCGTTGACGGTCGTGTCGAACTGCATCCCGGGGTCGCCGCAGTGCCACGTCGCCTCGGCGATCAAGCGTAACAAGTCCCGGGCCTTGACCCGCTCGATGATCTCGCCGGTCGTCACCGCGCGCAGCTCCCACTCCTCATCAGCCATCGCCCGGCGCATGAACTCATCCGTCGCGCGCACCGAGTTGTTCGCGTTCTGGAAGAAGACCGAGCCGTAGGCCTCGCCGTCGATGGCGCTGTCATAGCCCACATCGATGAGCGTGTGCGCTTTCTCCTCCTCTTTCCACTTGCACAGGATGAACGGCTTGACGTCGGGATGGTCGGCGTTGAGCACGACCATCTTCGCCGCGCGCCGCGTCTTGCCGCCGGACTTGATCACGCCGGCCGAGGCATCCGCCGCGCGCATGAACGACACCGGCCCGGAGGCGGTGCCGCCGCCGGCCAGCCGTTCGCGCGCGGAGCGGATCGGCGAGACGTTGAGGCCTGAGCCTGAACCGTACTTGAAGATCATCCCCTCGTTGCGGTACCACTCGAGGATGGATTCCATGTTGTCTTCCACTGAGAGGATGAAGCACGCCGAGCATTGGGGGGCTCGGTCTTTTTCGATGCCGACATTGAACCAGACGGGCGAGTTGAACGCGGCGCACTGATTGACGAGCAGGTAGGTCAGCTCGGCGCGGAAGGCCTCGGCATCTTCCTCGCTCGCGAAATAGCCGTCCTTGATGCCCCAGTCGCTGACGGTGTTGGCGACGCGGCCGACAAGCTGCTTGACGCTGCGCTCGCGCTGCGGCGTGCCCAACGCGCCGCGGAAGTACTTCGAGATGACGACGTTCGTGGCGAGCTGGCTCCAGCCCTTCGGCACCTCCACGTCCTTCTGCTCGAAGACGACTTCGCCCTTCTCATTGCCGATGGTAGCGGCGCGAAGCTCCCACTCGATCTCATCAAAGGGTTGGACGTTCGGGCGGGTCCACCGGCGAGGGACGCGCAAACCTTTCGTTGCGGTCGGCTCTTGAAGGCTCGCTGTGGATGTCGCACCTGCTGTCGCTGCGCCGGTTCCCATCGCCTCAGCCATCCACCCGTCCTCCTCTATACCCAACCTGTAGCGCGCGCCCTCTCGAGCAACCCCAACCGCTTGGGGTTATCAGAGGCAACTGTAGCATATCCGATGAGTGTGTCAAGCCAAAAAATACAAGCTGTTGTACCACTGGAATACCGTCGACGCCACCACTTGTGTCCTTCGACTGGCTTTGCCTCGCTCGGGACATCCTGAGCGAAGTCGAAGGATGCTCGACGATACATTAGAGGAGAAAACGGCCGCCGTGAGGCTCAAGGCGCGGCGGCACGGCCGGCTTAGTGACGGTGACTTCAATGGGCTCGGTTGCAAGCGTCCGTTGTTGGTGCTGGAGGCTAAAAGGGCCCAACTGAAACGTGCCTTCATGTTGTGGAACGAGGATAACGGTGAGGCTGGTCGAGCGCTCCATCGCGCCTGCGCGAACGGAAAAGTTGGTCGCTTGGCTGCGCGCCATGATGGCGAACCCTTCGGGAAACTCAAGCGCCGGCAGCTGGATTCCGCTGATGTCCCCGCTGAGCGAAACAGTGAGTTGGATTGGATCGCCAATGTTCACGGTGGTGTTGTCCACTTTGGCGGAGAACGCAAGGTCCTGCGCCCAGGCTGCCGTGGCCGTGCCGACGGCAGCCAACAACATGGGGACGTGTACCTTTTTCCAAAAAAAGGTACACGTCCCCATTTTTTTACAGCCGCATGCCGCGCAGGCGGCGCACACGCTCCTCCATCGGTGGGTGCGTTGAGAACAGGCCGGCGATCGCGCCAGCTGAGAGCGGGTTCACGATGAACAAATGCGCCGTCGCCGGATTGGCGTTGGGCAGCGGGTGCTCCCGCGCGGCTCGGTGCAGCTTCTCCAGCGCGCTGGCCAACCCGTGAGGATTGCCGGTCAACCGCGCGCCGGTTTCATCGGCTCCATACTCACGCGTCCGAGAGATCGCCAACTGGATCAGCATCGCCGCGAGGGGCGCGAGAATTGCGATGAGCAGAATGACGACCAGCTGCAGGGCCGCCGCACTTCGATGCCTGTCATTGCTGCTGCGCCCACCCCCCATCCACATGCTCCACTGCGCCATGCGCGCAAGCATCATGATGGCGCCAGCCAGTGCTGCCGCGACCGTCATCACGAGTGTGTCGCGGTTCTTGACGTGGGAGAGCTCATGCGCCAGCACGCCCTTGAGTTCCTCTTCGCTCATCAGCTCGAGCAGCCCCGACGTCACCGCGACCGCCGCGCGTTTGGGGCTGCGGCCGGTGGCAAACGCGTTGGGCGTGCTTGTTGCGATCCAGTAGAGTTTCGGCATCGGGATGCGATCGCGCGCGGCGATCTCCCGGACCGCCCGATAGACCTGCGGCCCCTCGGCCTCACTCAACGGCTTGGCCCGGTACATCGCCAGCACGATCTTGTCGCTGAACCAGTAGCTGACGAAGTTGAGCACGAGGGCGAAGCCAAACGCGGTCATCGCTCCCTGCGCGCCGCCCAGCAGCTGCCCAATGAACACCAACAGCATGGTGAGCAAGGCGAGCAGAAACCCTGTTTTGAAGACGTTCATGGATGTGTCCTCCTTCTTCTTGGGATTTGCGGGGAACCAGTGTGTGCTCAAGTATTATAGCACGTTATCGCAGCGACGCGGCCACCACGCGACCAACTTCGGGGAGGATCAGATATCCGTAGAGCTTGTGGGGATTCCACTGCTCTTCCCGACCCCGGTACACCGTGCAGAGGTTCGTGTGCTCCTCCAGCCGCTCGACGTATCCCGCCTTGAGCATCGGCGCAAAGTCATTGGCCAGCCGCTGGTCATGGCTGATCGCGTCGCCGCGCGCGGAGAGGTTGTGCCAGCGGCGCACATGCGTGGGATAGCGATGCGCGAGCGGGTAGCGCCAGCCCAGCAGGTACGTCTTCAGGAGCTTGTCACCGAGCGGGCTGCCCATCGTAATCCAGGCGTCGATCGTGCGACCGCGAAGCGATCGGTATTCGCTCATGTGGGAGAGTTTCCACAACACATCGTACGCCACCACAGAACCCAGGCTGTGCGCGACCAGGATCACGCGCTCCCTGCGGCGCAGCGCGGGCACGAGCAGCTGCTGCAGCCTCGCGCGGATCTGCGAGGCCAACGCATGGTCGGTGAGATACCGCATGACGTCGGGAAAGCGCCGGGCCATCATCCGCCGTCGGGCCTGCGGCGTAAGCATCCGGGCCATGACCTCCGAGGCGTTGACGCTGAGCCCATGCAGATGGGCTCGGAACCGAATCCAGGTGGGGCAGCGCTGGCTTTCCTCATAGAGCCGCGCGATGGGCTCACGAAAACTGTCGCAGGATTCCAGGGGTTCGCCGGTCAGGCGGCGCAGCAGATCGGCGTAATAGGCGAGTTGAATCGTACGAGGGTGCGCGGCCAACCACGCGCCCGCGCGCGCATCCACGCGGCGAACGCTTTCCGTCAAGACCTGACGCACGCACCGGAGCTTGCAGACCTTCGAGGGCTTGGATCCTCTTCCATGCACGACAATGATGCGGACCATGTCACTTGTGTAATGTGAATGGTGTCATGTGTAATGTAAACACTGCTTTGATATTGGCTCTTTCATGACCCATGACACATGACACATCGAACATTACACAGAGAACGCATGGAAGTCTTTTGCGAGCGTCACACGGCCTCGGTAGTGCCGGCGCACGCGGCGGCGGATATCGTAACCCTTGAAGACAGGGTAGAAGTGGGTGAGGACCAGGTGTCGGCAGCGCGCAGCAGCGGCGATCGCGCCGCACTCACTGGGAGTTAAGTGGCCTTCGACTTTCCGCTCATCGGTCACGGAGCACTCCAGGATGAACACATCGGCGCCACGTCCCAACTCGACCACGCCATCGCAGACATCGGTATCGCCGGAATAGGCGATCGTCTTACCGCGGGCGGTCAGCCGGTAGCCGATCGCCCCCGTCTCATAATGATCCATGCGCTTAGTGCTCACCGTGTAGCCGGGCAGCTGCAGCTTCGTCACTCGCAGCGCGTGGAGGATGAGCCGGAAACCGCGGGGGGAAATCCACCCGCTGAACGCTTCGTTGAGCTGCCGGTAGACCCGCTGCAACCCCGGTGGACCATAGACGCTCAGCGTCTTCGCGCGGCCGACATCAGGCAATCGCAGCGCGAAGAGAATCGAGGCGAGATCGAGGCAGTGGTCGAGGTGAAAGTGCGTCAGGAAGATGCGGTCGAGCTGATGCCACGGCACGCCGGCGGCGGCGAGCCGCTGCAGAGTGCCGGCACCCGCGTCCAGCAGCACATGTTCCCCGGCCACCTGGACGTAGATCCCGGCCGGGCTGTGCCGCGCCGCAGGAATCGCCGTTCCCGCTCCCAGAATCATAACCCGCATCGTCAGTGCGGAATGCGGAATTCGGAATGCGGAATGAAAACTTCATTCCGCACTCCGCATTCCCAACTCCGCATTGCGTCTGGTTTCACTCTGCTACGGCGGTTGGGACGAAATCCGGGGGGATCGAATAGCGCTGCCAGGTGGGCTTGATGTCGAGGATCCGGTCGATGCGGAATTTCCGCACGTCCTGCCGGAAGTGGCAGTAGCCCTCAAAGTAGGGCTCGTTGACGTAGTAGACGTCCACCCGGCGCACGCGGCGCGGGGATTCGCTGCTCTCGAGGCTCTGGGAGAGATATTCGATCTCCACCTGCAGCCGCTTCTCAAACGCCTCGCTGAGCATCTTCGCAATCGAGCCCATCTCGCGCTTGCGCTCGGGCCAGAACACCGGAATCTGCAGCTTCTCATCGGAAAAGCGGCTCGTCGCGAAGAGCCGCCCGTGCTGCTTGCCGTACTCATAGACCTCTTTGGTGAGCCTCACATCGTCCAGACAGTACTTCGTGATCAGATCCAGGCGTCCTTCTTTGTACCAGCGCAGCGCATCCAGCCCGCTGCCCGACTTGCCCTGGCCGAGTGTCGCTTGCGCGATACTGTTGAGGCTCACGCGATGCCCCAGATTCTTGACGACTTCCTCCATGATGTCGAGCGCCGGCAGCGTCGCCACCGGATACGAGAGGTAGGGCTGGAGCACCGGCAGATCGAACCGGCGGATGTTAAAACCGATGAGCAGCTCCGCAGCCTGCAGCCGGGGTGCGAGCTTGGAGGCGAGGTCCGCCTCAAGGTACGCCTCGAAGCCGTTCTGCTCATAGCTGTACAGGCCGACCACCGAGACCCCGAGCAGCTCGGGCTTGCGGCCCTCCACCTCGCTGAACTCCCGCTGCGTCTCAAGATCTAAGACTAACCGCTCACCCATGTGTCCCGGCTCATTCATCGCTCAACCGTAGGTAGCGAGGTACAAACGTCTGTTCATTGGATGCTACCGGTAGACATCCTTTCGGTCGTCAATGGTGATGATGTAGATGATCAGCTTGGCGTGTTCGATGCGATAGATGATGCGGTAACTGCCCGTGCGGTACTTCCGGTAGCCTTTCCACTCACCCTTGAGGAACTCGCCAAGCTCTGGATGGGCAGCTAATCGCTCAATCGCTTTGGCCAGTTGTTCACCCAGCGTGCGGTCGGCGCGGATGAAGCGGTCGAACTTCTCCTGCGCAGCCTTCGAGAGGACAACGGTGTATCGGGCGGTCATAGCCCGTGCTGGCGCTTTACCTCAGACCACGGGACTACCTCCCCGCGCTTGATCTGCCCCTCAGCTTTCAAGATGTCTTGACCCAACCGGTAGGCGGGGTCATCAGCATCAATAAGCTTCTTGGGCTTCAGGAGCAGCCGGTGACCGGACAGCATGACGACCTCCAACCGGTCGCCCCCTCGCAACCGGAGCGCCTCACACACCCGCTTGGGGATGGTGATCTGATGCTGCCGGGTGAGCTTCACCTCGTCAGTTTGCATGGCTCCTCCCTGGTTATAAAGTAATGTACCATTAGAATAATATCACATTATGATATGTGCATCAAGCTGCTACCAGCTTCACCAGGGGGTATTCCGGAGGCAGGGTACCAGCCTACTTCATTCAAGTATCCTGAGATGCTCCCGAATGTTCCTATCGTGCTCTACCGACACTGGAACTCGATGCGAGTGTCGTAATCGGTGGGTGAGGACAGGATCCGGCCCGCCTGGGCGACCTGCGCCGCAGGCTTCTCCCCCGTGCGCAGCAGGCGCACGGCTTCCCACTTGAACTCACGCGTGTACGGGCCTCGTCCCGTCATCCGACACCTCCTTCATGGGTATTGTCCCATCTTTGAGGCGTCCGTTAAGCGAGGGTCAGCTCACATTGACGTATTTCTCACTCAATCGCTCTCGCAACGGCATGAGTACCGTGTAGGAGTGCCACCATCGACTATCCATACGTCACAATCGCGAGACGTTTCTTCATCTCAGAACCACCTGTGCCGCGGTGCCTGGCACCTTAACGCTGGCGACGGACGGTGCTGCCTACCGCGAGCCCACTCGTAATGAGCACAAGGTTCTTGATGACGAACTCGCCTTCCATGGTCAGCAGGAGCGGGTTGCCGCCTTGAAACGCGCGATCGGGCCGCAAGATCAACACAAGGAACGTGCCCGCCAGTTGCAACCAGAACAGGAACAAGGTCAAGCGCAGGGCGACGCCGAAGCACAAGCCCACTCCGACCCCCATCTCCCAAATGCCTAAGAAGGGGACAAAGAACTCCGGCGAGACCCAGTAGACGGTCTGGGCCACCAACTCGACGACCGGGCTCGAACCTGTGACCTTCAACCCGCCGAACCAGATGAACACGACACCGAGCGCGATGCGCAGGAGCCGGATCCCATACGTGCTCATGAACTCGACCATGCGCTGGTCGAGCCGTTGCCACGCGCGACGAAACGCTCGGAACGTCGTGCTCATCTGACTCTCACGCGTCCTTCTTGAACGCGGTAGAGGCCAAATAGCCGAAGAGCCCGATGGCGATCCAGCTCACCCAGATCGGCACGTGCCAGCCGCCAATCACCGCCTCCCAACGCCAGAGAAGCCTGGCTACATGAAGGACGGTAATCAGCGAAAACACCATGCCCGCCGTCACCCGAAAGGTGTTCTGATTCATGCTCCTCCTCATGTTTTAGTGAACCCAAAGGCCGGTGACCAGGCCACCGCCGCGAGAGACGTTGACGACCGGCAGGCTCGAGAAGCGGCCGACGAGCCCGACGCCGAAGGAGTTGAAGAAGAAGCCGGAGACGACGCAGCGCTCGGTGAACCGGAGGTGGCCGTCGAGGAACATCGGAAAGACGTCGGTCGAGATACGGGCGAGCTGCTGCACGACGTAGCGCTCCCGCCCACGCAGAGCTTTATGGAGCGTGCGCTCCCACTCGGACTGATTGACGGTCAGGCCGATCACCACGCCTTCCCCGCCGAACATGGTGTTGGGCTTGAGCACGAGCCGCTCGCGATGGCGACGGATGTACGACACGAGATCCGTCGAGCGGCCGGTGGGGTCGGTTACAGTCGCTCCGCGCACGAGCCGCGTCCACAGCAGGTGCTCCCGAAACAGCTTGCGCTGCTGCGCCGTGAAGAGTCGGCTGTAGCGCGCGTCGGTAAAAATCTCCCACGCTGACTTTTGGTCAAACTCCCACGTCAGGCCGGAGATCAGCCGGCCCTCCTTCACGGCGTGGCGCATCGCGGTGAGCCGCCGCCGGCCCGATTCCATCTCCACGAACTCTTCCAGCTCGGAATCGCGGTAGAGCAGATCGACCGTGATGTTCCCGGCGCGCAGACGGCCGCGAACCAGCCGTAGCTCGCGCGGATCGGCCACGACCGCAGGCATCCCGCGGGCGCCAAGATAGCGCGCCAGCTCCTGAAACTCATCCGTGCCGGTGGTGTACTCGGTATTCTCGATGAGCGCCACACCGCGCACCGGCCGGCCCTGCCGTTTCGCCACCGCGCGCAGCTCGTCGACGAGCAGCTGGCGCGGGTCGGGTGTGGCGGTGATCGCGCGGCCGGGCAGCGCGCGCGTCAAGACATCGCCGAGTGCATCCATGATGATGGAGCAGCTGGCCGGCGCATAGTGCACGCCGCCGACGCCGACCGTGTTGGGCTCCAACATCCGAAAGTCGCGCGCCCAGCCGGCATGATCATAGACCGCGGTGGAGTCCAGCCGCCCGATGACGGCCAGCGGCCGCGCGCGGGGATGCGAGGCCAAACGCAGCCACTCGGCGCGCTTGGGCTCAAAGTGGATGATCTCGCGGATCGCGGGGATGCGCGCGTACGCATGGGCGAGCCGCAGAAGCGCATCAGCCAAGAGGTGGGCGACGCGGTGAAACGTGAGCAGTTGGGCGCTGGTGAGCACCCAGGGTTTGAGGGCGATGTCGATCGGCTTCGGCCGTCCCCGGTCGTCGAGGTAGCGCACGCCGCGGACGTCGGCGAGTGCTCGGACCGCGTGGAGCCGGTCGAGGAGCGCCTGGCGGCTGAGCCGCCGCAGCGCCGTCTCGAGCACCGAACGAGGGATGTAGTCCATTGAGAGTGCCATTGTAGCTCTTCGAAGGAAAAATTCAAAAGGCAAAAGGCAAAACTACAAGGCAAAATTCACAAGTTTGACTTTTGAATTGTACTTTTGCCTTTTGCCTTCGCTTCCGGCGGCAGCGGTGCAGACAAACGCTGTCGGCTTGTGGTATTATCGCTGGCGTGAATGTCTGAACGCCAGATTCCCCGCAACCTCGTCGCACAGCTTATCCGAGAACTCAAACGCCGTGGCGTCGACTACGGCGACGTCCGCGCCGAGCACCTCCTCCACGAAAGCCTCGTCATCGAACAGGGCCGCGTCTCCTCCATCAGCTTGTTCGAAAGTGTCGGCATCGGCGTGCGCGTCCTCGTGAAAGGCTCCTGGGGCTTCGCCGCGACACCTCATCTGACGCGTGCTGGCGTCTCCAAGGCGGCGCGCCAGGCGGTGGAGCTCGCGCGCGCCGCCAATCTGCTCAACAAGCTGCCGCGCCCCCTCGCCCCGGTCGAGCCGGTGAAAGCGCAGCACCGCTCGCCATACCAGATCGATCCATTCGACGTGCCCCTGTCCAAAAAGCTCGATTATCTGCTCTGGGCCAATACGTCGCTGTTGGGCCCCGACGCGGTCAAGCGGGCCACCAGCCACATGGATTTTTACAAACGCCGCAAGCTGTTCTGCTCGACGGAAGGCGCCCAGATCGAGCAGACCGTCATCGAGAGCGGCGCGGGCCTGGAGGTCGTGGCTCAGCGCGGCGATGAAGTGCAGACGCGCAGCTATCCCAACTCCCACGAGGGAGCGCTCGCGCAGGCCGGATTTGAATACGTCAAATCGCTCGATCTTGTCGGAGGAGCCGCGCGCGCCCAGGATGAGGTGCTGCATCTGCTGCGCGCCGAGCCGCCGCGCGCGGGCCAGACGACGATCATCCTGGACCCGACGCAAGTGGTCATGCAATTGCATGAATCCTGCGGCCATCCGGTCGAGCTCGACCGCGCCCTCGGTCAGGAACTCAGCTACGCCGGCGGCAGTTTCCTGACACCGGACCACCTCGGACGGCTGCGCTACGGCTCATCCTGTGTGAATATCGTCGCGGATGCCACGGTGCCGGGAGGCGTCGGCAGCTTCGGCTTCGATGATGAAGGCGTGCCGGCGCAGCGCGTCGACCTCGTGCGCCATGGACTCTTCGTCGGGTACCTGAGCTCCCGTGAATCGGCGGCGCGCCTGGGCCTGGCGGCCAGCGGCGGGGCGATGCGCGCGCACCATTGGGACGTGCCGCCGCTGGTGCGCATGACCAACGTCAATCTTGAGCCGGATGAGGGGACGCTCGAGGAGTTGTGCCGCGGCATCACGCACGGCTACCTGCTCTCCACGAACAAGAGCTGGTCGATCGATGATCGGCGGCTCAACTTCCAGTTCACCACAGAGCTCGGCTGGGAAATCGTCAACGGCGCCGTCGGCCGGATCGTCAAGAACCCGCTCTATACCGGCATCACGCCGAAATTCTGGGGCGCGTGCACCGGCGTCGGGCGCCGGGAAGACTGGCGGCTGTGGGGCGTGCCGAACTGCGCCAAGGGCGAACCGATGCAGCTGATGCACGTGGGGCACGGTGCTTCGTACGCGCGATTCGACGGCGTGACTGTCGCTCCCGCCAGATGAGAATTCGGAATGCGGAGTGTGGAGTGCGGAATAACATTGCCGGGCTGTCATTCCGCATTCCGCACTCCGAACTCCGCACTCAGTAAATGGTTGGCGACTCAAGACTCTTAGGGACACTTTCGAATCTCGTGAAGCGTACGCGAGTCGATGGCCTCAGTGTGTGTGCGCACGCAAAGACCCGCCGCGTCTTCCGCTTCGCGCAGGAGGCGATTCACCAGGACCTCATCCAGGAGACGGTCGGCGTGACCGTGAAGGTGATCCTGGATCATCATGTCGGCGTGGCCAGCGCCGATACGTTGGAGCCAGAGAGTCTCACGCGCTGCGTGCGCGCGGCGCGCAACATCGCGCAGCATGCGCCAGCGCAGCCGGAGGTGCCCGAGCTGCCGCGCGGCCATCATCTGCGGACTCGGACCGACTACATGCCGGCCACCGCCCGAATGCCATCGACGACCTGCGTGAACTCGCTCAAGCGGCTCTTCCAACTGTGTAGGGGAGCCGGAGCCAGCCTCGCAGGATCGATGGTGACGGGAGAAGATGAGTTCGCCGTCGTCAACTCCGACGGTGTCGCCTGCTACGCCGCGTCCACCGTGGCCGGCGCGAAGCTCGTCACGATGTACCGCACGCTCTCCGGCTACGCGAGCGCTGTGCACCGCGACGTGAAGCGCCTGGATCTCGAAGCGCTGCTGCAGCGCTCCCTGCGCCAGTCGCTGCACCGCACAGAGCCGGCCACGATCCCCCTGGGCACCTATGAGGTGATTCTGGAACCGGAGGCGGTCGCCGACCTCGTCTCATGGCTGGGGTACACCGCCTTCGGCGCGAAGAGCGTTGAGGAGCGCACCAGCTTCCTCGCGGGGCGGATGGGCGAGCGCGTCATGGGACCGCAGATCACCCTCTACGACGACGGCAACGAGCCGATGAGCCTGCGCCTGCCGTTCGATTTTGAAGGCGTCCCGAAGCAGCGGGTGGTGCTGATCGATCGCGGCAAGGCAGCCGGCATCGTCTTCGACACGACGTATGGCAAGCGCTTCGGCCATCCCTCCACCGGACATGGGTTAAGCCCGGACGAGGTCGATGGGCCGCTGCCGCTGCATCTGGCCATGGCGCCTGGCACGTCCAGCTTGGCCCAGATGATCCGACGCTGCCAGCGAGGCTTGCTCATCCCCCGTTTCCACTACGTCAACGGCCTGCTCAACCCCCGCGAGGCGCTGATGACCGGCCTGACGCGCGAGGGGACGTTTCTCGTTGAAGACGGCAGACTGACAACACCGGTCACGAGGTTGCGCTTCACACAAAGCGTCCTGGAAGCATTCCGTCACGTGCTGGGCGTCTCGAAAGAACGACGGCTCCTCGCCGACCCGGCGCAAGAGCTGGGCTGCGCGGTGATGCCGGCGCTGCACTTGGCGAAGTTCCGGTTTACCGGCCGCTCCGAGGAATGAACGTGCGCTACGATCTACGACCTACGGTTTGCGGACTGCTCTGCGTCACGCTCACGGGCTGCGCGCTGCTACCCTTGCCGCAGCGTCGGCGCACCGTCGGCCCGCCATCCGGCAGCGCCGCGATCCTCGATGACGGCTATGAGGATTACGCGGGGGTCATCCACATTCACACGCGCTACTCCCACGACGCGCATGGGACGTTTGAGGACGCGATCCGCGTGGGAAACGCGCAGGACCTCAACTACCTCATCTTCACCGAGCACAATACGCTCCAGCCGCTGCGCGACGGTAGGCAGGGGTGGCATGGCGCAGTGCTCGCACTCATCGGCGCGGAAGTGTCCACCCGCGGCGGCCATTACCTCGCCCTGAACGTCACGCAGGAGATCGACCGCAACACGCTTACCACCCAACAGGTCATCGATGAGGTGAACCGGCAGGGCGGGCTGGGGTTCATCGCCCATCCGTATTTCAAGAAACGGCGCTGGACCGACTGGTCCGTGACCGGCTTCACAGGCATCGAAGGGTACAACGTCGCGCACGACACGCTGGATGAAAACAAGCTCCGGCTCGCACTCTGGACCATTGCCAGCCCCACGGAGCCGTTCTATGCCTCCATCCTGACCCGACCCTACGATCCGCTGGCAACCTGGGATACACTGATCACCCGCCACGGGCGCGTCGTCGGCATCGGCTCCAGCGATGCGCACGAGTTTCACGCGTTTGGCGTCAAGTTCGCCCCGTACGAGATCATGTTTCGGCTCAGTCGCACGCACCTGCTCATTCCTTCAACGCCGTTGACCGCAGAGGCCGTCTATGACGCCTTGCGCGAGGGCCACGCGTATTTCTCGATTGAGCTGCTAGCACAAGCGCGGGGATTTATGTTTTGCGCCGCAGTCGGCGAGCAGGTGCTGGGCATCATGGGGGATACGGTGCCGCTGCAATCCGATCTGCGCCTCACCGTCTCCCTGCCGACCTCGGCGCACCTGACGCTGTTCAAAGACGGCCAGCGGGTAGCGACCACCTTCAGCTATCAATGGGATGTCCCGGTCACCGAACCTGGGGTGTACCGCCTGGAGGCGATGCGCGAGGGCAAACCGTGGATCTTCTCTAACCCGATCTATGTCAGAGCCGTCTCAGTGGAAATCGTAGACGATGGGCAGTCAGCCGTAAGCCATAAGCCGTAAGCCATGTCCTGTAACGTTGCAGCTCGCCGCTCATCGTGGCTTACGGCTTATGGCTTACGGCTGACTATCTACTGCCTGTTGTTAACCGGTTGCGCCACGCTCCCGCACCGCGGCCCTTTCCGTCTCCCGCAGCCGCTGCCTGAGGAACTGCGTGCGTATTACGACTACCCCTCGCCCCTGCGCGATGCTGTGATCCGTCTGGTAGAGGAGTCGCACGGCGTTCGCGTCTTCCTGGTGCAGCATCCGCTCTCTGTGCCTGCAGGTGTGACTCCAACCGAGCCGGTGGTGGAGTTTGAGTGGTTCGTCTCACCGGCGCCGGGCCGCCGGCCCGCGATCCTGATGAACCCGATCCTCGGCGGAGACTATCCGTTGGAGCGCGGCATCTGCCACTTTTTTGCCCGTCACGGTTTTCATGCCGCGCTGGTCCATCGCAAGACCCTGAAAATCTCCCCTGAGTATCCGGTCAGCCGCGTCGAGCTGCTCCTGCGCCAGGGCGTATTGCGCATCCGGCAGATCGTGGATTGGATGCAAGTGCAGGAGCGCGTCGATCCCGCGCGCCTGGGCAGCTTCGGGATCAGCATGGGAGGCATCGCCGGTGTGCTGAGTGCTGCGGTGGAGCCGCGGCTGCGCTGCCACGTGGTGGCGCTGGCGGGCGGAAGTCTGCCGGATATCCTCGTTGCGTCACCAGACAAGCTTCTGGCCACACAGCGTCAGCGGTATCTGGCCCTCAACCACATGGACCGGGCCGCGCTCGAGCAACAACTACGCGATGCCATCCGCACGGATCCCGTCCGCCTCGCACCCTACGTTGACTCACAACGCGTCTTCATGATCATCGCGCTGTTCGACCGGACGATCGGCCGAGCCAATGCGCTGCGCCTGTGGCACGCGCTCGGCGAGCCGCGGGCCGCCTTCCTGCCGCTGGGCCACTACACCGCCTATCTCACTCTGCCCTACCTCAAATCTGCCAGCCTCCGCTTCTTTCAGAAGACCTTGCAGTAGCGAGGGATTGCAAGCTCTCAGGCTCGTGAGGCATACTCTTAAAGAGAGGAGCCCTCAGCCTCCTCATGACAAAGGGGTGACGCGTGTCCCAAAGGCAGGGTTCCGTTCTCATTCTCTCATACCTCACCGTCTTCATCCTCGGCATGCTGGCCGCCGCCGGCCTGCAGCGGAGTGTCGTCGAGTTGGTGGCGGCGGAGCGCTATGTGCAAGGCGTGCAGGCGTTTCATCTGGCGGAGGGCGGGGTCAACGACAGCCGCCGCTGGCTGCGCCGTCAGGGTTCGCCTCCGAGCGGCGCGGCGATGTTCGACCCGTTCAACGGCCCACAATCGATGGGACGAGGCCGCTTCCGCGCAGAGATCGATCCGGACGACAACAACCCCACCCGTTACGTGGACCTCTTCACCATCACCGTGACGGGGGAAAGTGGCGGCGTCCAGGTGAGCCGCCGCGTCATTGAGATTGTGCGCACCGAAAGCTTTGCCCGCTACGCCTATTTCACGAACAGCGAACTCTTACCGCCCAGCACCCCGATTTGGTTCACCGGCCGCGACCACCTGCAGGGGCCGGTCCATTCAAACGACCGCTTCAACATATCCGGCAGCCCGGTGTTTGACGGCCCGGTCAGCAGCTCGGCCGGTTCCATCAATTACCGCAACCCTCCCCCGACCGGTGGCAACAACCCACGGTTCAACGGGGGGCTCGCATTGGACGCGGCAACGGTGCAGTTGCCCCTGTCCGCCACCCCGTTGCGGGTTGCCGCCTCCTCCGCCGAAGGCGCATGGTACACCGGCAACACCACGCTCGTCTTTCAGTCCGACGGCACGATGCTCGTGACCAATCCCGTCCGTGGGTGGGTCAACCGGCCGCAACCCACACCGCCCAATGGCGCCATCTTCGTCAATAGCGGCAACGCCACGGTTTCTGGCACCGTCAACGGGCAGGTCACGGTGGGAACCAGCCGAGATGTCATCATTGCGAACAACCTCCGCTACGCGGACAATCCCCGGGTCCACCCTCAATCCGATGACGTCCTGGGGCTGATGGCCGAGCAGAACGTCGTGGTGTCCCAGTCGGCACCCGCTAACGTGACGCTGGAAGCGTCCGTGATGGCGCTCAACACCTCGTTCACAGTGGAGAACTGGTGGCAGGGCCCGCCGAAAGGCACGCTCACGGTTCATGGGGGCATTATCCAAAAGCAACGGGGTCCGGTCGGGTCGTTCAACGGCAGCACCGGCCAACAGGTCTCCGGCTACGCGAAGGATTACTCGTACGACGCGCGCTTGTCGAATCTGTCCCCGCCATTCTATCCGACGACCGGGGCCTACGAAGGGGTCCTCTGGCAGGAGGATTGATGCGGTGCCGTTGGGTCGTTTCAGGCATCGGAGTGCTGGCTGTCGCCCTCGCAGGCGTGATCGGTCACGCAAGTCACCCCAAGCGTCCCGCCCCCCTCCCCTCTTCCGCTCCTGCCGGGACACTCGCCGTATCGGCCTCGACCCCTAGCACGGCGCCTGTTGCAGGCGGGTTCCACGATGACGATGTGATCCTGATGGACGCCTCTGGCAATGTCATGGACGCCCACGGGCAGCAGTATTGGGCTGATCCTTCCCTTGATCCGCAGGTCATGGAGCGAGCGTATCCGCCTCCACCTCCAGCCTCCGCGCTTGCCGAAGAGGCGCGCCCTCGAGCGCCTGCGATCACACCGCCACCGCGCGAATGGCGCAAGCTGCAGCAACGTGACGATCTCGTGCTGAATTGATCGTCTCGGTCAACTTTCCCCTTGCCCGTCGACGCCGCTACTTCCTATAATAGAAGCCATGCCGCTGACCAAGATTCTCCTCGCCAAACCTCGCGGGTTCTGCGCGGGCGTCGAGCGGGCCATCGAGGTGGTCGAGCAAGCGCTCGAGCGCTTCCCGGGCCCGGTCTACGTCAGAAAAGAGATCGTCCACAACTCCCACGTTGTGAGCGCGCTGCGACAGAAGGGCGCCGTGTTCGTCGATGAGCTCACGCAGGTGCCTGACGGCTCCACGGCCATCTTCAGCGCGCATGGCGTCTCCCCCGCGGTGCACCAGGCTGCGCAGCAGCGGCATCTCCAGGTCATCGATGCCACCTGCCCCCTCGTCACCAAGGTGCACGTGGAGGCCTTGCGCTTTGCCCGGCAGGGCTACACGATTCTCCTGATCGGCCACGCCGGCCATGAGGAGGTGGAAGGCACCATGGGGGAGGCGCCCCAGGCCATCCGTCTCGTCCAGACGGCGGAAGCAGCTCGCACCGTGGCAGTCGCTGACCCCGAGAAGGTCGCCGTCATCACCCAGACGACATTGAGCGTTGATGATACCCGGGCGATCGTCGACGTCCTTAAAGCACGCTTTCCCACACTCGTGGCGCCCTCGAAGGATGACATCTGCTACGCCACCCAGAACCGGCAGAATGCGGTCAAGGCCATCGCCAAAGAGGCCGAGGTGATCCTCGTCATCGGTGCTACAAACAGCTCCAACTCGATCCGCCTCACCGAGGTGGCTGAGGACGCGGGCCGGCGCGCCTACCTGATCAATGACGCCACGGAAATCAACCCGGCCTGGCTCGACGGCGTACGCTGCGTCGGTGTGGCATCCGGCGCCTCCGCTCCGGAACATCTCGTGCGAGAGGTGGTCGATGCCCTCACACGCCTGGGGGCGACGCAGGTGGAGGAACGAGAGCTTGTGCAAGAGAACGTCAGCTTCGGCTTGCCCGTGGAGCTGCAGAAAGTGGAAGGAAGAAGGTAGAAGGAAGAAAGGGCCTGATCTTCCCTCTTCCTTCTTCCTTCAACCATCGCATTGTCGTCCATGAAATCTCTTACGGAATACCTCTGGTTCAACACCCCTAAGCGCCAAGACCTCGTCAATATCACTGACCAGATCGAAGCCCTCGTGCACAAGAGCGGAGTCAAGGAAGGGCTGTGCCTCGTCTCGGCGATGCACATCACAGCCAGCATCTGGGTCAATGACGACGAGGAAGGCCTCTGGCAGGATTTGTGGGAGCTGCTTGAGCGGCTCGTGCCCTCCGGGAAGGACTACAAGCATCACCTCACGGGCGAGGACAACGGCGATGCGCATCTCAAGCGCTCGCTGATCGGCCACCAGGCGGTGCTCCCGGTCACCAAGGGCACACTCGATCTCGGCCCGTGGGAACAAGTCTTCTATGCCGAGTTTGACGGGAAACGAAAAAAGCGCGTCGTCGTAAAGGTTATCGGTGAGTAAACCTGGCGGGTCACTTGTGTTATGTTGAGTGTGTCATGTGTCATGGACCCACTCACGTTCTTACATGACACATGACACAGTTCACATGACACAGAATACTCACTGTTCCTTGGTGAGTAGCTCTTCGACGTTCAAGTAGTGGTAGCGAGTCTGCGCCGCTGGAATCGTTCCTTGCGCATTAGCGATCCAGAGGTGCGGCCACCAGAAGATGACGCTCTGCACGTTGGAGCTGGGTGCGACCGCCTGCAAGATCTCGCGCGCCGCAATCGGGTCGAGCCGTCCAACGTGGGCCAACAATCCCGCCGCCTGGCCCAGGTAGCGCGTCTCGTACGCTGAGCTGCCCGCAGGATCCTCCATCCCCTCCGTGCGCGGATCGCCGTTGGACGCGATCTGCCGATCCCGGATGGCGCGATCCATCGCCGTGTCGGCCCGGTACACGGCATCCGGCATTGGCCGCGCGTACGAGACCTGCCGCTCGGACGGATCGTCCGCCAAGAACACCTTCAGCAGCCGCCGCGTGGTCTCGACCGCAATCGCCTGGGGCGCTTTGGCGTCGCCGATCACGTAGTTGATCCCCACCGTCCGCTTCGCGCGGGAGAGCAGCGCGACCGTCTGAGGCAGCTCGTCAGCCTCCTCCAACAGCCGGCGGATCACAAACACCATCGGTTCGCCGTCGAAGGCCGCGTCCGTCGTTTCCGCCCCGATCTGCCCGACGGACAGCCGCGCGTCATTCACCCCGCTGAGCACACCGATGAATCCCGCCCAGCCCGCGCTCACAAACGCATGCTTGCCCGCCGGATGCACGACGAACACCGCGGCGTAGCGCTGGATGCCCGCCTCGATGGTCCAGTCCAGATTGCGCCCGTGGATCAGGCGGCCATCGAGCGTCGCCCGCCCCCACGCGGCGAAATTGGAACACGAGTAGGTGCGATCCGGCACCGCGTGCAGACGATACAGCTCCTGCAGCGGCACGCCCGAGCCGTCAGCGAGCCCTCTCAGCTCCTCGAGATACGCCGGTGGAATGAAGGACCGCGCCTGCTGCCACGAACGGTCCAGCCACCAGTTGATGACCCGCGTACCCACCCAGGGAATTTTTACATAGCTGCGGAAGTATCCTAACACCTGCTGTACCGAGGCCCGTACCTGATCGCGCAACAGCTCTCCGTGCTGCCGGCCGAGTTCGTAGGGGCTACCTGATAAACGCACGACGGGCAGACCCTCGACGTATTCGACCGGTGCCGCCTCGGCAGAAGCCATAAGCCATAAGCCGTAAGCCACACAAAAAATCCAAACGAGCGGTCTGCTTCTGTTGCTTGTCGCTTGTCGCTTGTCGCTATGTCCCATCTGCAATATCTTCCAGCATGCGAATCAGTCGCTCCACGATCAGCTCACCAGTCGTCGGCCCGTTGAACGCCATCGAGGACTCATACTGTTTGGCCTCGTAGAGCACCTTTGACACGCAGTAGCCGATGTAGTCGTTGGCGAATCCCACGATGACCGGTTCAAGTCCGCGTGAGCGTGCGGCCGTTTTGAGCGCGGCACCCAGATCTGCCGTCAGATCGCAGGGAACCCCGATGAACGCCGTCGTGCCCAGCCGCACAACGGACAGTGTCGCGTCGTCATCCACGAATTGCCCGCCCAGCCAGCGTGGCAACATGAGGCGCCCCAGACGCACCTGTGCAGGCGGCAGCGCAATTCGTTCCTCAACGCCGCGCACCTCGCGGGGTGCGGTTGGCTCAACATCGCCTAGCAGCTCCGCCGCGCGCTGGGCGAGCGTTCGGCCGAATGATTCAGCCCGGTCAAACCCCTCGCCTGATGCAACCGGCGCCTGATCGCCAACCGCACCTGCCACGAACAGCCCCACCGCTCCAGGAAAATGGTCTTCGAGCGCTCGCACCACCACTCCGGGATAGTCCGCAGACACCTGCATGTTCCATGTCCCAAGGGTCGTGGGGTGCGCCGAGAAGTTCACGACCACAGCAATCGGCTCCCGCGCGTGTGGGCGGTACACGCCGATGACAACACAATCCGTATCGACCCACCCGCCCGGTGTGACGCGGTTGCGCGCAAGGCCCTCGGCGGTCCCCATGCGGTAAGCCATCGCGGCCGGCGCGCGCGCCGCATGCGCCTGCACCACGGCGCGGCTCACGGCTTCGACAATGGCGCCAAAGACCTGCGGATCGTAATGCCCCATCGACAGCTTCTCAAAGAATTTCGTGCCGTACGCGCCCGGCCCTGAATGGGTGTGGGTCGCGGCGAGGATCAGCTGCATCGTCGGCGGGAGCCCAGCGTCAACCAACCGCTGCTGCAGCGCGCCGGCGAGCCGTTCATCAATAATCAGCAGGTCGCAGCTCACCAGCGCGACCGTGGCCTGCGGGTCGCTCACGACCAGCGCGCGCACGCCCACCGGATCGTGGACGCCCTGCGAAGGCTTGCCTTTGCGACGGCTGTATCCGGCGAGTGGGACATGAGTCGGCAGCGCGATCTGTTCGTAGGCGACACCCGCCTGAACCTCTGCGTTCGCCGCTCCCGACGACAACACGAGAATACACGCTGCGAACAGCGCGATACGCAGTGCGGAATTCGGAATGCGGAATGCGGAATGACCGGCATGCATTCCCCATTCCCCATTCCCCATTCCGCATTCTCTCGCTCGCATCGGCTACAGTGTCTTATGCTGTTTGAGATACGCCTGCGCTAACGCTAACGCTTCATCGGCGGTCCGAATGTTCCCTTCCGCCTGCGCTTCTTCGATCGCATTGAGTAACTCACCGATGAGCGGGCCCGGCTCGAGACGGAAGGCCGTCATCAGCCGGCGGCCATCGAGCAATCGGGGCGGCGTCACGACCTCTTCCGCTTTGAAGAAATAGGCGTTGAGCAGCTCCTCCAGCCGCGCGCGCTGCTGATCCAATTGATCGAGCCGGGACTTCGTCCCCCGCGTGGCCATGCGGTCCGCCCACCAGGTGAGCAAACACGCAGGGCCATGGTCGCCGAGGTCTTTGTAGAACCGGTAGACCGCGCGGCGGGTGATCTCGGGTTCTCGGCTCAGAAATCCCGGCCGCAGATGATGGCGGACCAGCTGGCAGACCATCTCCGATTCCCGGTTGGACAACCGCAGCCGCGCGGTGATGGTTGCGGCCAACTCGGCGCCGGCCTGTTCATGCCCGAGAAACCAGATCTCGCCGTCATCGTGCACCTGACGCTGGGCCGGCTTGCCCACATCATGGAGCAGGCCCGCGAGCTTGATGAGCCCCTTGCGCGAGCGCCGCTCCACAAGTTGTTGAGCGCAGTAGCCGGCCAAGGGCTCGCGCAACGGCGGAGAGAACTCCGTGAAATCGAGGAGAAAGCGATCGGCCTGGGCAACCGTTTCAAGCTGATGGCCGAGCACATCGAGATGATGGACGTCTCCCTGCTCCATGCCGCGGCCCAACCGCAGCTCAGGAATGATCACATCGAGCGCGCCGAGATCGTTTAGGGCCGCCACGGCCGGATGCGCCCGGTCCGTCTCAAAGACCGCCGTCAACTCATCGCGCACGCGTTCGCTCGAGACCTGAACGAGCCGCGGGAGTGCCCGCGTCATGAGCGGACGCACGGAGGCATCTAGCTCGAACTGGAGTTGCGCAGTGAAGCGAAACGCTCTGAGGATCCGCACTGGATCCTCGTCAAACGTGCCGGGAAAACAGGGCGTGAGCCGCCGCCTCGCCATCGCCTCTTGGCCGTGCAGCGGATCCACCAGCGGACCGGGACGCGCGGGCTCGCGGAGCCAATCGCCGAGGGCAACCGCGATCGCATTGATCGTGAAATCGCGACGCGCCAGGTCGGTCTCCAGCGTGGGCCCGCGGAAGTCGCTGACATCCAGCTCAATCGGGCCGTCCTGCGTGGCGATCACGATGCGCGCTGTACCTGCCGCCTCATCCAGCGGCACAAAGGCACCCTGCAGATGCGAGGCGAGTGCGCGTCCTGTCTCGAGCGCATGGCCGGGCACCGCAAGATCGATATTGCAGTACGCGTTCGCACGTCCCAGCAGTTGATCGCGAAGCAATCCTCCCACGAGATAACACGCAGGCTGCGCGGACGCGTTGAGAAACGCATGGACGCGCGAGAGCGTCGCGATCACCTGCTGAGAGACCGGAAGAGGCTGCTTCATCAAACAGTTGACACCACAAAGACACAGAAGAACCGCAGAGACACAGAGAGATGTCTCGACGTCAAGCGCTCTGTGCTTCTGTGGAATGCTGTGAGTCTGTGGTGTGGATTTTTAAGAGTTGACATTACGCAGTGGCCTGGCACAATAGGTGCATTATCAGCGTGTGAGGGTTGTTGCTCGTCCCCATTATTCCATGCCGCGACGGTCGAAGTCCGAAGAGCTCCTCAACTTTGAAATCAGCTTTTACGAGAAACTCCTCACCGCCTACCCGGATTTTATCGATGTGCTCGTCCCGCTCGGCGACGCCTACACCCGCCGGGGCCTCCACGACAAGGGGCTTCAGATTGATCTCCGACTTACGCAGCTGCGCGGCGAGGACCCGCTTACGTGGTATAACCTGGCCTGCAGCTACGCGCTCATGAGCCGCATCGATGAATCGCTGGAGACGCTGCGTAAGGCCATCGCGCTCGGCTACCGCGACATGGACTACCTGCAGAAAGATCCCGACCTCATCAACGTCCGCCGCTCGCCGAAGTATCGTCCGTTCCTCGAGTCGCTGTTGACGCAGCAGCCTCGCTAGTCTCCGTCGTTCTCCACAAGCCCCGCCCCAACCGTCTTGCCTCTGCCGCCAGCTCACGGAAACGCTCGGCGTATGTCACGTTGGGCGGAATCGTCATCGGCTGCGCGAACCCTTCCTTCACCAGCTCGGCGTTGACCATCACGTCGCCGACATAGACGTAAGCGAGCACCCGTCCATACCGGTCAAAACGCTCGACGTCGTATTCCAGCCGGACGCGCCGGCCTTCGACGAGGCGGCGGTTAAACGCCGTGGCCTCCAACCCCATCGGTTCGGGATCCTTCACCCACCGACCGCGGCTGCGCCGGCGCACCTCCGGCGTATCGACGCCGAGATAGCGGACAGTCCGGCCGTCGCTCAGGACAATGGTATCCCCATCGATGACGCGTTGGACGAGAACATCAACAGGCGAGGCCTGGGCTCCAGCCGCCAACCCAAGAACCCAGGCAAGAACGAATGGAACGAGGCGAGCGCGAGCCAGGAACGGACCTACTTCCTGAGCGGCCGTCCGACCTTGGCCTCCAGCGATGCCACCTTCTGGGTGATGCGGCCGTTGCCCGGTTGATCCTTGCGGTCGTCGATGCGGATCGTCGTCATCACCCGTCCGACGCAGCCGAGCATCGCCTGGTGGCACTGCTTGGCCAGAATCATGATGCGGTCCCACTCCCCTTCTACGACGGTGCCCATCGGCCCGACGCGGTAGTCTAGGCCGCTCTTGTCGATCAACTTGGCCACCTCCGCCAGCAGCGTGCTCAGGCTCGGTCCGTTGGTGCCAATTGGAAGAATCTCAAGCTCCGCAAGCATCATCGCCTCCTACTGCCCTCACTATAGCAAGCAGCTCCTCGAGCGTCAATCCGCTCTGCGCCGGGCCCTGCGGATGGCGGCTGGGCCTGGCAGATGCTCACCGACCACTGCCCGAGGTGTCCCCGCACAACCCGCTTGCGCTGACGCGGGCTCTCCCTCGCTGACGCTCGGGATCCCTCAGAGAAGATCCTGAGGCCAAGGGCCGAGGGACGGGCGCCCGGCTGCGGCGCCCCCGGCCATGAACTCCTCGCCCCGGCTAGGGGCTCGTCAGACAGCATGGCCGGTGCTCAAGAGCGAGGGCGCCTCGCCGTGCTGAGCCCGCGCATGCGCTGCGCGGGATCGTGCGGGGACACCATGCACAAAACTCGACGTAGTGGGGGTGCGGTTTCGCAGGCTCCGGCCACGGGTGACGCCGATGGTGGCGGCGGGTGGCCTGGCGTACCCCAAGCACGCGCCGGCGGCGGGTGACGCGGAGCGGGGGCCCCCACGCCGGACCGCAGGCGAGCGGGGGATGGG
>CAYJRJ010000023.1:0-23147 GCA_964372775.1 uncultured Planctomycetales bacterium | reverse complement strand
CACGACATCCAGCTCCGGAGGCTGGCGCTCTATCCGCTGAGCTACGGGCGCGTCGTCGCTCGCTACGAAAAATCTCTGAATGCTCGCTCCTCCATAGGAGGGGAAACCTAGGGTTTCCCCTCCTATCGGTCGCCTACGGAAAGAGATGAATGGCTCCCTGGTCTCCCCTTCCTAATTTGAGCAACTAACCTGATCAGGAAGGGAAAACGGGGTTTTCCCTTCCCTGAACCTATCCTTTTCCTTAGAGGAGATTCCTCGCACCTTGAGCAGTCAGCTGCTGAGCCAAACGTTCGCCGAGGGCGATCGGCTCGGTCATGTCGCCGCGCAAACGACCGCGCACCTGCGCGTGGCCGTCGGGGGCGATGACAGCGCCCTCAAGCTCCAGTTGGCCGTCGCGCTGCGCACAGTACGCGGCGATAGGGACACGGCAACCGCCGCCAAGCGCGCGCAGAAACGCTCGCTCAGCCTCCACGCAGGCGCGGCTCGCACGATCCTCGAGATCGCCAAGCAGCTCGCACACTTCATAATCCTCCGCACGTGCTTCCACGGCGAGCGCGCCCTGCCCAGGCTCCGGCAGCATCAACTTAAAACCCAGATACTCCGTGATGCGCTCCTCGAGGCCGAGGCGGATCAGCCCGCAGGCCGCGAGAACAATCGCGTCATACCGGCCTTCATCCAGCTTGCGCAGCCGCGTGTCGACGTTGCCGCGGATCTCGAGCAGCTCTACGTCCTTGCGCTGCAGCAGCACTTGGCTTCGACGCCGCAGACTTGAGGTGCCGATGCGCGACCCTGCGGGCAGCTCGCGCAGCGTCCGCCCGCTGCGCGAGACCAGCGCATCCGCCGGCTCCTCCCGCTCCAGCACGGCGGCAATGCGCAGCTCGCGCGGAATCTCCAGCGGCAGGTCCTTCATGCTGTGCACCGCCAGATCGATGCGGCCCTTCAACAGCGCCGCTTCCAACTCCTTCACGAACACCCCCTCACCGCTCATCGCGGTGAGCGACAATTCAGGATTCTGATCGGCTTGCGCCTTGATGGTCTGCAGCGTGAACGCGCGGTCCGGAGCGCGCTCTTCGAGCCTGGTCTGGACGATGCGTGCCTGGCACATGGCGAGGGAGCTTCCGCGGGTCCCAATGATGAGAGCATCACTCCGCATTCGCACACTGCCACCAGGATACAAAGTGGTCGACTTTTGAGGCGATGATCGCCTCGGACTGCGCGAGTGCTCGCTGGCGCTGGGCCTGTGAACGATGCACCAGCCCCTGCAGATCATCGATGTTAAAGAGGTACACGTTCTCCAACTGCCCGATCGCCGGTTCGAGGTTGCGCGGAACACCCAGATCGATCAGACAGAGGGGACGCTGGTGTCTGACACGCATGGCGGAGAGCACCTGCGGCGAGCACACCAGAAACGAGGGCGCGCCAGTCGAGCTGATGATGATGTCCGCCTCGACCAACTGCGCGGCAAGCGAGTCGAATGCCACCGGGAGGGCACCGTGCACCGAGGCCACGTGCGCCGCCCGGTCGGCGGTGCGGTTCATGACCCGCACTTCGCCGACGCCCCGATCCGCTAAACGCTTCAGGGTGATCTCGCCGATTTTTCCCGCCCCCACAAGCAGGACCGTGGCCCGCGAGAGATGGCCGAAGATTTTCTCCGCCAGTTCCACCGCCACGCCGCCCACTGAGCTGCAGCCCTGTCCGATTCCTGTTTGACTGCGCACGGTCTTTGCAGCGTTCAACGCCTTCTGAAACAACACGTTGAACACCTTGCCGGTTGCCCCTTGCGCGCGGGCCCACTCGTAGGCGTGCTTGACCTGGCAGGCGATTTCCCCCTCGCCCATGATCATGGAATCCAGGCCGCTCGCCACGCTGAAGAGGTGTTTCACGCTGTGCGGCTCGGTGTAGCTGTACAAGCGCGTCGAGAGCCCTTCGAGATCCATGCGCCCATGCTCGCTCAGGAAGCGATGCAAACGCGGGATCGCCCCATTGACCTCAGGGACCCCGGCGTAAATTTCGACGCGGTTGCAGGTGGACAGGATCGCCGCCTCCTGCAGTCCAATCTCCTGCCGCAGCCTGGCAAACGCGTCCGGCAACTGCTCGCGGCGAAACGCCAACCGCTCCCGCAATTCTATCGGCGCTGACCTGTGGTTGAGTCCGACTAAGACAATATGCATGCGTGAAGCTTGTGTCATGTTGACTGTGTCATGTGTAATGTAAGAACCCGATTCAGCGTTGCCTTTACATGACACATCGCACATTACACAGGTGGCTCTCAGAGGTACGGGTGCCACGACGGAATGACCCACGTGGTGCCGATCACGGCAAACAGCACGAAGCTGAACCCAAGAATCGATAGTAACGCGACCCGATGTCCACGGAGGGTTGAGCGCAGCCGCACCAGCCACATCGCCAGGTAGGTCGCCCAAACCAACAGGGTGAGGTACTCCTTGGCGTCACTCATCCACCATCGGCCCAGCAGCATGCGGGTCCCGATCAGGCCGCTGGCGAATCCCAGGCTCAGGAGACCGAAGCCCGCGCTGATCGCGATAAAATTGACTCGATCCAGCGCATCGAGCGAGGGCAGCCGATGAAACAACCGCCCGATCGTCTTGCGCTTGAGCTGCCGCTCCTGGATGAGAAACAACGCCCCCGAGATGCACGCCGCCAGAAACGCCACGTAACTCAGCAACGCGCAAATAATATGGGTGACCACCATCGTCACTTGCTCACGTGTGTCATGTTGAATGTGTCATGGGAATGGAAAAGCACAAATCATCACATAACACATGACACATCGCACATTACACAGGTGCTCGTAGGCCATTTCTTGTAGCGTGTTTATCGAGCAATCTCATCGCTTCTTTACGAGCTTGTGGCACACGCTTCGCACGCACCAACTCAAACACTCGTCCTTGCACGAGCTGATCAAAGTACCGCTTACGGTCGTTGTAGCTGGGCAGCTGCTGCTTGGCCATGCCTCTGAGGTTCGAGAGCAGTCGCAGCATCGGCACGTACTCCGCGCCAATGGTCCGTCCAAGAACACGGCGAAGGCGCTTGGCCACCGTCGGGCTGGCTCCCCCGGTGCTCACCGCCACCGTCAGCGCGCCGCGCGTGAAGATCGACGGCGCAATGAAGGAGCACAGCGCCGGCCGGTCGACCACGTTCGCGAAGATCCTGGCCCGGCTCGCCGTGCGATAGACCGATTGGTTGATCGCGGCCTCATCGGTCGCGGCGAACACGAGCCACGCGCCCCGTAGATCGGCCGGTCTAAATCGTCGCGCCACATGACGGATGGCGCCGGTACGAGCTAAGGCGCGCAGCCGCGCGGTCATATCAGGGCTGATCACGGTCACCTGTGCACCGCAATGTAAGAGCCTTGCGACCTTGCGCTGAGCCACGATACCGCCCCCGACTACGACGCAAGGTCGTCCCGCGAGATCTGCGAACAACGCATAGTATCTCTTCGGCTTCATGTGGAGAGCCCCAGCGTCTCTTTGAGTTTCGCCAGCTCCTCCGGCGCCATGGTCACCGTCTGCTCAGGGCCCGGGAAGCCTCCTGTCGTCACATCCTTGATGTAGGCCGCGGCCGCCTGCCGGACGGTCTCGCTCAGATTCGCGTAGCGCTTCACAAACTTCGGCCGGAATCGGTCGAACAGGCCCAGCAGATCATACGTCACCAACACCTGGCCGTCGCAGCTCGGGCCGGAGCCGATGCCGATTGTCGGAATGCGCAGGCGCCGCGTGATGTCCTGCGCGACGACGTCAGGCACGCACTCGAGCACCATCGTAAAACACCCGACCTCTTCCAGCGCCAGCGCCTGCGTGATGATCTGAGCGGCCGACTCCGCATCCTTGCCCCGCATCCCGAAGCCGCCGGTCGTTGCGGCGGTCTGCGGTGTCAAGCCCACATGGCCCATCACCGGGATGCCCGCCTCGATGATGGCTCTCGCAGTGTCTTCGATCCCCGGATTCCATTCCACTTTGACCGCATCGCAGCCGGCTTCCTGGATGAACCGGCCGGCGCATTTCACCGCGTCCTCGCGCGTTGAGCGAAACGAGAGAAACGGCATGTCGCCAACGAGCAGCGCGCGCTTCACCCCTCGGCGGGCCGCCTTCGCATGGTGGAGCATCTCCTCCATCGTGACGGGTGCTGTCGTCTCATAGCCCAGCACGACCATACCGAGCGAGTCGCCCACGAGCACGATGTCCACCCCGGCCTCATCGAGCAGTTTCGCCAGTGGATAGTCGTAGGCGGTCAGCATGGCGATCTTTCCACCTTGCTGCTTCCGCTGAAGAAGCTGAGAAATCGTGACTCGCTGCATGACACTTAACACCACAGAGGCACAGAAGCTCCACAGAGACACAGAGATTGTTGCCAAGCTCTCCTCTGTGCCTCTGTGGTCATTCTGTGGTTTTGTGGTGTCATCTCGGTTTTTAAGCGCTCACTCGTGCGGTGCGCCGGGGTGCTTTGGCCTGCAGCAACTCCTCCCGAACGATCGTGGCGGCCTCGACCACCACGCGCAGCTTCTGCTGGGCCTCCTCCGGTGAGCGCGTCTTGAGACCACAATCCGGATCCACGTAGATCTGCTCCGGCTTGAAGACCTTCAGCGCCCGCTTGAGATTGTCGATGACCTCGCTCACCGGCTCAGCCCGGTGGCTGTGGACGTCGACGACGCCCAAGCCGATCTCCTTCGCAAACCTTCGCCCCTTGAAGAACTCCAACAGCTCAAAGTTGCGGTTGGCAAACTCCAGATCAATCTGATCCACCGGCAGCTTGTGCAGCTTCGGGCCGATGGTCTGAAAGTCGCCGTAGCAGATGTGCGTGATCGTCTTGGCCCGAAGCCCCTTCGTGACAATGCCCAGCGCTTCAATTGCGAGGTCCATCTCCTCCGGCCGCGTGGAGATAGCCGGCTCATCCACCTGGATGTACTGGGCGCCGGCGCGCTCCAGATCCTTCGCCTCCTCGCGCACGACCTGGGCGATGGCCAGTGTCGCCGCGCGGCGCGACGGGTAGTACTCGTTGAACGACCAGTCCATGATCGTGTAGGGGCCCGTGAGCATGCCCTTCACCGGACGGTTGGTGAGCCGCTGCGCGAAACGCCACCAGTCGATCGTGATCGGCTGCCGCCGTCGAATCGAGCCCGTGATGATCGGCTTGCGGTAGTAGCGGTTGCCGTAGGAGCGCACGAGCTCGCTCTGGGTGTAACCGTCGAGATGCTCGGCGAAATAGGCGACCATGTCGCCGCGGTACTGCTCGCCGTCGACGATGATGTCGATGCCGAGCTCCTCTTGGAACCGGATCCACTCGCGGGTCGCCTGCTCCTCAAGCGCGCGCAGCGCCTTGGGATCCAGCTCGCCCTTGCGGGCCTGCGTTCTGGCCTTCGTCAGGTACTCGGGCTTCGGAAGACTGCCTACGGATGTCGTGAGCAACATGGGGTCTCCTTACCGTGTGTAGGTGTGCACGGCTTCGGCCAGCCGCTCAAGCTTGGCCAACGCCTGGCTGTGAGGCAAAAATTCCAGTCCGCAGTTCGGGTTCACGTAGAGCCGATCGGCCGGGACGCGCTTTGTCACGACATTGAACAGGGCGTGGAGCTCGCCGATCGATTCCAGCTTGGTGTTGCGCGCGTCAAGGCAGCCGAGGGCCAGCTCCTTAGTGATCTTCGCGCGCTTGAGGGTGCTCAGCATCGACGGATCGGAGACCACATCGACGCCGATCACATCGACCTTCGCGCGCTGCAGCGCCTCAAAGCCGCCGTTGAGCGAGCCGAAGTACGTGTACACCGCGGTCTTCGCCTTGAGCCCCGAGGCTGCGATGTTGAGCGCCTCCACGGCGAGCTTGAGATCCGGCCGCTGCTCGAGCGCGTAGCCGAGTGCCGGCTCGTCGAACTGGACAAACGGCGCGCCAGCCACAGCCAACGCCTGGGCTTCAGCATGAAGAAGCTCCGCGATCTTTCGCGCGAACTTCCGGTCGTTCTTGTAGTGGCGGTCTTCGCTCACCTTCATGAAGGTGTAGGGCCCTGGCAGCACGGCTTTGACCGGCTTGCGCGCGCACGCAGCGGCCTGGCGGTACTCCTCGACCAGAATCGGCTTCGTCCACTTCGGTGTTTTGTGCAGAATCGGCCGGCGGTAGTAGACGTTGTTGTTGAACCAACGGGAGAGGCCGTTGATCTCAAACCCGTCGAGCCGCCGCGCGATCGGCGTCACGAGATCCTCCCATCGGATTTGGCCGTCTGTCAGCAGGTCCAACTTGGCCCGTTCCTGCTCCTGGATGACCGCCTTCGTGATCTCCTGGCAGGTCTGCTCCAACTGGGCGTCACCCAGCTCCTTGCGCTGCCATCGGGTGATGGCGCTGATCAGTGTCGTCCCATAGGTGCCCTCGGCGACCTTGGGGTAGTTCCCGACCGTAGTGCTGATCATCAGAGAAGACATCCTCCTAGTTTGCTCGAGGCTGGAGGCTGGAGGCTGGAAGCAAGAACGTGCCCTCCGGCCTTGAGCCTTGAGCCTTGAGCCTTCAGCATGCGTTGCTGCTCCTTCGTTTCATAGCAGCGCGAACAGTTGAAGCGGGGGCGTGCGAGGGCACGGTTGTAGTCCTTGGCAACGACCACTCGCAGCACCACGTCGCTCTCTCGCTTACACGTGTCGCAGCGCATGCGTCCATGACTCGATGACATCATCTTCCCGTACGATTCGGCCCTGCGCCTGCGACAGCGAGGCGGCGCGTGCCGCCAGCTGTTCCCTCACCATCTCAGGGATCGCGCGGCCCAGCGCCTCAGGAATCGGCCTCACCAACAGCGATCCTTGAATCAGCCAGGTGCGCGGGTAGCGCCTCAGGGCAAAGCCGGCTACTTTACGCCCCCCGCAATAGAGCGCATAGGGGCTAGTCTCGGCGAGGCAGTAGGAAATCCGCCCGCCGCCGTCCTCATGCAGCGTTGATGTGACCGGTACCCCAAGCGACTCGCAGACGGTGACGGCAGACCCGCACACCTGCGCCATCAGCAACTCCAGCGGCAGCCCTAACGGTCGCGGCACGATCACGGCGACCGAGACATCGCTGCCGTGAAACGCGATCCCGCCGCCGGTGGGACGTTCGACCGTGTCAATCCCCGAGTCTGCGGCGATCAACCACTCAGGACGCGGCTGTTTCCATCCGAGCGACACCGCCGGCGTCTTCCACGTGAACAGCCGCACCGTGGGAACCGGCTCCTGAGCCAGCGCGTCATCGCGCGCCATCTGGGCCCGAGCGGACAGTCCGCGCTCCACCAGCACGCGCGCTACGAACTGTGCACCAGCGGACTCGGCAATTGCCATCGCAGATTCGGCTCGCGGGCCGCTTTCACCTCATCGAGACGCGTCACCGGCAGGCGCTGCGGCGCGCGGCGGACGAGCTCCGGGTTCGTTCTGGCTTCTTCGGCAATGCTGCGCATCGCCTGGATGAACTCATCCAGCGTCTCCTTCGACTCGGTCTCGGTCGGCTCGATCATCAACGCCTCCTCCACGATCAGCGGGAAATAGACCGTCGGCGCGTAGAACCCGTAGTCGAGCAGCCGCTTGGCCACATCGCCAGCACCCACCCCATACGCTTTCAGCAGCTTTGCGCTTGCGACGCACTCATGCATGCAGTAGTGATCAAACGGCACCGGAAACAGGTCTTGCAGCTTCGCGCGGAGGTAGTTCGCGTTGATGATCGCGGTCCGGCCAGCCCGGGTCAGCCCTTCCCGACCCAAGGTCCTGATGTAGGTGTACGCCCGCACCAGCACTCCAATATTGCCGTAAAAACCATGCACCCGGCCGATGGCCGAGCGGCCGCGCTCCTGCCACGCATACCGCGTGCCCGCCTTGCGCACGCGGGGCACCGGCAGGAACTCCTCGAGGGCTTTGGTCACTCCCACCGGACCGGCTCCCGGCCCGCCCCCGCCGTGCGGTGTCGAAAAGGTCTTGTGCAGATTCAGCTGCAGCAGATCGACGCCCATCTCCCCCGGCCGCGCCACACCCAAGAGGGCGTTCATGTTCGCGCCGTCCATGTAGACGAGGGCGTCGTGCTCATGCAGCATCGCGCAGATCGTCTGAATATCCCGCTCGAAGAGCCCGAGCGTGTTCGGATTCGTCAGCATGATCGCCGCCACATCGCCACTGAGCCGGCGTTTCAGCTCGTTGAGATCAATCAGCCCATCCGGCCCGGACGTGATCTGGGCGACGGAAAATCCGGCGAGCGCGGCCGAGGCGGGGTTCGTCCCATGGGCCGAGTCCGGGATGAGAATCGTTGAGCGCGTGCGCCGTTTCCTGCGGTGGTACGCCGCGATGATCTTCAATCCCGTCAGCTCGCCTTGGGCACCAGCCGCCGGCTGCAGCGTGAAGGCCGCCATACCGGTCACCGCGCACAAGAGTTGCTCCAGTTCATACAACAGCGCAAGCACCCCCTGCACCTGCGCGGCCGGCTGCAAGGGATGCAGCCACGCGAATCCCGGCAGGGCCGCCACGCGCTCGTTGAGCCTCGGGTTGTACTTCATCGTGCACGAGCCCAGCGGGTAGCAGTGTGTATCGACGGAAAAATTCAGCTGCGACAGCCGCGTGTAGTGGCGGATGACGTCAAACTCTGCGACCTCGGGCAGCGGCGGCGGGTTAATCCGCAGCGCCTCCTGCGGCAGCACGTCCGCCGGAGCGCATGCGGGCACATCGCTCGGCGGCAGCCAGAAGCCGCGGCGGCCGGGCACAGACCGCTCAAGGATCAAGGGTTCCATCAGACCGCCTGCCGCAGGGTATCGACGAGCTGATCGATCGCGGCCTTCGTGATGCGCTCCGTCACGCACCACAGCGAAGCCTGCGGCATCGTCGGGTACCAGTCGACGAGTGGATGGCCGGCGACGATGCCGGCCTTCAAGAGCGCCCGGTGGACCTTCTCCACGTTGACCGAGGCGTCGTACTGCAGCGTGAACTCGTTGAAAAACGGCTGATCAAACGCCGGCGAGATCCACGGCAGCTCTCGCAGCCGCTCGAAGGCATAGTGGGCTTTCTCGAGGTTGAGCTGTGCCAGCTCCTGCATCCCGCGCGACCCCAGCAAGCTGAGGAAGATGGTCGCGCGTAGTGCGAGCCACCCTTCATTCGTGCAGATGTTGGAGGTCGCGCGCTCGCGGCGGATGTGCTGTTCGCGCGTCTGGAGTGTCAGGGTATAGCCGCGCCGCCCGGTCTGATCCACGGTGCAGCCGGCCAGCCGGCCCGGCATGCGCCGCACCAGCGCCGCCGTCGTTGTGAACAAGCCCAGGCCGGGCCCGCCGGATGCGATCGGACTGCCGAGGCAGCGTCCCTCCGCCACCGCGATGTCCGCTCCGTACGCGCCTGGCGGCTGCAGCAATCCTACGCTGATCGGATAGACCGACGCCACAAACAGGGCGCCGACGCGGTGCGTCAGATCGCTTGCCTGCGCCATGGGTTCAAGGCAGCCAAAGATGTTGGGCTGCTGGAGTACGACGCACGCGACATCGTCCCGCAATGCCTTGCCGAGGGCTTCCACATCCGTCACCCCGTTCACCGTGGGGATCGTCTGCACTACCGTCGGGGTGCCGCCCAGATACGTGGCGACGACCTGGCGCGCATGCGGATGCACCGCTTCAGAGATGAGGATGCGGGGCCGTTCCATCGCGCGAAACGACAGCACGGCCGCCTCCGCCACGCTGGAGGCCCCGTCATACATCGAGGCGTTTGCCACGTCCATCTGCAGCAGCTCGCACACCATCGTTTGAAACTCATAGATCGCCTGCAGCAGACCCTGGCTCGCTTCGGCTTGATACGGCGTGTACGGAGTCAACCACTCGCCCCGGGAGGCGATCGCGTCCACCACGGTGGGAATCAGGTGCGCGTAGGCCCCGGCCCCCAGGAAGGACGCAACCACCTGAAGCGATCGATTCTGGGACGCCAGCCCCTCACCGAGCTCCAGCACCTGCGGCTCGGTCAACCCTGACGGAATGTCCAGGGCGCAGTGGCGGAAGCGCTCGGGCACCGTGTGGATCAGCTCATCGAAGGAGCGCACGCCGATGGCGCGCAGCATCTCGTCGAGTTGGGCGTCCGTGTTGGGAGCGTAATCCATCGGGCGAACAACAGTGATCAATGATAAGTGATAAATGATGATTGGACTGTATTGGGCCGCCGGTCGACGCCGGCTTCCCCGCATTCATCACTCATCATTCATCACTCATCACTTCATGTCCCCTTCAGTGGGTTCCAGCCTGTAACTGTCTCAGGTAGTGCTCGGCGGAGAGCAGCTGGGTGAGCTCCGACGGCGCGCTGGGTGTGAGCGCGAACAGCCAGCCATTCCCGTAGCAGTCCTGGTTGATCAATTGCGGCGACTTACTCAGCGCCTCATTGACGCGCGCGATCGTTCCGGAGACCGGCGCGTAAATGTCAAACGCGGCCTTGACCGACTCGATCACCGCGGCCGGCTCGCCCTGCTTTACGATCTTGCCGACCTTGGGCAGCTCGACAAACACGACGTCGCGCAGCTCTTCCTGCGCGTGCGCGGTGATCCCCACGAGCACCTCTTGCGCATCGCGTTTCGCCCACTCATGGGTCTTGGTGTACAACAACTGGGGAGGGATCTCGGTCATGTCAACCGCTCCAACGTTGACCCGGCGGCTAGCCCCGCCACCGGCGGGCGCCGATCAGGTTTCCAAAACGGCATCTTGACCACGGTCGCGCTGTAGCGCTGGCCTCGGACGGTCAGCATCAAAAACGTTCCCGGCTTCGCGCACGCGACCTCGACATAGCCCATGCCCAGCGGCCGCTGGAGGATCGGGCTGAACGTCCCGCTGGTCACCGTTCCGACCCGCCGACCGCCTGCCCCGCCACCGGCGGGGTCAATCGCCAGCTCGGCGCCGGTGCGCGGCACCGGACCGCTGGCCAGCTCAAACCCCACGAGCCGCTTCGCGACGCCATCCTGCTTCTGCTTCACCAGCACGTCTTTGCCAATGAACGCTTCTTTATGAATCGCGACGGTCCAATCCAACCCCGCCTCAAACGGGGTCGTGGCGGTATCCATGTCGGTGCCGTAGAGCCGCAGCCCGGCTTCCACGCGCAGCGTATCCCGCGCGCCCAACCCCACAGGCAGGATCCCCGCCGATTTCGCTTCCAGCAGGATCAGATCCCACAGCCGCTGGGCATGCCGGTCGTCGAGAAACAGCTCAAATCCGTCGCCGCCGGTGTAGCCGGTGCGCGCAATGCAGGCCTCGGGCCCCATGGTGCGGATGGGTGCGACCTCAAACCGCCCCAAACCGGCCACCTTGGCGTCGAGCATCTGCTCCAGCACACGCGCGGCCAGGGGCCCTTGCACCGCAAGCATCGAGCGCCCCTCGCTGATGTCGGAGACGGCCGTCTCCGGCTGCACGTGGCCGCGGATCCACTCCACATCGCTGACCCGATTCGCGCAGTTGACGATGACCAGATAGTCCTGCTCATCGAGGCGGTAGACGAGCAGGTCGTCGATAATCCCCCCCGCCTCGTTCAACATCAGGGTATAGCACGCGCGCCCCCGCCCGACCTGGGTGATATCGCTGACCATCAACTGGTTGAGCGTGTGCACAGCACCCGGGCCGGTCACGATGACCTGCCCCATGTGCGAGACATCAAAGATCCCCAGCGCTTGGCGCACCGCCTTGTGCTCATCAAGGATGCTCGTGTAGTAGAGCGGCATCTCCCACTGATGGAAGTCGGTCATCTTCGCGCCCAACCGACGATGCCGCTCGTTCAGTGCGGTTTTGTGGAGTGGTGTCGCTTCCATGGGAAAGTCAAAATTCAAAAGTCAAAATTGCTTGGTTCATTCAGACACTTTTGAATTTTGCCTTGTAGTTTTGACTTTTGCCTTTTTACTTTTGCCTTCTGATATTCCTGCCTGTTGCAGGATCTCGGGCACGAGCGCCTCCCAACCGAGCGCATACAAGTGGACGCCATCCGCAAACCCGCGGATGGCGCGGATCAGCTCGGCGGTCACCGCGATGCACTCGGCCTTCGCATCCTTCGCCTGCTCGAAGCGCTCAATCAGCGGCTCCGGCACATGAATGCCCCAGACGCGTTCGTTCATGTATCGGGCCATCTTGGCGGATTTTACCAGTAGGATGCCGGCAAGCACAGGCCGGTGGAGCCCCGCCGATCGCGGGGCGACATCCTGAGCGAGGCCGCTAGGCCGAGTCGAAGGGCCGCATGCCTTCGTCCGCTCCATGAATAGCCGCAGCCGCGTCGGATCAAACACCGCCTGCGTCTGGAAGAAGGCGGCGCCCCCGTCGATCTTTGCCTTGAACTTCTGCATCTCGACCTCAAGGTCTTTCGCGCCGGGATCCGCCGCTGCCCCGATGCAAAACGTCGGCGTCCCGCTGAGCGGCTTGCCCGCCATGTCATGGCCCTCAGTCAGGCCTTTGGCGACCTGCATCAGCGCTGCGGAGTTGATGTCGAACACCGGCTTGGCGTCCGGATGGTCGCCGGCCTTCGGGTCGTCTCCGGTGAGCAGCAGGACGTTGCGAACACCGAGAATCGACGCGCCCAACAGATCCGCTTGGAGAGCCAAGCGATTACGGTCGCGGCAGGTCAACTGCAAAATCGGATCCACCCCCTCATCGAGCACCGTCTTGGCGACCGCAAGCGAGCAGGCGCGCATGATCGCGCCGGAGCCGTCGGTGACATTGATCGCGTCTACCAGCCCCTTGACCTGCTTGACCGCAGCGACGATCTCGGAGAGATCGGTGCCCTTCGGGGGGTTAACCTCCATGGTGACCAGGAACTTCTTGGCGAGCTTCTGCTCAAACCGATTTGACTCAGGAAGTGTCATCGCTAGTTCCCGCGTTGGCGTGCTTAACGCGCAAACGCGCTAACACGCTAACTTTGTTGTTGTAGTTTAAACGCCTCGATCGTGTTCTTCATCACCACCATCACCGTGACCGGGCCCACGCCGCCTGGCACCGGCGTGATGAAGGCGGCGCGCTGTTTCGCCGTCTCGAACTCGACATCGCCCACCACGCGCCCTTCGACGACGTTAATGCCGACATCGATCACCATGGCCCCCGGCTTGATCCACTGCCCTTTGATGAAGTGGGGCCGTCCCACCGCCACCACGAGCACCTCGGCGCGGCGCACGTGCTCCTCAAGCCGCCCGGCCTGGTCGGTCCCGACATGGCAGATCGTCGTTGTCGCCAGCTTATCCAGCAGCAGCATGCTCACCGGGCGTCCCACGATCTCGCTGTGGCCCACCACCACCGCCTCCTTGCCCTCCAGGTTCATGCCGGTCGACTCGATGAGCTCCATCACGGCGAGCGCCGTGCAGGAGCCGATGCGCGCCTTGGCAAAAAACCGCCGGGCGGAGTTGTGCGGATGGATGCCTTCGATGTCCTTGCGCGGATCGATCAGCGCCGAGACGCGCTGCGGATCCACCGATGGCGGCATTGGCTGATGGACGAAGATCCCGTGGATGGAGGGGTCATCGTTCCAGCGCTGGATCAGCAACTCGACATCCGCCTGCGAGGCGGACGTAGGGCAGGCCGCGTCGACCGTCTGGATGCCGAGGGCCGCCGCCTGCGCGCCCTGCGTGGCGTGATACAGCCGTGAGGCTGGCGTGTCGAAATAGAGGATGGCCAGCCGCGGCCTGCCGGAGAGGCCGGCGAGCTCGCGCCGCAACGCCTCTTTCAGGCGTTGTGCCAGCGCTTTCCCATCCAGGATGGTGTGGGTCGGCATCGATGAGCTGAAGGTGTGCTTAGCGCCCTGTGATGCGAATCGCGCGCTGGAGACGCCGTCGGATGGCACGCGTGTGAGTCGGGTCATGCAGCCAGGCCAGATTGGTTTCGATGAGGGTCCGCGCAGATTCCCGCGCGGCCATCGCCAGCGCCATCGCGCAGCGCAGATCGGATTGCAGCTGCGGCTTCACCGAGCGCTGCTCCCGTCGGCAGGCCGCCTGCACCGTCTGGGCGTGCTCGAAGATCTGGCACGGGATCTCAATCGCCCCCTTGAGCGCCCGCGTGAAGGCGGCGCGCTTGCGTGTGTGCGTGGTCTGGATCACCCGGGCAAATGTGCGGGCGTCCTGCTCCATCAGCTCCAGGCACGAGCGGCGGATGGCGCGCAACCGGCGGACAGTCGAGGCGTGATGGACGAGCTTCTGCAACAGCGCGCAGGCGAGTGCCGCGCTCAGGGCGGCGACACTGCCGCCGCCCACCCACGAGCCGCGGTGGGCGAGTCGGTCAAGGAACTGCTCCAGGGACTGACGCACCCGTTGCCTCACTGATGGCGTAACGACTGGACGATGAAGGAACTTTCATTATATGTGAAACATTTCACAGATTCAACTCGCTCCGTTGCCGCTGTCCGTTGCCGCGCTTCACACAACCCGCTCGCGCCGACGCGGGCTCCGGGCGCCCGGCTCGGCGCCCCGGCCATGCAACTCCTCGCCCCGTCTGGGGGCTCGTCGGACAACATGGCCGTGCTCAAGAGCGAGGGCGCCTGCGCCGGGCTGAGCCCGCGCATGCGCTTCGCCGGGTCGTGTGAAGCGCGGTAGCGACAGGCGACCAGCGACACGTCAGGATGTAGCGGCTAGGTCAAAGTGGGGTAGTCAAGCGCAGTGGGCTCAGAACAACATTGGGGACGCTTCCCTAAGTTTTTTGAAACGAATTAGGGCGACGTCCCCAATGCTCTATTCAACCACACAACGTGATCGATTATCGCCGCTTAATGAACGTGTTGACGTAGCCGCCTATTTTGTACCCACCAGACAGCAAATTCACCGTGGCATTGATGCGCCACCAACCTAATTGCGATAGTTTGTTCGCAGGCACCTCTGTCCTCAGTAGCACGACACTGTGATTTGGTGCGATCGAGCCTGTAGGAAACTTGACCCTGTCAATCTCACATCCCCCTGTGGCGATGAGACCCCCCGAACCGTCTGGACCTCCAACCCCCATGACCACAGAATAACCGATTCGAGGATCGTTATCGCAATACAAGGGGGTATCGCCAAGGTTCGTTAGCCTTACCTGAATCAGAATCGTTTGTGTTCCGGTGTACGTCGTGTGATCGGTCACCAGCTCAAGTTCGAAGGTTGGATCTGCCGCAAATGCGGTGTGCACAAAGCCTATCACAGGTATGAACGTCAGTACAAACAGAGCTCCCCATCCCCGTCTCATCTGCACCTCCTTGTGTTGTGTTTCAACAGAAAAGAAAAACCGGACTGCCCATTCGGCAGCCCGGCGGTCTCATTGAGATCCGTGGCGTTGCGCCCCCCCCTCACGGGAGGTTTGCCTTTTCGTGCTGTAAGTTTAGCTGACTTTCATGTGGTTGCGCAAGAGACAGAAAATTACGCAAGACCAATACATCTTCAGTAATATTCAGTCGCCGGTACACCTGATAGGCTAGGGTTCAACGAAAGACCAGGGGATATCGCTCCGGGTGCTCCAGCGATTCCACATCGATATCGACATCCAAATCCGACCAATAGAGGTGGTGGCCGTGGAGCAGTTTCACCCGCTGCAGAGCTGAGAGGCTCGCCGTTCGCAGCCATGGGTACGCGGCAAAGGGCAAGAAGTACTCGCGTCCCCGGATCAGCATCCAGAGCCCCTCTTTCAGGACGCCCTGCACCTCAGCGCCGAAAGTGCGTTTTCCACGCCCGGATGATTTCATCGCGTCGTTTCTCCACAATGCGCTGCAACTCCCGCAACTGTTTCGCCGATAACCCGAACGACTGGTTCAATGACACGATGGGCTCCAGCCAAAACTTCGCTTCCCCATCGGGACAGGTCACGTGCACGTGCGGGCGCTCCTCCTCCCGCGAGAAGAAAAAGAAGCGGTAGCGCTTGACCCGAAATATCGTCGGACTCATCCGTCCACATGATTATACCTGATTTACTCCTCAGAAGCACGCAGGCCTCCCAGCGGCGGGTGGCCGGGCGCACCCCGAGCACGCGCCGGCGGCGGGTGGCAGGACATTCGCTGAGCCGCACCTGAAAAATGCGAGCGGGCACGGATCCCCCGCCGAAGGCGGGGGAGAGCGAGCAATTTTGAGAGCGCAGCGCGCCTCGCCGGGGCGCGCAAGCGATGCGGCGGGCGAATGTCCTGCCAGGCCCCGCCGCCATTCGCAGTGCCCGACTAGGACCCGCCGCCACGACGTCACGCGTCGTCGGCGGTGAAGGCGTTGCGGATGAGCTCGATGGAGGGCCGGCCGGCGCGCCAGTCGATGGCGACGACATCAAACCGGATGGCGGGCGGCAGCTCGCGTAGTCGGCTGATGTGCCAACGGGCGGCGCGGATGAGATGCGCCCGCTTGCGTGCATCGATGGACGCCTTCGCCCCGCCGAACCGGTCGGTTCTGCTCGACCGGACTTCGACAAAACAGAGCGTCTCGCCGTCTGTCGCAACGATGTCAATTTCGCCCACGGGAAAGCGGACGTTGGTCGTTTCGATGCGGTAGCCCGCCTGACTCAGGTGCGCTCGGGCGAGCCGCTCGCTGACGGCGCCGCGCTGCTGACGCAGGTGTGCCATGCGAGAGTCTCCTGGACGGGGCGGAAGCTGTGTCGGTGCAAGCACGAGGGGCCGAACTCGGTCAGGCGCTGTGCGTGCAGCGGCGTGCCGTAGCCTTTGTGCTGCTTGAACCCATACTGCGGATACAGCTCATGGTAGAACACCATGAGCCGATCCCGAATCACCTTGGCGAGAATGGACGCGCAGCTGATCACAGGATGGAGCTGATCGCCGCGGATGATCGCGCGGCACGGCAGGCCGGTAGGGGGCGTCATCGGCCCGTCCACGAGCACCAGATCCGGCGCGATTGGGAGATCGCCGATCGCCAGCGCCATCGCGCGCAAGCTGGCCTGCAGGATGTTGTGCTGATCGATGTCGTCCGAGCCGACGATGCCCACTCCGACATCAGCCTGTTCAAGAATCACACGGAAGGCGCGGTCGCGCTGGCGCGCGGTGAGCCGTTTGGAATCGTCGATGCGAACGGGGAATGTGGTCTTGCGCAAGATCACGGCCGCGGCGACGACCGGCCCGGCCCACGGACCGCGGCCGGCCTCATCGACCCCCGCGATCCTCACCGCTTGATCTCCCTAAAAAGCCTAGAAGGCTTTCACAGATTGCTGATCGATTTCGCAGATTAATGCGCAATGAGATCATCTGCGAAATCATCTTTTAAAAATCTGCGTAATCAATCTGCAAATCTCTTTAAGCTTTAGGCGCGGGAGCCTCGGCCTCGGCGGTCTTATCCACGATCGGGACGGCCTCGTCGGGTCTGATGGCTCCGGTGGTCGCGTCTTCCGATACAATGCGGCTCTTGCCGACGAGTGTGCGCAAGAAATAGAGGCGGCTGCGCTTGACCGCACCCTTGCGCAGCACTTCCACTCGCGAGATCACCTTGGCGTCCAGCGGGAAGACGCGCTCCACGCCTTCGCCGAAGGTCACGCGGCGCACGGTGAAGGTCTTCGAGAGGAGGGTCCCGCGCAGACGCAGGATGGTGCCCTCAAACTGTCCCAAGCGCTCCTTGCCGTGTTCCAGGATCCGATACCAGACCCGGACTTCATCGCCAGGGTTCATCGCCTGCGATGGTGTGGACTGCGACGCATGAACCAGTTTGAGCCAATCCATCAAGACGTCCTCCCATGCCTCTTCACCCCGTACCACGGCTTGTCCGCCCCGGCACGCCGGAGCAGGCCGGGGACAGCCGTGCCTTCGGGTAAGCCCCCTTCGGGATACGCACCACGTCCTCCCCGCCTTGACAGGTGGGGCTTCCGTGGTACGGGGGTCACCAAATCCGGACGGTGCGCCTTCGTCCTCGCGACCGATTGGAGCCGCCGCCAACGGGCGATGGCGCCGTGATCGCCAGACTGGAGCACACTGGGCACGGCCATGCCGCGAAACACCGGTGGGCGCGTGTACTGCGGGTACTCAAGCCATCCCGAGGCAAACGACTCCTCGCGCGTCGCCTCGGCGTGGCCGATGACCCCGGGGATATATCTCGCGACGGCATCGATCAGCACCATCGCCGGCAGCTCGCCACCGGTTAAGACATAATCGCCGATCGAGACCGAGCGGTCCGCCGCGCCAAGCTTCACGCGCTCATCGACGCCCTCATAATGCCCGCAGATCACGATGAGGTGGCTCGCCCTGGCGAGCCGCTTGGCCAGCGCCGAGGTGAGCCGCTCACCCTGCGGGCTCATCAAGATCGTCTGACAGCGGTGTGATCGCCTCGCCGTCGAGACGCGGCAGAACCGTATCTTGAGATCCTCCACCGCGTCAACAATCGGCTCCGGCTTCATCACCATCCCCGGCCCGCCGCCGTACGGCCGGTCGTCCACCGTGCGCCGCTTGTCGTGGGTGTAGGTCCGCAAATCATGGACCGCGATCGTCAGCCGCCGCGACTCCTGCGCGCGCTTGATGATCGATGCTCCCAACACCGGCGGAAACATCGTTGGGAAGATTGTGATGATATCAATCCGCATGCTAATTCGGAATGCGGAGTGCGGAGTTCGGAATAACTATTCCGCATTCCAAATTCCGCATTCCGCACTTTGCTGCCGTCATGATTGTTTCAGAGATGCGAGGGAGACCTTTTTGAACCGCTTCACGAGATGGGAGACCGCCGCGCTGACCTGGGCACCCGAGGACATCCAAAACGCCAACCGGGACTCATCGAGATCGAAGTGCGGCGGCTCATACGCCGGATTGTAGTGCCCCAGGGTTTCCAGGACGCGCCCGCTCTGCGCGCGGCGCCGATCGGCGACGACGATGCGATGGTGCGGGGTTTTCTTCGTCCCGCGCCGCTGCAAGCGAATCACCACCATCGATACTCCCCCTTTCGGCCTTCAGTCTGGCACGCGCGTAATGCGTGCCCCGAGCTGTCTCAGTGTGTCTTCAAAACCGAAATAGCCGCGCTCCAGATGCTCCGTCCCGCGCAGTTCCGTGCTGTTCTCTGCGCACAGTCCCGCCAGGATCAACGCGGCGGAGGCGCGCAAATCCGGCGCGATCACCGGCGCGCCGCTCAATCGGTCCACGCCCTTGACGATCGCGCTGATGCCTTCGCGCGTCACCTGTGCGCCCATCCGGTTGAGCTCTGCGACGTGCATGAATCGCTCGGGATACACCTTCTCGGTGAGAACGCTCACCCCGTGCGAGACCGCCATCAGCGCCATCATCTGCGCCTGCAAGTCCGTCGGGAAGCCGGGAAACGGCAAGGTCGTCACGTCCACGGACCGCAGCCGGCCGGTTGCGATCACGCGCAATGCCCCGTTCAATTTTTCAATCTGGACGCTCGCTTCCGCGAGTTTGTCGATCACGGCGCCCAGATGCTCGGCACGCGCGCCTTCAATGAGCAGGTCGCCACCCAGCATCGCCGTGGCGATCATCCACGTGCCCGCCTCGATGCGATCGGGAATGATCCGGTGGCGGGTCCCGCGCAACCGTTGCACCCCCTCGATGCGGATGACCGTGCTGCCCTGCCCCTCGATGCGCGCTCCCATGGAATTGAGAAACGCCGCGAGATCAAGGACTTCAGGCTCACAGGCGGCGTGTTCAATAACCGTCGTCCCCTCGGCCAGCGTCGAGGCCATCATGACGTTGCCGGTGGCCAATACGGAAGAACCGAACGCGCCGCTCAGGTGAATGCGCGCACCCCGCAATCCCTGGCTCGTCGCGATGATGTCGCCGTGCTCGATGCGAAAGTGCGCCCCGAGCGCCTGCAGGCCTTTGAGATGCAAATCGATCGGCCGGGGTCCGATGACGCACCCACCCGGCATCGACACCTTCGCCCTGCCATACTTGGCGAGCAGAGGACCCAGCACGCAGATGGACGCCCGCATGCGGCTCACCAGTTCGTAGGGTGCTGCGGCGGCGGTCTGATGCGGCGGTGTGACCGCGAGGCGGTCGTCCTGCAGCGTCACGTGGGCGCCGAGCTGCCGCAGGATCTCGCTCATGGTCAGCACATCGGTGACCGAAGGCACACCCTCAATCACCGACGGCTCGTCCGTCAACAGGCACGCGGCCATGATCGGCAGCACCGCATTCTTGGCGCCATGAACGCGAACGGTGCCATGCAGCGGACCGCTGCGCTGGATCATCAGACGCGTCATGACAACGACTTGCCAATGAGCATCACGCCGCGGGGACGACAGGCGAGATCTGTAAGGGGTGTGGCGCACTCGACCCAAGAGGCCGACAGCGCCATCCGACACAATGGTGCCACGTGCGCTTCCCCGCACTCCAAGACAACCACCCCGCCCGGACACAGCCGTCGGGGGGCGTCGGCCAGCAGATGTTGCAGCTCGCGCAGGCCATCGGGGCCGCCATCCAAGCTCAACCGAGGCTCCTGCCGCACCTCCAGCGGCAGCCCATCGACCTGACCGCTGGGGACATACGGCGGATTGGAGATGATGCCGTCAAACCGACCGCGAATCGACTCCAACCATCGCCCCTGCACCAGGGACACCTGCGACTCGAGGCCATACCGCCTCACGTTCGCGCAAGCCACCTGCAATGCGTTCCATGATAGCTCAACTCCGACGACAACACAAGCCGCAAGGCGCCGTGCGAGGGTGATGGCAATGCATCCGCTGCCGGTCCCAAGATCCAGCAGGCGCAAGGGCCGCCCGAGCGTGCCCTGGCGCGGACGCAACACCTCCACGGCGGCTTCAACGATGGTCTCCGTCTCCGGCCGCGGGATAAAAACGCCGGGAGCCACGCGCAGCTGCTGCCCGCAGAAGTCCGCGGTGCCCAGCAAGTATTGCAGCGGCACCCCGGACGCCCTTGCCTTGATCGTGGAACGGAAACGCTCGACGGTCTCAGGGGGGACCGTACAGGGCTCGAGGTAGAGCTCGACCGAGCGCGCATCCATGAGCCGGCCGAGCAGCCACTCGGCCTGCTGGCGCGCGCCCTCTATCCCGACGTCAGAGAGCTGCTGCGTCGCTCGGCTGATCAGTGCCCGCACGGTTCGTGGCTCGTGAAGCGTGAAGTGTGAAGCGTGAAGCGTCGCTCGTCGCTCATCTTGCGATTCACGCTTCACGAGATACGCTTCACGATCCATGGTCCTTAGCGTCTCTCAGCTCTTGGCCTGCTCATCGGCGATCAGCGCGTCGATGAGCTCCTGCAGCTCCCCCTCCATCACGAGGTCGAGCTTGTGCAGCGTCAGGCCGATACGGTGGTCGGTGATGCGCCGGTCGGGAAAATTGTAGGTGCGGATTTTCTCGCTCCGCTCTCCGGTGCCCACCTGCTTGCGCCGGTCCGAGGCGATCCGCTGCGCGTGTTCCTGCTGCAGTTGATCGAGGAGCCGTGCGCGCAGCACGCGCATCGCCTTCTCCTTATTGCGCAGTTGGCTGCGCTCATCCTGGCAGGTGACCATGAGACCGGTCGGGATGTGGCGGATGCGCACGGCGGAGTCCGTTGTGTTGACGCTCTGTCCCCCGGGACCGGAGGAGCGATACACATCGATCTGCAAATCATTCGCCAGAATCGGCGGCAGCTCCACATCCTCAGGTTCGGGCAGCACCGCGACGGTCACCGTGGACGTGTGGATGCGCCCCTGCGCCTCGGTCTTCGGCACCCGCTGGACCCGATGGACGCCGCTTTCATACTTGAAGTGCTGCCAGGCGCCCTGGCCCTTCAGCGCGAAAGCGATGTCTTTGAATCCTCCTGCCTCGTTGGGCTGGGCAGGCATCGGCTCGATCGACAACCCGATCTTGGCGGCGTATTTCGTGTACATGCGATAGAGGTCGGCCACGAAGAGGCTCGCCTCGAGCCCGCCGGTGCCCGCGCGAATCTCCACAATCAGCGGCCGCTCGGGGACTTGGTTGCGCTGCGCCCAGAAACCCTCGAGCTGCGTGAGCAACTCCGCTTGCTGCGCGCGCAGCAAGACGGCTTCCTCTTTGGCCAGCTCCCGCAGTTCCAGATCTCCCTTCGCATGGAAGAGCGTGTCCGCCTCGGCGGCCTCGCGCTCAATCCGCAGGTAGGTGCGGTAGGTCGTGACGATCTCCCGCAGATCGGAGAGTTCCTTGGAGCGCTGCTGATAGGCTTTGGGGTCGGGCTGGGAGGAAGCCTGGGCCGCCAACTGCTGTTCTATGTCAGCGTAGCGCTGCGCCAGACGCGAGAGCTGCTCAAGCAACTGCTGAGGGGACGGCTTCATCATTCCGAATTCCGCATTCCGAACTCAATGGAGGATGTTAGGCGGGTGACTTTCGGGTGTACTTTTTCCTGAACTTCTCGACGCGGCCGGCGGTATCGATGGGCTTCTGCTGGCCGGTGAAGAACGGGTGGCAGCTCGCGCAGATCTCTACGTGCATCGTCTTGCGCGTCGATCGGGTATGGTAGACCGCCCCACAGGTGCACGTAATCGCGCACTCGACGTATTCCGGATGAATGCCCTCTTTCATGACGTTCGTCCCCTTTCGTCGTTCGTCGCTCGTGAAGCGTCGTTCGCGTGCGTTGTACGCTTCACGAGATACGCTTCACGAGCAACGGTCATTTCGGGCTCTTCGCCATGGCGGCGAGGAAATCCTTGTTCGACTTGGCCTTGCCCAGCCGGTCGATCAAGAGCTCCATCGCCTGCATCGCGTCCATCTCGTTCAATACTTTACGCAAAACCCAGATTTTCTGCAACTCCTCCTGTCCCACCAAGAGCTCTTCGCGCCGGGTGTTGGAGCGGCGGATATCGATCGCCGGGTAGATGCGCCGCTGGAAGAGATTCCGATCCATCGTGAGCTCCATATTGCCGGTGCCCTTGAACTCCTCGAAGATCACGTCATCCATCCTGGAACCGGTCTCGATCAGACACGTCCCGATGATGGTCAGGCTCCCGCCTTCCTCGATGCCGCGCGCCGAGCCGAAGAACCGCTTGGGCTTGTGCAGCGCGTTGGCATCCAACCCGCCGGTCAGCACGCGGCCGCTGTGGGGCTCGACCGTGTTGTACGCTCGCGCCAGGCGGGTGATGCTATCGAGCAGGATCACGACGTCCTTCTTGTGCTCGACCTGCCGCTTCGCTTTCTCGAGCACGATCTCGGCCACCTGGATATGCCGATCGGCCGGCTCGTCGAACGTCGAGGAGATAACCTCACCTTTCACCGACCGCTGCATGTCGGTCACCTCTTCGGGCCGCTCATCGATGAGCAGCACGATGAGGACCACCTCCGGGTAGTTGGTCGTAATCGCGTTGGC
>CAYJRJ010000022.1:0-24086 GCA_964372775.1 uncultured Planctomycetales bacterium | reverse complement strand
TGTGGATGTCTTTGGTGCCGCGGATCCCGTAGGTGCCCATGTGCAGCCGGCGGGCCTTGAACTCATCCGGCGTGATGGTGCCGAGGAAATACTGCTCGACAAGCGCCTTGAACGCTGTGATTTCTTCTTGATTGGCGTTCGGCAGCTCGCGCAGGAACTCTTCGAGCCGTTTCTCGGCCAGTGTGTCAGCCATTAAATCCTCTCAATTTAGTAGTATATAAGACGGCTTATTGGGGTGTGATGTTGAGTTAAAAAATAATATATGATGCGGCGCAGACTGTCAACTATTTTTTCTGGACTGGATGAATTTCACGTCGCCAGCGTCGCTGATCAGCAGAAACGGCAGCCCCCACTGCTGGGCATCATCGAGCTGCCACGAGCCAGCCGCGCCCACCGCACGCAGCCGCAACCCCGCATCCCCGCCGTGAATGAGCAGCGCCACCCCTTCCCCGGAGTCATCCACCTTTTGTGCTACGGCGGGCTGTGTTGCGCCAGCGAGCGTCCAGCCGGTCACGCCGAACCACTGCGGCGCGGCACCCTCGCGCTCGACCCTCACTTGGCTAACCGGCCGGGGCGGCTCAAGATCGTGGAAGACGCGCATCTCGACCGCTTCGCAATTGGGGTTGGCAGGAATCTCGATGACGACCATCAGCTGCGACTCAGAATTTCGTCACCCAATCCACCTGGAGCCGGTCTTCGTGGCTCTTGGCGCCTTTGACCTCATCGGCGTTGTAATACTTGAGGCTGGCCGTGGAATTCTTGAGCGTGGCCAGCGTCACATACATCACGTTGCCCTTGTGGTTGGTGCCGCCTCCGCCAAAATCGGAATCCACAAACGCATCGAAGGCCGCATCAGCATCGAGCCGCTGATAGAAATACCCCGCCTCCCAGCCATTCTTCAGATCCCATGGCGTCGTCGCCTTGCCGATCCTCACGCCGAACTGATACCCGCTCGCCTGCTCCGGGGCGGAGGTATTGTTCACCCAATCCGTCCAGAACGCGAGTGGAACACCCCCGAACGCTTGCGAAGCGATCTCGACAGAGGGGTTCAGTTCGTTGAAGTCCTCCGCGGCCGCAGTGTTCCCTGCTTGCGTGTTGATAATGGCGTTCTTCACGACGTTGGTATAGTCGTAGTAGCCCAGGGTGGTCTTCATGTTGACGTGATCGAGGATCTCCGCGCCTGTCGCCAATCCTGGCGTGAACGTCAGCCCACCCTGGATGCCAAAGAGCGTCGGGTTGTCCACCCCGTACCCGCTGTTGCTGTCAGAATCGATGGGAAAGATCCCGCCGTTGAGAAACGGCTGGACGGGTCCGTACGTCTGCGACCACTGCAGTGCAGCGCCCCCGAAGGTCACGTCGGAATCCCACACGAGGGAGGAAGCGACAAACGGGTTCTCGAAGATCCCGCCCCAGACGTTCAGCAATCCCAGCGGGTTGTCAGGACTGTATTTCACGTAGGCCTGATCGAGGTTGACACTCTTCTTGGCAAACGTATCGCTGAGCGTCTGGTTCGTGGAGACCGGATCTGACGCCTCGTTCTGATCGCCTGGGGTGCTGCCCGTTGCCAATCGCGCTCCCACTTCTAACTGATCAGTCACCTTCGCCTTCAGGCCCAGCCGAAACCGAATGCGCTGCCGATTCACGTCGCTGGCATTCGACCGGTCGCGAAACTCATTGCGCACGCGCAGATCACCGTTGAGTGACACGCGCTGCGCCCACTCAGGCCCGCCCTTCCTGAGTTGTGCCTCCGTGTCCTTCTCATGACCCGCCACCCCAGGGTTCATCTCGCTACGGACTTCTTGCGCGTCGGACGCCGTCAAGAGCCCTCTCTGAACCAATTTGTTCAACAGCGCATCCACCTCACTCGCCGACGTCAGAGCAGGAAATCCGCAGAGGACGATCGCTCCGATTGCGAGCCACTGCCTCCAAGGTGTCTTCATTCACCTCTCCTTTCGCATGTGTGGAGTTGGCTTTCGACGAAGCGCCTCCAGGGCGATGAGTGCGAGGAACACCGACTCGGCTACGAGATAACGAAAAACGGGGACAGCCACCGATTATTCTACGGGCTATGCGCCCCGGATCGCGGTGACTTTTGCTTTGAGGTCTGTCAGGTCGCGTTCCACGATATCCCAAATGCGGGTCACCGACACACCAAGATAGTCGTGTACCAGTACGTTCCGTAGCCCGATGATGCTCTTCCAGTCAGCCTCGGGATGCGCGGATTTGAAGGACTCGGACAGTTGCAATACGGACTGCCCAAGCGTTTGCAGATTGCGGATGACGCCGTCTTGAATCAGGCTTGAGGCCATGAACTCGGCGCGTCCCGCCTTCGTGTACTGCTCAATCCGTGCGATGCACTCCAGAATGTGCTGCAGGTAGACGGCGTCGTCCTTCATAGCGGAACAGCTTCTTTTAGCACCGTGGCTCGAAGCGGCGCATACAGGCTGTCCGGCTCCACCACGTCGACGCGCCGACCGAGCAGGGCCTCCAAGTCTGCGACCAATCCCCCTGGAAAAAACGGACTGGGCCTGGGACCCACGTCGACGAGAAAGTCGACGTCGCTGTGCGGCCCTGCATCACCGCGAGCAACCGAACCGAACACCCGAATGCGCTGGACCCCGTGTTTCGCCGCAATTCGCAGAATATCGTTTCGCTTATTGGACACGACGTCCGCAATACCCATCACCACACCTCGCGTCGCCTATAAGTGTAGCATGACTGCCTTACTCGGTAAATTCATCAGAATATCAGACGGCGTGAGGGACGTACGGACAGCAGGGTTCTTCGTAGCGCTGAAACACCAGGCAGGCGTTCGCGCCGCCAAACCCGAAATTGTTCGACATCACCGCCTGAAGGCGCGCATGGTCCCGGCGTGCTGTCACAATCGGCATCCCGATGGCTTGCGGATCGAGCGTCTGGATATTGGCCGAGGCCGAGATGAAATCATGTTCGAGCATCAACAAACAATAGATCGCTTCATGGACTCCCGCCGCACCCAGCGAATGGCCTGACAGCGACTTGCTGGAGCTGATGGCGGGCACCTCGTGATTGAACACTTCCCTGATGGCCGTGAGCTCTCTGATATCGCCGGCGGGTGTGCCGGTGCCGTGCGCGTTGATGTACTGCACCGGCCCCTTGACAGTCGCCAGTGCTTGCCGCATGCACCGCACCGCCCCGTCGCCTGATGGCACCACCATGTCGCCCCCATCCGAGGTGGCCCCGTATCCGACCAGCTCCGCAAGAATCCGGGCTCCCCGGGAGCGGGCATGCTCGAGCTCCTCGAGCACCAACGCCCCGCCGCCGCCGGCGATCACAAACCCATCCCGTTGCGCATCATACGGACGCGAGGCAGTGTCTGGCGTCTCGTTGTACGCAGAGGACAGGGCTCCCATGGCGTCGAAGAGCATGGCGAGCGTCCAGTGCTCCTCTTCACCGCCGCCGGCGAAGATGATGTCTTGCTGGCCCCACTGAATGTGCTCCATCGCGCTGCCGATGCATTGGGTGCTGGTCGCGCAGGCGGCGCTGACGCTGTAGCCGAGCCCTTGAATCTTGTACGCGGTGCTCAGGCACGCCGCCACGGTGCTGCTCATCGCGCGCGGGACCAGATACGAGCTCACCCGCCGGATGCCTTTGCTCCGTAACATATCAGCCGCCTGTACGACGTTGGCGGGAGAGGCACCCCCCGTGCCCATGATGAGCCCGGTCCGCGGATGGGACACATCCTCGTCGCTCAGGCCGGCTTCCTCGATGGCCTGCCGCATGGCCAGATAGGCGAATGCGGCGGCATCTCCCATAAACCGACGGGCTTTGCGATCGATCTGGGCATCCAGATCGATGTCGATACTCCCCGCGACGTGGCTGCGCAGGCCCGCCTCGCGATACGCGTCGTTGAAGCGAATCCCCGATCGGCCCTGTCGCAGCGACGCGAGCACCGTGGGCGTGTCATTGCCTAAGCAGGACACGATCCCCCGGCCGGTCACCACGACGCGTCTCACGGCTGCTCCAGGAGGAGGTACTGCACCACCTCCTGTGCCGTGTAGGACGTCTTGCCATCGCGCAGAAAATGGGCGAGGTGCTTGACGTCATCTCCCGCAGTCACCAGCGCAGGTTCCAGATACCCGGTGCGCTGGCGCTGGGCCAACCCGATGGTGGCCAGCAGGCTATTACAGAGACACTTGCGGCCGATGGTCTCTCCAGGAGCACCCCCCTTCTTCACATAGAGCTCCACGGGTTCTGCAGGACACCGGTAGCCCAGCGAGCCGTCCGGCCGCTTATAGACATGCAGCAGGTAGCCCAGATCGCACAGCCGTGGTCGGTGCGCATACACGTCGGCCTCCGAGAGCGTGCCCTCAACCGCCACCACCTTGAAGGGAAATCCCGAGGCGGAGGCCAAGGGATCCGTGAAGATGTCAGCCTGCCCGCATCGCACTCGCTTGAGCACCGCAGCCTTGAGCTCCGATGCTAAGCCCGACTCTTCGCAGAAGGCGAAGGCCGTGCCCACTTGGACCCCGGCGGCTCCGGCTGCGCGCGCAGCCCGAAGCCGTTCCGGATGCCCGTAAGAGCCGGCGAGCCAAAACGGCAGCCCGAGTATGCGGATCTTCTCGAGGTCGACGACGTCCTTCTCGCCGTAGATCGGCTCGCCTCGCGCATTGAGCTGTGGATCGCCGCGCGGCGGCGCGTTGTGCCCGCCCGCCGTCGGTCCCTCGATCACGAAGCCATCCACGCGCCCCGTCGCCTTCTTCGCCAACGCGAGTGCGAGGGTCGATGAGGCGATGATGGCGAGGAACTTGGGGCGCTGCAGCGCGGGACGTTCAGCGCAGAGCACCAACCGGGGATCGAAATGCAGCCGGTACTCATCATCCGAACCGGCGCCTTCGACATGCAGGCGGATCGACACCGGCTCATGCCGCGCCAATTGGTCCAGCGCGCCAGGAATCTCTCGCGGAATCCCCGCGCCCACCAGAACGTAGTCGACGCCGGCCAGCAACGCCCCGTAGAGCGTGGGCAGGAGCGGCAGTTGAATCTTTTCGAGGAAGTTGATGCCCACCAACCCCGCATGGCCCTCCTTCGCCAGCCATACCTCCACGAACCCGGCGATCACCGCGAGCTCCTGTTGCGCGATGGTCGGTGAGGCGGTGAACACGGGCACGGCCCGAAACGGCTGTTCCGACGCTTTGCCTCCGGATAGGAAGTACTGCGCAAGCACACGTGAGACCGCCGCCGATGAAGGGAAGTGCGCCAACGCCCGGCGTAGGCTGCCGTCGGGATCTCCGCACTGCAATCGCCTGGCCAGAATGGTGTCCAGCGCCGTCCCCGAGACGACCCCCAACTGCCCCAGACGAGAGACCGCCCGGGCCAGCAGCCAACCCGATACCCCAGCCCCCATCCCACCCTGGATAATAATCGGCTCGCTCATCCAGGGGCTGATGTGACCTTGTACGGCCACTCTCCGTGGTCGGTCGTGAAGGCGCACTTAAGGCTGAAGCAGCCTTCGTCTTTATCCAGGCAGTTAACCACCCGCCACGAGCCGTCGGCCTGCTGGGTTCGAATGGCCCAGACGTGCTGGCCCAGGAACTTGCACACCTTCGGCTCGTAGCGGAACTCAATGTTTTTGACGGCGGGACGCATGGCTCGTGCACCTACACTAACTGATACGCAGACGGCCTTCTATGACGGCCGTCAGTATCGATACGAGGAGGCGAAACGGGGGGTACGAGCGTTACGCTACGCGGTTGCGCCGCAGAGCGGCAGCACCCACCAGCGTAATGAAAATGAGCTCAGCCAGGAGATATCCGACGAGCAGCGGCGGCAGCGGTTTAGCATGGCCTCCGGCGTAGCTGTGCAGGCCGACGAGGTAGAAGCTGACGCCGTAGTAGGTCATGAGCAGCAGGAAGAACCCGGTGATGGTGGCCACCGCCACCCACACCCCGCTGAGCCATCCGGCGAACCGGCCGTGGAGCGTCGCCAGGAACCACAGCAGCGTAATCAGCGCCCAGGTTTCTTTTGGATCCCACCCCCAGTAGCGGCCCCAGGAGGCGTTGGCCCAGACCGCACCTAGCATGATGCCACCGGCCAGCAGGACCACGCCCACCTGGATGGCGCGATAGAGAAACAGGTCAAGCGCCTCCAGTGAGGAAGCGCGCGCCCGCCGGGAGAGATACACCACCCCGTAGATGTGCGCGAGCACCGTGGCCAGCGCGAGCGCCCCGTAGCTGGCGACGATCGTCAGCACGTGGACGGTGAGCCAGAGGTTGCTGCGCAAGACGGCCACGACCGGCGCGATGCTGGAGTCCAGCGGCACAAGGTCTGCGAGAACCAGCGTGATGAGCGAGAGCATGGCCGCGGCCAGCGCAAAGTAGCGCACGCGATAGATCCGCTCGAACACGAGTGCGAGCAGCATACCGACGAAGGGCAGCCAGAGCATGGTCTCATAGAAGTTTGAGACCGGAGGACGGCCGCCGATCATCACGCGCATAAGGATCCCTGCGCCATGGACGGCAAACGCCGCCACCAACACCGCCCAGCCTGCCCGACGAAACGCCTGGAGGAGCAAGCCGAGAATCGCCAGACCGTACAGCCCCTGCGCGATACGAAACGGCGCCGCGTGGTTGTAGAACACTTCGAGCTCCACACGCCAGCGTGCGGGATACGCGGCAGGGTTGACCGCCGCCAGTGCCCCGGCGAGCCGACGTGACGAGGTGACCGCGGTATCGACGCGCCCGGCACGGATCGCCGAGAGCAGATCCGACCACGGCTGACGCAACGCGTCGGCCTGCTCGAGGATGGACAGCCATGAGCGTTCGGTCGGATGGGTCGATGGGACCAGCTCAAGCTTCTGCTCAAAGAGGTTGCTCAGCGAGACGAACCGGTCGAAGGCGTCCATCGTCTCCTGCTCAAGCATCGTGAGCTTCTCACCACGCTGTTGCTTCTGTACGATCGCCGGCAGGAGACGCATCAGCTTGCGGCTGGCGACCAGGTCGTTGTACGAACTGCGGCTCGTATGAGGCTCGAGCCCCAGCGCTTCGCGCAGCGGACGAAACGGCACCGCGAGCAACGGCTTGGCCTGCCACGGCTCCGGCTCAGCCATCATCGAGATGACCGACACCACCGGATCCTGCCCTTCGATACGGGACTGGCCGGTGACGTGCTTGACGGTCTCACGAGCAAAGCTGTCAAATGGCTTGTGGCGCCCCTTGTGCTGAATCGGAATCCGGCGCAACACCTCCATCGCCTCGCGGGGCACCGTTGAGGAGGCCTCAAGATATCCGACCCCCCCGGCCATCAGCAGCGCGCCGCCAACCCACACCATCCATGTGCGCTGTTTCATGAGGCTCGTCTCCGCCTTGGCTTGCGCGCGCCGACGGGCTTGGTCTGCGCTCTCAACACAAACATGCTGACAACACCTCCGATGACAATGATGAACCCGGCGTACACCAACGGCGTGCCGGGATCGTTGCGCACCGAAAGCACCGTCGTCTGAATCGGCCCGTCAATGAAGCTGGACTGGTAAAAGCTGTAGCCCCGGTAGCGCAGCGGGTTGTTCATGCTGATGGTGCGCATGAGAATGATGCCTCGCTGCGTGTCAGTGAGCTGGACATCACTCTCAAAACCGGCCGCCATGTCGATGCCGGGGTAGTCGATCTTGCGGAAATCCGACAGCTTGATCGCCACCGGCAGCTCGCGCTGCGCCGGGCGGTACTCGACGATCACTGGCTCCGGGGTCAGTGGCAGCTCCACCGATTGGCGCATGCCGACCCACGCCTCGGCCTTTTGCTCGCCCAGTCGCCCGACCACGTGCAGCGCTTCAGCGCGCACCTCGTTGCTGCGATTGCTAACGTGCTGGATCACCCGCGCGCGCGGATGGTACGCCGCTACCTCTACTTCATACTGGAGCCACGGATGCGTGTAGCGCGTGCTAACAGCCACCGGATCGATCACCTGGCGCTCGGCAGCTGCCGCGCCCGTCATCACCGCCACCAGCTTGCCCGATGGTTTACGGATCAGCGCAATGGCATTGGGCGGCAGTGCGCTGCCGGCGGGATGCGTGTAGCGTATCTCGGCCTGGATGACATGCGCTCGACCGTGCATCGCCGGGAAATCCGGATGCAGCGCAAACAACAGGTGCGTGTCGGTGCCTTCAGGACCGGAGAGCAACAGCGAGACCGCGGGATTGTTCGGCTCCGCCGAACGGCTCGTCACTCCCTCCTCAGTGATCGCAAAATCGGGGAAGTAATCCTTGAACGTCAGGACGTAGGGCGACCCCTTCAATGGAACGGGCGCGCCCGGAGCCTCGGGCACCGGGATCTCGCGAGCTGACCGCTCGCCCGGTAGCCGAAGCGCGATGACTCCACGAGGATGCGTGGCAGCATCATGCTCACCCATCAACTGCGCGGCCTGCTGATCCGTGGCAGGCTCGAGAAACAGCACGTGCGCGTCACCCCATCGAAGGCCAAACCGCTCAGGATCGCGAGCCAGCAGCCATGCCTCCTCTTGCTGCTCCTCATGCCGCAATGTCACCCGCAGCGCGGGATTGTCCTGCTCGCCCCCTTCAACGATCTCTTCGGTCACTTGAGCGTCAGGGTAGTAACGATCCACCGTCAGCTCCAGCCACTGGCCATCCTTGACGGGAACGCGAAACAAGGTATTGGGCTCATGCACCCAGGCCCGCGACTCAAAGGAGGTCGGCAGCGCATGGGTCAAGCCTGGGTTAGTCTGATGGACCGCCAGCACATTCTGTGGCAGCTGCAGCACGCGCTCGGCTTGCCCCTCAGCAATGATGAGCTGGCCGTCGATGCCGAACCGGCCGCCGATGATCCCACCAAAGAGGATCAGAATAATCCCGATATGTGCCATGACAAACGGGGTGTGCTTACGCTGCCAAGGGTAGCGTTCCAGCGCGGCGATGGCGAGGTTGATGGCAAGAAAGCCGAGCAGCGCCTGAAACCACCAGGAGGTATAGACGACCCGCTGCACCGCCGCCGTGCCGAAGCGCGCTTCGTAGATGGTGCCCCATGCCAAGACTCCTGCGATGGCGATGAGCAAGCTGACCGCCATGCGCAGGGACCCGAGAAGATCAACCCATCGTGGGGAACGAATTGGCATCTGACAAGAGGGGAGGTCACCTTGCGACCTCCCATCTTACTACATCCGCGGGGAGCGGACTAGACGTGACTTATGGGTGCACGAGACACCCGGGACAGGTTGACGCTTCGTCTTGGGACACGTAGATGTCGTGTCGGGGATCGCCGTCGACTTTCAAAAACCCTACTGCGCCTTTCTCCACGCGAAAGATTGCGTGATCGACCAGCGTGTAGTCGCCGGGAACCTCAAGGTCGAATTCCACCACCGTCGCCCCGCCGGCGGGAACCAGTGTCGTCTGCACGCTGTGGGCGGGCGGACTCACGAGATCGGCCTCGCGATAGACGTTGTCGAAGATCTCCCCGATCACGTGGAACGAAGAGATGAGGTTGGGCCCGGCGTTGCCGAAGAAGATGCGCACGCGCTCACCCGTTTTGGCCTTCAAGGCGCCGTCGCCGATGAGTGAGCCGACCCGACCATTGAAAACGACGAACCGCGGGTGTTCGGCCACGCCATGCTCGTGCGAGAACTCCAGGTGCGTCGCCCCCTCAGCCGGCTCCTTCGTATAAAACTCGCTCTGGAGGACGTAGAACTCGCGATCGACTTTCGGGAGACCCTGCTTCGGCTCCACGAGGATCAAGCCGTACATGCCGTTGGCGATGTGCTCCATGACCGGCGGGGCGGCGCAGTGATAGATGAAGAGGCCGGGATGCAGGAGCTTAAACCACGCCACCCGTTCTTCGCCCTGCACCACCGTCGTCACGGTGGCGCCGCCACCGGGCCCGGTGACCGCGTGGAAATCCACGTTGTGTGGCATCCCGCTGGCATCGCTGTTCGTCACATGCACTTCCAGCGTATCCCCCACCTTCGCCCGGATAAATGGCCCCGGCACGTGATCGTTGAACGCCCAATACTCATATGTGACCCCGCTGCTGATCTCAGTTCTCTTCACCGTGGAATCGAGATGCACCCGCACGATCGCTGGCTTGCGCGGCGCAATCGGCGGCGGCACCTCCGGAGCGTAGGTCAGTTGCGCCTCCACCACTGGCAACGTCTTTCCACGCCCCTTTGCCTCAACGGATGGAGAAGCGCTACCCACGAGCAGCCCCAGCATGAGCAGCCCCACAGTAATCCCACGCATATGCACGCTCCTTCTTGTGTGCCTTACAAGACCCACCAACATTCCAACAAGACTTGATGCGCGTCGTAGTTATTGCCGCCTGCGGAGGCGGCAAGGCTGTCCACGAAATCATATCGATGGTAGATCGCGGAGAAGCGGAATCGATCCTTGTCATGCGCCTTGACCCGATAGGTGAGAGCCACTTCAGGTATGCCCTGCCGATGGTGGAAACGCAGTGCCTGCCATCGACCGCTGGCCTTCACCAACCGATACCCCAGGTCGAGCGAGAGCCCCTCAACCAAGGGCTGGGTGACCACGACGCTCCAGTTCGTCACGACCTTATCGATGTCGTTGTTCGCGCCATCCGGCGCATCTTTTCTGAACACGGCCTGCTCGAGATAGGTGGAGAGCTTCGGGAGCCGTGCGTCGTGTTGGCCCACATCGTAGTCGCCGGCGACTCGGTAGACCGTGATATCGCCGCGCTGCGAATCGGCCAGCGCGGGAAAATAGGAGTCGCCGAAAATCGTGTCCCCGGCGCGGGTGTTGGTGTCAATCTGATGGAGGCGGTAGAGGACGCCCTTCACTGAGCCGTTCGGAATTGGGACGGTCAGCGAGGTCTGGATGCCGTGAAAGTTCGTCGGATAATGTTCCGTCTTGTGGTGACCCATGAGCTCGTAGTTCTCATCGAGATACTGATATTGCGTGCGCCACTCGCTCTTCGCCGGACCCAACAGCCGCACCCCTGCGACCCAGGCGCTGCCATCGAGCCGGCCGGTGCGATGGTACTCGCTCCACGCCCACGCGCCGAAGCAATCCAACCACTCCAGGAGGTGGTAGGAACCGTCGAGAGCCCAGAGCGTTTGTCGCTCCCCGGTGATGGTGGGGTTGCGCTCTCCCTCGGTGCGAATGTACGAGACGCCGAGATTGCCCTCGAAGAGGTCGAGGCCCCATCGCGTGCCGACCACGTCCCGATCGATCTCCTGTACCGGGGTCGGTTTGGTGCGTCCGATGAACCAGTCGCCATGCAGATGTTTCCCGTCCAGGTAGGGGTAGTCAACCACCGCTTCAGCACCTCGGAGCGGGTGACGCCCAGATTCGATCTTGCGATCCTCCTTCTCAAAAAAGCTCTCATTGGTTACGGGCGGACGGTAGAGCAGGCTGCCGAGCTTGAGAAAGTTGGTCTCCTTACGCGTCAGATCCAAATCCTTCAAATTGCCGAAGACCACCTGATACGTGAGGTCTCCCTCGGTATCTTTCAGCCACGCCTGATGGATATCAGTGGAGAAGTGCTCTTGCACAACGCTGCTACCGATGCGATCGAAGTTATCCCACGGCAGCTCTTCCCCATAGACGCGACCCACCGTGCGATTGCCGCCGACCGCATAGAGCTGCCACAGAAATCCCGCCTCAAGCCCTTTGGCCAGATCCACCGCAAGACCCACATGATCGTTGGTCGAAATGGCCTCGCCCTCGGTGAGTGGGTAGTTGGCATTGGTCGTAATGCCCGCGCCATTGAACAACGACTGTCGCCCACCCCAGTTCCACTCGAACAACGACATATCGTACGTTGCGGCTAAGCCTGGTACGTTGCTGCCAGGCCCTGAGAGGTCGTTGCTGGCTACCACGGTATGGTGCTTGATGAGTGGGCGGAGTTTCGTCCACCAATGCGCGACGTGGCTGGCAGGTGTCGCGGTCGGCGCACCCCTTTCAGCAGCCGCGCAGGCGAGCGGACTCCCACCGTAGAGGAGCAGAAGGATGCTGAAGAACACCATCGTACGCATCAGTGGATTAGCTGATGCGTCACGGGAGGCCACAGGAGGGTGGTCGCCAAACCTACCAATACGAGCGTCACCACCCCAACGATCGTCAGGTTGACCTCACGCCGCCGGAGCACGAGATGCAGCCCAAACCAGCTCAGCAGCCAGACGAGCAGTCCTACCGTTTCTTTTCCTGCATAGGGCCCGATCCCCTGCGCCCCAGGGATCCAGGCGTTACCCAACGCTTGCATGGACTGCTTAAACGCCGAGGAGGCCTCCGAGACGACGTGCGAGAGCGCCAACGCCAACAGCCCAAGCCCTACGCCCAGCAACGCGGCGGCAGCTGGTCCAGAGATCGGTTCATTCGGTCGAAGAGGCATCGCCACCATCGTCTCCTAGACGGACCTCAATTTCGTCACCGCCGCCCCCAACCCGAAGGCGACGACGAAGTAGAAGAACACCAGGACGAGCAGCACCCCCACGGCCGCGCTGAGCGCCCGCTTACGGTACACATGCTCTCCGTAGCGCACCAAGAGATACGCCGCGGTGACAGCAAGCGGAAACGTGAACAGGGCGGCGAACTCTTTAAACTCAAAGAAGATCTTGTGCACCTCCGGAGCGACCTCCAGGAAGTACGTCCGTGGGCCATTGGCAGATCGATAGGGGATGTAGATCCAATTCCCAGAGAGGATGATCAGCAACGCCACCGTCGCATTGACCACGCTGCCGATCTGCAACTCCACGAGGTTCCACGCCTTGCCTGCGACGATCCGGTAGGCCTGAAACAACCCGACGGTCGAGGTGATCATGAAGAGCCCAGCCGCCGTGCCATGGACCGCGCCACGAATCGCATGGCTGCTGGGCCCGAGCAGTTGGTCGAGCGGCGCAGTGAACAGCACGATGGCCCCACCGATCAGCCCCATGACGCCGACAATGAGCCAGAGGACGACGGTAGGAACCGACTCCGTCGTTGTTGGGCGCTCGGACATCTTACTCTCGCTCCGCTGAAGCGTGGCTCTGTGCGCACTCGCACGACGCCACGGTCTGCTCGAGCATCTTCAGCAAGTCCTGCGCCTCCATCCCATGGCGCCAGGCGACCTCATCTACGCAGGTACATCCTTCATAGGGCACGTTGATGAACAGACGCTCAAACACCGGCCGCGTCCTCGGAAACTCCTGCACGATGCGGTTGACGGTCATGCGCTCATCAAGCATCTTCTCAGGCGCGATTGCGGGAGGCGCCGGCGCTCGTGTGGCGAGCTCCCGCTCTAATATCGGGAACAGCTCCGCTTCTTCCTCGGCCATGTGGCGCCGCAGCCCATCGATCACACCCTGGAGCGCCACTTTGACCCGCTCCAACGAATGCTCCCGCTCTTCGATAAACATCTGATTGATCGTCCGCAAATGCTCCGGCTCATCGTGGTGTTCGACCGAAACCTCCGCCAGCACCCTCGGATTCATCGTCTTACGACAGGCCATCACCAGGTCCTCCTCTCGTTTGATGTGATCGCCAAGCTGCCGCCCCAGCGTGAAACACACCTCCCGCAGCACGAACCACGTCTCCGGACCCATGTGCAGGGCCGATTCCAGTACGTCGAGCTTCGCGCGCAAGATCTGGTGGTCCCTTCGCAACCGATCCACGGCGTTCATGGCGGGCCTCCTTGTCTTCTACCACAAGGGTAGCTGATCGACAGCTGGTGCTCTATGACGCAGATCAGTGTTCGGGGATTACGAACCGGCGAGGCGTGCGAGCTGGTCGGGCTTAGCGATGGTCGTGGAGCCGCGGGAGGACTTGATGATGCCTTGCTTCTTGAACTGGCTGAGCATGCGAATAGTCGTCTCGACCGTCGTGCTCGCGAGCTCGGCGAGCTCGTGCTTGGTGAGCGGAATGGTGGGGCCGAATTTTTTGGAGAGCGTCACGAGTGCTTGCGCGAGCCGGCGCTCCACAGAATCGTAGACCATGCAGCTTTTGTGCTCCACATCGCGCAGCCGGTCGCAAAAGAGGCACAGCGACTCCTGCAGAAAGGTCGGATTCTTTTGGAGCAGATCGTGGAACGTGCGCGTCGGCACGCGCACGACGGTTGAGTCGACTGCGGCAATTGCATCGACCGGGTAGGGCTTGCCGTCCAGCGCCGGAAGACAGCAAAACGTTTCGCCCGGTGTCATCACGCACGTCGTCGAGGCCTGCCCGCCCTCGAGAAACTTCATGAGATGCACGCGGCCCTCTTTGACGATGCAGACCGCCTCGGACGGCTCGCCCGCCCGGAAGATCGTCTCGCCTTTCACGTACCGTTTCTCCCGGGAGGCAGTCGCCAAGCGCTGCCGCTCGGCAGGGGATAGCTTCTTGAACAGCTCAACGTGTCCGAAAAAGTCTTGCATCTTACGGCAGGATCCAGCGATCCACGAGGCGGCCAATCAGAAAACCGACAAACGCGGCCGCGCCCGCAATGCCCAGCATCTCCAGGCCGCTGCGCCACCAGGGTTGCTTGACGATGCGGCCCTTCAAGCCGCCGAAGAGAAAGAGCGCGAGGAAGGTCCCAATGATAGAGACGGAGATGGCCGCGTGAAACGGCAGCAGCAGGTACGGGAGCACCGGGACGATCCCGCCCAAGACGTAGGCCACGCCCATCACGATAGCGTTACCCAGCGGTTCCTCCAGCGCTTCCGGAGCGATGCCGAGCTCCTTGTGCGCCATGTCTTCGAGCAACAGCCGCGGGTCGCTCATCAACCGCTTGGCGATGATCTCGATTTCCTGATCCGCATAGCCACGGGCGCGGTACATGTCCCAGATCTCCTGGCGTTCGCCCTCGGGATCACGCGCGATTTCCTCCTCCTCTTCCTTCAAGAGCCGCTCGAGGTACTGGCGCTGCGACTTGGAGGAGAGGTAGGAGCCCGCCGCCATGGAGAGTGATTCGACCGCGACGATGACGAAACCGGCGACGACCACCGCGTCGCGGCTCTGCGTGCCGGCGGCGATGCCGGTGAGCGCGCCGACGGTCGAGATCAGTCCGTCCTGCGAGCCAAAGACGGCCTCCCGCAGCTTCGTGCGCGCGCCGGAGAGGCCGTGGTGCTCCTTGGCCCGCTCTTCGACCCGACGGCGGGACGCGTCACGTGACACCTGAGGCTCCTCACTCATGGTACCTATGATATGCGAAAATGTGCGACGTGGCTATGTTCGCTTGGGCTGAAGGAGGGCGTGGCTGTTCTGGCTGGCTTCGGACAGGAGAGAGCCCAAATGCGGATGGGCCGGTTCCAGATCGATCGCAAAACCGTGGCGCTTGAGCGCTTCAGAGCAGACCGGTCCGATCGAGGCGACGACGCAGCGCTTCGCTCCCGCGTTCAGCGACGCCTCCAACCCCATCTGGCGGGCCACCTGCATGACGCTGTCCACCTGATTCGCCGAAGTAAAGAGGAGGACGTCGGCTTGCTGATCGCAGATCGCCCGGATCGCCTGGCGCAGCGGCTCGAGATCTTCCGGCAGCGCCCAGCGATAGACCGGCACGCGCAGCAGTTGCGCGCCGCGCTGCTTCAATCCCTCGAGGAGCTCCTCGTTGGTGATGCCGTACTCCTGCACCGCGACACGACGTCCCTTCACCGGGAGATGTTGATCGAGGGTCGCGAGCAGATCGCGCCACGTGTTGGGTTCGGGCACCGCGAGGGTCGGCTTCAGACCGATCTCCGCCAGCGCCACGATCGGCTTCGGACCGCGCACGACCCGCGTCACCCGCGAGAAGGCCGCGATGACCTGATCCTTGGGATATTTCGTCGCAAGAGCCTGGACGAGCGTGCGGGTGCCGACTCCGGTCAGCAGAATGAGGATATCGATGGCGCCGGCGAAGAGTTGTTCGCCGAATACCAGCGCTTCGTGTTGATCGGTGAGCGGCACCTCGCGCATCGAGGGCGCAACAAGGGGCTCGCCGTTAAAGCGCCGGATGAGCCGTCGCATCTCCTCGGCCTTGCGGCTTTCGAAGGCGACGACGCGAAGCCCTGAAAAATCCCGGTCAGCGTTCGCTTTCGGGGTGGGTGCCGGTGTCAGGCTCTTCTTCATCCCAGCCAAGACCCAACGCGACTTTGCAATCCTCCGACGCCATGGTGCGCGGATCCCAGGGCGGCGTAAAGACGATAGTCACCGTCGCGGCGGAAACACCGGGCAGCGTGGCGACGGTGCGCTGGACTGAGGCCTTGAGCTGCGGGCCGTACGGGCAAAACGGCGAGGTGAAGGTCATCGTCAGCTTGACCGCCTCGCCCTCAGGCTGCGGCGTGATGTCGACGCCGTAGATGAGGCCGAGGTCAACGATCCCCAGGTGCAGTTCAGGATCCTCAATTGACTTGAGCGCCTCGTAAACCTGTTGCTCAGTAAGAGCCATCCTCGTCTCACGCGTTGGAAGTTGGAGGTTGGAAGCTGGAAGTTAGATTCTTGCCATTTCTAACTTCCAACTTCTAGCTTCCACCTTCTAGCCTTTGTAGTCTCTCAGCCCCTGTTCTACGATATTCCACGAGAGCGCGGCGCATTTCACGCGGACCGGAAATTTTCGCACGCCGGCCAGCGATTCCAAATCCCCCAGATCAAGCGAGGGATCCGGGTCTTTGCCCTGTATGAGATCTTTCATCGCCTGGATCACCGTTCGCGTTTCTTGCAGCGTCCGATGCTCTAATTGCTGTGCGAGCATTGAGGCCGCCGCCTGGCTGATCGCGCATCCCTTGCCCTGAAAGCGCACCTGGTCAATGCGGCCGCCGGCCATTTTCAGATGAAAGGTCATCTCATCCCCGCACAGTGGATTGGAGCCGGCGGTCTTGATCTGGGCATCTGGCAGCTCGCCGTGGTGCGTCGGATTCTTGAAGTGATCAAGGATGACCTCTCGATAGAGCTCATCGAGCTGCTCAATCATGACCGTCGCAATCCAAAATCCAAAATCGAAAATCGAAAATTCGTCTCATGCAGTCACGTTGGTCCGACCAAAGAATACTTGGACGGCACGAATCGCCTCGACCAATCGGTCCACTTCCTCCGGCGTGTTATAGAGGTAGAAACTCGCCCGGGCCGTCGCGACCACCCCGAGCCGCCGCATGAGCGGCTTGGCGCAGTGGTGGCCGGCCCGCACCGCCACCCCCTCGGCGTCCAGCACGGTGCCGACGTCGTGCGGATGCAGCCCGTTCACGTTGAAGGCGATCGCTCCGCCGCGCTGCGTCACATCCGTCGGGCCGTAGAGTGTGAGTCCCTCAACGTCTGCGAGTCGCTTGAGCGCGTACTGGGTCAGCTCGACTTCATGCGCCCGCACGTTGGCCATGCCCACGCGCTCAAGATACGCCAGCGCTTCGCCGAACGCGATGACGTCCGCGATGTTCGGTGTGCCGGCCTCAAACTTCCACGGCACCTCGTTCCATGTGGCGGACGTAAGCTGGACGTCGGTAATCATCTCGCCGCCGCCGAGAAACGGCTCCATCGACTCCAACAGATCCTCACGAGCCCAGAGCACCCCCACACCGGTCGGCCCCAGCATCTTGTGCGCGGAAAACGCCAGGACGTCGCAGCCAAGCTGCGTCACATCGACCGGCAGATGGGGCACGCCCTGAGCGCCGTCGACCACGACCAGCGCTCCGCGTCGGCGGGCTGCCGCGGCGATCTGCGTAACCGGGTTAATGGTGCCCAGGACGTTGGACATCAGCGTCACCGAGACTACCTTGGTGCGCGCGCCAAGCAGCGCATCCAGCGATCGAAGGTCCAGCCGCCCGTCGTCGGTGATCGGAAGAAACGCTAACTGCGCACCCGTCGCCTTGGCGACAAGCTGCCAGGGTACGAGGTTGGAGTGGTGCTCCATCTCGGTGAGCAGAATCTGATCGCCGGGCTTGAGGTTGGCGCGCCCCCAGGACTGCGCGATGACGTTGATGGCTTCGGTGGCGTTGCGCGTAAACACAATGCCGCGCGATGAGGGCGCCTTGATGAAGCGCGCGGTCTGCTCACGGACCTGCTCGTACGCGGCGGTCGCCTCCTCGGAGAGCGTGTGCAGGCCCCGGTGGATGTTGGCGTTGTAGCGCGCGTAGTAGTTGACCAGCGCGTCGATGACTTGGCGCGGCTTCTGGGTCGTGGCGGCGTTGTCGAGATAGACGAGGGGCTTGCCGTGAACCTTGCGGCTCAGGATCGGAAAATCTTGTCGGATGCGTTTGACGTCTAACATGTTCTCACTTGTTGTAAGCGTGGGTCCTGTCAGGGCGATGCTCCGCCGGAACGCTCGGTCCGCCCCACCGTGGCGGACCCTCGCTCGACTTCCGGGCCTCGCTCGTCCCGCCTGCGGCGGGACACCGTGGCCGCTCGGCCCTCCAGACGTCCGGCTCCGCATTCGCCCTGCCACCCACGCTACACGATACTTACCGTGACGTTCTCCCCCTCAATCTTCAGGGGGTAGGAGCGGATCGGCACGGCGGCGGGTAGGCACAACACCTTGCCGCTGGTGACATCAAACCGCGCGCCGTGGCGCGGGCACTCGATCGCGTTACCCTCCAGCCATCCGTCAGCCAGCGGCCCGTCGTCGTGGGTGCACGTGTCATCGACGGCGTAGAACCCGCTCTCGGTGTGGCAGACCAGCAACCGCCTGCCGTTGGCCTCGACCGGCTTGAACTGGCCCACCGGAATCTCGCTGACCTTTGCCACCACCATCAGTTGTGTAATCCTTCCTCGATGTCCTGGCGCAGGCGTTCTTGGAGCGGCTCAAACGGCACTTGCTGCATGATGGGCTCGATGAACCCCATTACGATGAGCCGCTCGGCCGCCTCGCGCGGGATGCCGCGGGATCTCAGGTAAAACGTCTGCTCCTCATCGATGGGGCCGATCGAGGCGCCGTGTTTGCACTGCACGTCATCCGCGAGGATCTCTAGCATCGGAATCGTCTCCGCCCTGGCGTCGTTGCTCAGGAGCAGGTTGTGGTTCGCCTGGTACGCGTTCGTTTGCGCGGCCTCCTTCGCGATGCGGATCAGCCCGGTGTAGATCATGCGGCTGTGGTCCTGGAGTGCGGCCTTAAACTGCAAATCGGAGGTGGTGTGAGGTGCCTGATGGTCCTGCAGCGTGTGCTGATCGATGTGCTGCTGGTCGTGGCCGAAGACAAAGCCGTAGAGCCTCGTTGAGGCCTGCTCGCCCTGCAGCTTCGTGATGATGTGCGTCTTGGAGAGCGAAGCGCCCAGATTGATGTTCGCCATCGTCAGCGTCGCGCCCTTGGCCAGCGTGGCCCGCTGGAGCATGAACTCCCGCGCGCGGCGGTCCCAGCGCTGCAGGCGAACGTAGTGCAACGACGCGTGCGGCTCAAGGATGATCTCGATACGGCCGTTGACAAGATGCGGCGAGTCCTGCGATGAGGCATCCACGCTCACGTATTCGTCAATCAGCACCACGGAGCTGCCAGCACCCACGGTGATGACAGTCAAGGGAAACACCGCCTGCTTCGCCGCGACGGAGAACAGATGCACGAGACGCAGCGGCTGCTGCGCCAGGTGGCCGGATGGGATGCGGATGAGCACGTCATCGTGGTGGAATGCGCGGTTGAGGCTTAAGAGCTTCTGCTCCGCCTCAGTAAACCCATCCGCATCGAGCAGTGGCTGCACGGACCCGCGGGACGCCTGTGCGATCTCCTCGACGGTAACACCGTGCAACGCCGGCTCAGTCAGCCACGAGCCATTGGCTCGCACCACCAGCTGCTCATCGGCAAGAGGCTGCGTGAGCGCGGCAAAGGCCGCTTCGGTCAGTGGAATGGACTCAGTCAGTGACGGCGGCGCCAGCGAAAAGCCCTGCGCCGGATCGAGCAACGACACGTCGGTGCGCCGCCAGATGTCATCGCTCGAATGCGGCCACGGCAACTGGGCATGCTGGGCCAACGCCTTGCGCCGCAACTCGGTGATCCATGAGGGCTCGTGGAGTTGCCTCGCGAGCTGATTAATGGTGTCGCTGCCGAAGCCGCTAGACATCATGCGATGGTGGAGGGTAGAAGGAGGATGGTGGAAAATTCTCCTCCTTCTACCTTCTTCCTTCTACTCAACTCACCCTACGGCTCCTTCCATTTCAAGCTGGACCAGGCGGTTCAGCTCGACCGCGTACTCCAGCGGCAGCTCTTTCACGAAGGGCTCGATGAAGCCGTTGACGATCATGTTCATTGCTTCTTGCTCCGTCAATCCACGGCTTCGTGCATAGAAGAGCTGCTCATCGCCGATCTTGGAGACCGTCGCCTCGTGGCCGATCTGCACCCGCTTCTCGTCGATCTCCATCGTCGGGTAGGTGTCGGAGCGGGCTTCCTGATCCAGCATGAGCGCGTCGCAGCGCACCGTCGACTTGGCGTTGACGGCGCCGGAATAGACTTTCACGAGGCCGCGGTAGGTCGTCCGCCCGGTCCCCTTGGAAATCGACTTCGACGTGATCACCGACGAGGTATCGGGTGCCGCGTGGATCATTTTGGCACCCGCGTCCTGATGCTGCCCGTCGCCGGCAAACGCGACTGACAGCACTTCGCCATGCGCTCCTCGTCCCATCAAATAGACCCCAGGGTACTTCATCGTGAGGCGGCTGTTGTGCACGACAATACCGTTTGCGATAAAGTTGTGGGCCCCTTCCACTTCAATGTCATACACAGCTTCCTCACCAAGCGGTTCAATCGATTTCACTGGCACGAAGTCCAATCCAGCCCGAACTACCTTCTTTGACCGAATGGCGTCGAGACTCTCACGGATGTTCATGGAGAGATAGTAGCAGCGATATTCCTTTAACCGCCCTTTGTAGAGCCTACGTTCCTTCACGTATTCCGCGATCTTGAGTGGATTCAGGCCACAGCTGATGAGCAGTAGCTTGACATCCTCCAACAGGGCTTTGTGGCAGCTTGCGAAGACGAGCTGGCCGTACTCTCGCGTTCCGACGACTTTCTGCTTTCGGACAAAACCATCCGCATCCAGGTACCCCTCGAGAAACGCTAATTTCTGTGAGCGCGGTAGCCCAAATACCCAGGAGGGAACCCGCTTCTCTCGCGCCAGACCTGTGAAGCCAATAGACAGAATGAAATCTGCGACGATTGCCGAGTTCACCGTCACACATAACCCTTTCGGTTTCCACTCCACCTGGAAGATTTCGCGGATGAGCCGTTCAAGTTTCTGACGAGCACGATCCTCCTCAGGTACAGCAAAGAAGACTCGCCGACATCGGCCATTTGCCGGATCTCGCTCCACATATCCATCACCGACATAGAGACCAAGCAGCCACATCAATTCTTCGGTCGTCTCCAATGGCAGGCGGGGATGGTGCTTCAGCGCACCATGCTTGACTGCTGGATAGCGATATTCCAGTCGCTTGGGCGTCCCTTCATCCGGAACCCCTCGGCTGATCGCAATACGGTCGCCGACCTTCAACGCACTGAGCGGCCGCCACTCCAAATGGGTGAGGTTGGAAAATGGCTGCCGATCCACGACGAGGAATGGATGATTATCGGTGGCCTTGACCTCACGATGGTTATCCGTCACCATCCGATAAGTCTGACGAACGCCCGTGCATCGTGTGGCTGTAACACGACATTTCTTCGGCTCGAGTGTGTTCAAATCGACCGCATACACATAATCCTCCGGTTTGACATCCTTGATTGCCACGGGGCCGTGGGGATTGGAGAAGAGCTGTGCATCGGCCGTCAGACACCCCAGGTTTCCATCGAGCCATTGAACCGTCGCGCCCTCGTGCGCCACAGCCCGCTTCGTGACGAGGTTGTAGACGTTCTTCGACCAGTTCTGGATCGTCACGTAGCGCAGCTTCGCGCGCGGCATCGCGATGAGCTCGACGACCGCCGAATGCAGCGAATCGGACGAATAACTTGGCGCGGTGCACCCTTCAAAATAGGTCACCTCTGATCCTTCATCCGCAATGATCAGGGTGCGCTCAAACTGGCCCATATTCTTGGCGTTGATGCGAAAGTACGCCTGCAACGGCATCCCGACCTTGACGCCCTTGGGCACATAGATAAAGCTGCCGCCGCTCCAGACCGCGGTGTTGAGCGCGGCGAACTTGTTATCCGCCGGCGGGATCACCGTGCCGAAGTAGCGCTGGACGAGCTCCGGCTGCTCTTTGAGGGCGGTGTCCATATCGAGGAAGAGGACGCCCTGTTTAGTGAGATCCTCCCGCATGGAGTGATACACAGACTCAGAGTTGTGCACAATGAGCCCCTCGGCCACAAAGTTGTGAGAACCTTCCACCTCGATGTCATAGACGGGCTCAACACCTGCTGGCCGGATTGACTGAATCTTCGCAAATCCCAAATGCCGGCTGACATGAGCTCTCAAAGGAGAGCCGAACGCCCCAGCATACTGCTGATACCAGCGACGAGGAGTAACGTCCTTCGTGCATCGAACTGAGTGGGGCTTGAGTGGTGCCAGATCTCCATAGATATACATGCGGTAGCCAATCCGATCGGTCGTCTTACCCTTATACTCATATGACGACTTGAACGAATGAATCTGTGACACGCGAAACCCACAAGTGATGGCGAGTAAGTGGAAACCTTCGAGGAGCGCGCGGTTGCAACTGGTGAGTGACGCGTCGTTGTTGAGTTTCGTGCGCCGTACGTAGCCATCCGCATCAATAAAACCGCCGAGCACTGCTAATTTTTGGGACCTGGGAAGACCAAACGCCCAGACAGGGAGGCGTTTGGTATGGGCGTGGAGGTCCAACCCAAGCTTCTCCAGGAACTCAACGATCGGCTTAGAGTGAATGCGCACCCGATACCGCTCCTTCCCAAACACCACCACGTAACCAAACACTTCCTTCATGACTCCCTGAAGCCGTTTCCGAGTGGCCTCGTCCGATGCAGGAATGGCGATGCTGATGATATCTTTTGGTTCTCGGCGCGAACCGCGTCCGATGTAGCCATCCCCAAGAAACAGACCGAGAAACCACATGAAGGCTTCGGTCGTCTGCTCAGGAACTCGAAGCGAAGGCTGCCGACGAGTGAGAAGACGGGATGTGGTCACACGAAACGCGCCAACCTGATTCCGTCCCTCATAAGTGGACACAAAGGGGATGGGTGGAAGATGATATGGTGTCCCTTCGTCTGGAAGCTCCTTGGCCACGGCAACATAATCGCCCACGTTCAAGTCGCTGAGGTAAGTCCACGCCGTACCAAAGCGATAGCGCTGGCGTCCTGGGCGCCTTGTTCGTGTCAACGCGAGAAAAGGGTGGTTGGTGGTTGCTTTAATAGTCCGACCTGCGACGACCACTTCATAGACCGGTCGTTCCCCTTTTGCCATGACGCGCTTCACGCGCTGCTTCTCCAAGCGTTTTGTCTGTTCATTCAGAGAGTAGACATAGCTTCCTGGCTGCATGTCTTTGATCGGTGTCGCCGCAGGATTTGCGAGTACTCGCGTATCACCCGTAAGACACTCATACTGAGCCGAGACACCGGCGAGGAACTTCCGCTCGGCCTCGGGGATCCCAAGCCGGTCAAACGTCTGTTTGATCTCCTCCGGCACGTCGTCCCATGTTTTGCCTTGCTTCTCCGTGGGCTTGAGGTAGTAGTAGATCTGGTCAAACTTGATGCTGTTGAGGAGCTCCGTGTTGGCCCACGTCGGCATCGGCTTGGCCATGAAGTGGCGGTAGCCGCGCAGCCGCTGCTCAAGCATCCACGCCGGCTCGCCCTTCATGCCGGAGATCTGCTTGACCTTCTCCTCGTCTAACCCGACCTCGGCCTTGAAGACAGAGTGCTCCGCCACGTGGAAGCCGTAGAGCTTCTCGTACTCTTCGTTGACGTGGACCTGCGGCTTCGTCGCCATCACGCTCCCCCTCGCACGTTGGCCGGTTCAGTCGCCGGCTTGAATCCTTCGTAGCCCTTAGCCTCAAGCTCGAGTGCCAGCTCCGGGCCGCCGGAGCGCACGATGCGGCCGTCCACCATCACGTGCACCACATCGGGTTTGATATAGTCGAGGAGCCGTTGGTAGTGGGTGATCAGCAGCACTCCCCGTTGCGGGCTGCGCTGCGCGTTAATCCCCGAGGCGACGGTCTTGAGCGCGTCGATATCGAGGCCGGAATCCGTCTCATCCAGCACCGCAAGCGCAGGATTGAGCACCGCCATCTGCAAAATCTCCAGCCGCTTCTTTTCCCCGCCGGAGAAGCCGTCGTTGAC
>CAYJRJ010000021.1:15471-24491 GCA_964372775.1 uncultured Planctomycetales bacterium | reverse complement strand
TGGCTGCCCAGCGCGGCCTGGGTAGTCGCGATGTCAGCTTGAATCGCCCCCTGCGCGCCCGTAATCTGGCCGGGCAGCGTCGTGGTCACCGCCGTGTTGATCGGCGCGAGCTCCGTCTGCAATTCCGTCAGCGTCACCCCGCCGCCGCTACTGCCGCCCGTCGACAGGTCGATGTTAAACGCGCCGCCCGAGGTGACCGGATTACCAACCCGCTCAATCGTCGCCCGTGCAAAGTAGATCCCTGGCGCCACCCCTGTCGCGTCCCAGGCAAAGAGGTACTGGCCGGCGGTGTCCGGCGCGGCATCGCTGAGTGTCGTGAGCAACGTTGGGCCGCTGTAGATTTCAATGGTCGCCGGCCCAGGACCGAGGATGGAGGGGTTGCTCTCCAACAAGCCGCGCTGCTCCAGCCACGACGTGATCGACACCTGCTGGGTCGTGGCATCGTACTGGTGCGCGGTGTTGACGCGAATTGGGATTGTGGCGCCGACATCCGAAATCATGATGATCGTGAGCGTCTTGTGGCCATCCGCCACCCAGTCGCGCAGTTCGCCCGGTTGGTAGTTCGCCTTGCTCACCTGGGTCGTGTAGGTGCCGGCCTTGTAGAAGTGGTAGCGACGGAGTTGGCCGTCAAACGGGTCCAGCTCTGGCACCCACGCATCATTCGCCTTCGTCCAGCCGCTGGAATCCACGACCGAGACACCATCGGAGATCGTCGTGCCGTTCTCGTTCTTAATGATCCACTCGATGTGGTAGTAGTGGGCGTTGAGCGTCTCGGCTGATGGCGTTTCAACAGCCGGATGCCCCACAGTCGCATCCTTGATGTGCAGCTTGAACGGCACCGTCCAGTTCACCTGGGGATCGCCGGCGAGCGCCGGGATATCCGACACAGACCACGAAATGGTCGTCGTGCCTGTGCCGCTGTCCGTCTGCGGCCCACCGTTGACGACACCCAGCGGTGTGAAGACGCCGCCAGACTCGGTGCCATACTCAATCAGCACTTGGGCGACGCTGCCCACCGTCGTCCAGGTAATACCATGCGAAGTCCCCACCGCCCACTGATCTCCATTCACCAGCCCTTGGAACGCGAGCTTCGCACCAACGACAATCGGGCTGGACATCGCAGTCGTGGGGGCATGCCCCGGCATGGCATCTGCGAGGCAGAACTTGAGGTCGTTGGAGACCGCTGACAGCGGAATTGTCCAGTTCACCGATGTCGAGCCGTTGGGCGTGTTCGCAGGGACCGGAATTGGCGTCTGGCTGGCGCAATCATCGGTTGACCACCCCAGCGTCACATCCGTGATCTGCCCGATCGTGTCCCAATTCAGGGTGATGTTGTCGGTCACCGAATACTCGGCCTTGACCGGCGCAACCGCCATGTTGGCGAACGCGCCTTTGATGGTAAACGGCTGCGAGAGCTTGGTCGTGCCGATCGGATCGGTCAGGCGCACCTGCACCGAACTGGACAGCGCATTAAAGGTCGGCGGCAGTGACCACGGGAACGTTTGGGGACCGCCGGTCCCATTCGCCACGGTGTTGCTGATCGTCGTGAATGTCGTGCCGTTTGTCGTGTAGTCCAAGGTGAGCGGCGTCCCGGCACCGATCGAGTTCCAAGTGATGGGCACGCTCGGATCTACACCAATCGTGTAGATCTGGCCGGTCAGAGGATTCTCCAACGCCAACCCGGTGACTTTGAACGGCGCTGGAGATGCCGCGCACGTATTCACATCATCCACATCGCAGATGCGAATGCTCGTCGGATCAGACGTCTGCGTCGGCGTCCAGCCCAAGCTGCCAGACGCACCCGCTGTTGCGCCACTGAACGTCACCGGAGATCCGGGCAGCGCGGTATACGCGCCGCCGTTGAGCGACACCTCGACTGTCACCTGGGTGAACGGAGCCACATCGACCTGCCAGGTGATGGAAATTGGGGTTGCGGGATCGACCGGCACATCGCTCAGCGGAGCGGTCAGATGCAACCGCGCCACCACGCGAAACGGGTTGGGAGATACGCTCTGGATGGACGTCGCATCCGCATCCACCAACCGCACTTTGGCCTGAGCCGACTTCGCCCCCTGCGGCAGCGTCCAGGGGAAACACTGGGATTGCGCCCCGCAGCTACTCGTGGCTGGGAAGGTGGCGGCTCCGGTCGTCCAGTTGCTGCCGCCATCGGTCGAGTAATCCAGCCGTAGCGTCGTGATGCCGGAAGCGTCCCAGCGCACTTGCTGGCTGGTGCCGATCTCCCAGATCTCGCCCCCGACCGGAGCCAACAGATTGAGCTTCACCACATTGAAAACCGCAGACGACTGTGGCACACCTACGTGGCTCGCACTGACATCGGTCAGTTGAATCGTCTTGTTCGCTCCGGCATCTGCTGGTTGCGGCGTCCACGAGAGCGAGGCGGAACGCCACCCTGTCACCGGATCCAGCGGCGCGGCGCTCGTATCGACGGGTGACCCTGGCAGCGGCACGCACCCGACGCTCACGGTGCACAACTCCACCTTCACCGAGTCCATCTGACCGTGCATCGTCCAACTGATCGACTGTGGCTGCCCGACGAGCCACTTCGCACCCGCGACGGGCGCGCTGATGGTGAACTCGCCGCGAATGGTGAATTGCTGGGAAGATCCGTAAACGCTCGGGCTGGCAGCATCCTCCACGCGAACTACGGCCTCACTCGAAAGCGCGTTCTCGGTCACAGACCATAGGGAGTAGGTATACGTCGGGCCTGGGCCGCTCACCGTAAACCCATTGACAATTGGGATGGTGAGGCTGGGGTTCGTGACGGCGCGCGGCAAGAGTTTGATGTTGACCGTCGTACCAGCTCCACCTTTGGGCTCGAAGGTAACGGGCAAGGGATCGCCGGGCTTCACGGATGTGGCGGAGGTTGGCGCGCTCACGATGTAGCTACTGGCGGTGTGCGTCATCGCGATCGGCGCACCCGCAACCGTGATGGCTCCTGCAACGCTATGGAGCCCGTTGGCGCCGGTGTCGCCTGAGACCGTCCCATCGGCCTCCACATTCCCCGTGGGTCCGGGCACCGAGGGTGTGAGGCTGACGGTCATCTGATGCCCAGCGCCAATGGTCACGTTGGCCTTGAGGGTGTACGTCTTGGCGTTGCCAGCGCCGGTGGGAATCGAGCGACTCAAGCTGGTGAAATTCAAGTCGGCGTCACCGCACGCCGCCCCGCAGGCGTGTGTGGCAATCGGGCTGGCCGTTCCGCTCTCGTAGAGCTCGAGGTGTGTGACGTTGCTCCAGGTCATGCCTCCGCTGAAACTGGCCGTGAAGTTGAGTCGGGTCAAGGTCACCGTGTTACCGGCCGCCGTCGCGGTAAACTGCAAGAGATCCTTGCCGGTCAGTGTGCCGGTTTGGGTAAAGGCGTTCGTGATGGCGACGTTGGCGAGCGTCAGCGTCTCCGGCGCGATATGCACCCCATCGTTCACCGAGCCGGTCAGCCCCGCGACGAGCACTGCCAGGCTCGAGGTGTTCCCGCTCGGACTGCCCAGGTTCGTGGTCGTAGCCGCCAGGCTGATGGTTATCCGATCGCCGGGCAGGAGGGCGTTCACCCTCCCCGTGAGGATGTAGTCGGTCGCACTCGCTGGGACCACCAGGCCCGCGGCTGGAAACGTCACGGTGATGGTCCCCGTCGCCCCGCTGATGCTGACCGCGTAGGTCGTGCCGGCTGGCGCCCCGGAGAGGACCAGCTCCCCCCCCGCGGTGGGGATCTCCGCCGTCAGGATCCCGTTCACGCCACTTAAGGGAAACGTCATCGAGGTCAGCTTCACGCTCTCCCCCGCCGCCGTCAGGCGGAAGCGAAAGAGCGGCGTGCCTACCGGCACGAAGGTGGCCGTCGTATTGAGGGCGTTCGTCACCTGGCCGGTCGTCGGCGTCTGGGTCGCCGAGCCGCCGTAGTGCCCGAGGGCGAGGGTCGGCGGCACCCGATGGGGCACGTTGGTGACGGGCCCCCCGGTCAACCACGTCGCTGGGACTGCCAGGCCCGAGGGGGGAGTTCCGCTTCCGACGGGACTGCCGAGGTTCGTCGTCGTCAGGGCGCCCACGGTCAGCTGATCGCCGGCCGCGAGGGTGCTCACCGTGCCGGTCACGACGAAGTCCACGCCGCCGGTGGGCACCGTGACCCCGCTGAAGGTGATGCTCGAGGCGCCTACGGTTCCTGGAAACGTTATCGCCCCTCGCGCCAGGGTCACCCCCGTAATGTGGCCTTGGAGCACGCCCCCGCCGGGACTTGTCCAAGGTAGCGTCAGGGTCCCGATGGTCACCTGCTCGCCGGTGGCGATCAGGCGGAACTTGAAGAGCTCGCCGGTGACCGGGGTCGTCGTCGTGTTGAGGAGGTTAGCCGCCTGGCTGACGCTGTGGGCCGCGAGGGCCAGGCTGGGGGGGACGCGATGCGCCACACTAGCGACCGGTCCGCCGGTCAACCACGTCGCTGGGACTGCCAGGCCCGAGGGGGGAGTTCCGCTTCCGACGGGACTGCCGAGGTTCGTCGTCGTCAGGGCGCCCACGGTCAGCTGATCGCCGGCCGCGAGGGTGCTCACCGTGCCGGTCACGACGAAGTCCACGCCGCCGGTGGGCACCGTGACCCCGCTGAAGGTGATGCTCGAGGCGCCTACGGTTCCTGGAAACGTTATCGCCCCTCGCGCCAGGGTCACCCCCGTAATGTGGCCTTGGAGCACGCCCCCGCCGGGACTTGTCCAAGGTAGCGTCAGGGTCCCGATGGTCACCTGCTCGCCGGTGGCGATCAGGCGGAACTTGAAGAGCTCGCCGGTGACCGGGGTCGTCGTCGTGTTGAGGAGGTTAGCCGCCTGGCTGACGCTGTGGGCCGCGAGGGCCAGGCTGGGGGGGACGCGGTGGTCGACCCATGCGGGTGAGAGCGTCGTCGTAATCGAGGTCACGGTGCTGTTGGTGGTCGCTCCCTTCGCCCCTAGCAGATCGGCTGTGCTGAGGTTGACTTGCATGCGATCGCCGGCGGCTAAGCCTGCGACGCTACCCGTCAAGACAAAATCGGTGCCCGTCGTTGGGATGGTGAGTGGTGTTGCCACATGGAAGTTAACCACGATAGAGGTCCCACTGGTTAAATCATACGTCGTCCCGGCCGGAGCTCCACTCAGGGCCAGACTGCTAAGATCAGCAGAGGGATCGCCGGGAGGATTGAGGGACGCATCAATGCCGTTGAGATTCGTCAAGGGAAACCGGATCGAGCTGAGCGTCACCGATTCACTCTTTGCCGTCAGGCGGAAGCGAAAGAGCGGGGTCCCCGCCGGAACTGAGGTCCCGGTCGTGTTGAGCGCGTTCGTCGCCTGCGGCAAAGTCGAGTGGTTCCCTAACGCCAGGGTCCCCACCAACTTCGCCGTCGTCGCGGTGCTCGTGCTCGACTCATCCCAGTCGCCTGCGGCCGTATCGGGCCGGACGTTACTCTTCAGCGTAAACACCATCGTCCCGGCCATCTCGCTGCCGGCCAGGTTAAACTGCGTGCCGCTGATGATCAGCGTGTCCCCTGCGGCAAAATCGGTTTTGACATCAAGCGCCATCTGAGTGGTTGACGGAAAAGTCACCAGGGCCTTGCCGGCACACGCCCCGGTCCCTTGTTCAACCTTGGCCGCCGCAGATCCGCTCACGCTCACGCACGTCACCCCGGTGGTGTACCAGGGAATGGGCGATCCCCCAACAGATGCTTCAATAGATGCTTCAATGATCAGATCAATGTTCGTCGCGGCATCCCCATCCCCAGTGGGATTCTGCTGCCCTGCGGTACTCAGATCGGCATCCTCACTGTAGATGATGCCTCCAACATCCGTAATTGTTAACTGCGGCGCCGTCGGTGTCCCCGCCACAATCGGGATATCAACGCTTGATGTTGGCTCAATTGTGGGGATAACAAACCCATTGATGGCAAACCCAAACGGTACGCCAAAAAAACCACCGGCCGACCTTTGAGGAAGCGAGGTGGTCAACGCTATGTTCGACACTACACCCACAGGGGGAAGGCTCCAGCATTTCGGGGAGTCCTCTGGGCTCACTCCATCGCAGTCTGGGCCAGGCGAGAAGATGAGCGACCACAGATCATCATTCGTATCGCCAAACATGACCAAGGCTTTCTTCACGTTGGCATTGTCATGGTAGGGCATGATCAGGAACGATTTCTCCGACACGGTACCATTAGGTAACGAGACATCGCTCTCCTTCTCCCACCCCACTTCTGACGATCTCCACACGGCCCAATCAAGCCCACCGGTATTATTCGGTGTAGGGTAAGTTAAGACCGCGTCGGAGCCAGCCCACCCAAGCCCTATCACCTCTGCACCATTGGGTGGCGTGTTGAGACTGCCCTCAATCGTTGTCCCGTTGGCAAAGCAGCTAGGCGGCGTTCCCCCTACACTATAGCTTCCGGAATAAGTCCCTGAGCCATCCCACATCGCAGCCCGAACGCCCGTCGTAACGTCGACAAAGAACGCCGCTGCGGCTTGCGGCTGTCCCGGCCGGCCTGCAAGAGTCACGAACTGGGCGCCCCCGGGTGCCGACGCAGTCCCCTCCGATGACCATCCGGAATCCCCCACCCGCCGATATCGATACCTGATCGCATCGGTGCTCGCGTTATCGTTGTACACAATCAGGAACCCGTCTAAGAGCTGAGGCGAGCCGGTGTTCCTTGGTAAGAACGTCAGATCAAAGGGGCGAACCGCATCGCTCCCCAGCGCAACACCGAGCCGGCTGCTGGCGTCTTCGTTTGTGATGATCGAGAACCCGTCATTGAACCATCGCCAGCTCTTCAGGTCTCCGCCGGTAAAATGGGTTGCGCAGACCACTTCGTTACTGCGGCCGGTCCCATCCGCCGCGCATCGATGCCATCCGGTGGAACTGGGATTGGTATTGCTGGCGACGACGATCGCTGCGGGCGTGGTCGCTGTCGTACGCGTCACCTTGAATGCCACAACGGCTTTGTCCTTCGCAGGATCTCGGTGAACGACCAGAAACGCCCCTGTGCGCGGTTCCTCAACAATATCGAAATGGCGGGTAGGCCTCGATGCAGTACTCCCGAGCGAGACCGACTTGGTCAATGTCCAGGCGCCCGTGGACGGATATGGCCGGTAGTAAAACTTCATCCAGACGCCTGACCCCGCACCGGTACCAGTCACGTCGTACTGAATGCCGAGAAACTGATCACCGGTTCGCTTGGAGGTCCGCGGCACGACGAACAGCACCTCTTCCACGTTTGAATGGCTGAAGGGGCTGGGAGTAAAAGCGCTAATGGAAGACCACGGATCATCCGCTATCCCAAAATCCTGCGTTCGAGTTTGGAACGCGTTATCAGTCGTGTTGGCCGTATGCTCGCCGTAGAGGGCTTGGGTGTCATTGAAATCATACGGTGCCGCCGCGTGCGCCATCCCACTACTACTGAACACGAACAGTAGTGCCAGGGAGCCCTTTACAAAAATTGGGACGTCTACCTTTTTCATGGCAGCCTCGCGACTCGCATCTTGATCCGGCGCACCGCTGTTTGACTCGAGAGAACGTTCATGGTAGAGTGTGGATTAAAGCCGATGAAACGAGCTGGCATTGACGAAGTCCTCAGGATCAAAATTCGCAACCGGCCCAGAATCGCCCGAGCGATCGACGCGATTGACCGGCGGCGTCGCAAGCCCCCCCGCGACTGGAGCACGGTGGAGGTCCTTCGAAGGCTCCGGGAGCAGCGGTAGAAGACCCGATGCCGAAAACCGTCTACGCTACCGATGTTCAAGCAAACGGTACCGTGCGCCTGCCCAAACCAGTGCAGCAGGCGCTGCGCCTCAAGGGCAAGCACGGAATCGTGGGGTTTGTGATCGATGGCAAGCGCATCCTGATGACACGCGCTCGCATTGTGCCCGATCCCACGCTTTCTGATGAAGAACTGGCTGCTCTGGCCCGCCTGTCCAAGCGCGGCGCCGGCAAACGGTCCTTCCGCACCGTTGACGCCGCGCTGCGGCACCTCTGGAACTTGTAAGTGCGCTATACCTTCGACGCGTCCTTCGCGCGAAGCCTCAAGCGATACGATCCCACTCAGCAACTCGAAATCAAGCACGGCGTCGATCTGTTCATTCGAGCCCTCGCCGCCCCTGAAGGACTGCGGATCGGCTTTGGCTTGACCAAGCTGCGTTCCCATCTTTGGGAAATCCGCGTTGGGCTCTCTGAGCGGGTGCTGTTCTGGCGCACCGGCGACGAGATTCGCTTCACCTTCGTGGGTAACCACGACGAAGTCCGGCGGTTCCTTAGACATCTCCGCTAGTGCTCTCATCATAGGCTCTCAGCGTCTTCGGTAACCCACGCGACTCGCATCTTCAGACGGCGCGGAGTGTGTTCAGTTTTGGCTTTGGACTGCGGTTCAGGAACCAGCGCGGTCGCCAGCGCGCCAAGATCCAGGCCCTGTTTGGCGAAGGAGCCGCGCACCTTGTGGCGAATGATCCCCTGGGGGTCGATGACGTAGGTGACCGGAAAGCCGATGACCTGGTAGAGGTCGGTGAGATTCAGCCCGCCGGGCGCTTCCTCGACTTCAGCGGCTGAGATGACAGGGTAGTTGACTGACCGCTCTTTCATGAACTGGTCGAGGTTCTTTCGGTCACGGTCAAGGCTCACGGTGAGCACGCGCACTCCCGTGTCCTCGCGAAACTTCTCGTGAAGCGCGGCAATCTCCGGCGCATCGGCCTGGCAGAACGGGCACCAGCTCACCCAGAAGTGCAGGACCGTGACCTTGCGCTGCTTGGCATCGATCGTGTGGGAGGCCCCGGCAAGATCTTTGGCGGTGAAGGTCGGTGCGGCCACGCCTTCATCGAGCACAGGAGGCAGCGGCGCGCCGTCGATCGTCGCGACGTCCTCGCGCGGCACACGGATGACCACTTCCGTATCCGTGGCCTGGACGACCTCGCCGTCAATCGTGGCCTCGTTGCGCAGCGTAATCGTCTCGGCGCTCGCCGACGCCGCCGACAGCAGAAGCAGCATGCCGACAACTCCAAAAAAGGGGACAGTCCCCTTTT
>CAYJRJ010000021.1:0-15371 GCA_964372775.1 uncultured Planctomycetales bacterium | reverse complement strand
AAAAGGGGACAGTCCCCTTTTTTTGGATCGGAATCGGCTGAAGCACAGGGAAACCTAGGACGGCAGCGAGGCCTCTAAGGAACCGTTCCACGATGTTCTCGAAAAATCGTATCAGATACGATTTTTCACGCTGAGGGCTTCGTGGCATCTGTCTCCTTACGTGACACATGACAACGCCGGATTACCGAACCAAGATTCATCCCGTTCCTCCTGGTTCCTTCGGCAACCCGGCGATCCTACAACAAAAACGGCGCCCGAGACTCGAGCGCCCTGCACCCTTCGGCAGCCTGGCGATCCTGTCGTAGGACCCGTGGCTTTCCGACCCCGGATTACTCCGGGTGTGGCTTTCTCGGGAGTACTGCTGGTCTTCTCAATTATCAACTCAACCTTACCTGATCTTCCCCCCTCGCGTCAAGGCAAGCACGCATTTTGTAGGTGCGGATGTTGCATGCGGGGTTGTCACCCGTGGTTACGCTGATTTGAGCTCGTTTAATTTCTCAGAAATCCACAGTTTGATGATGGACGTCCGCGGGACACCGATACGGTTCGCCTCGTTGTCAATCTGGTGGAGCAGATGCTTCGGGATATCGATGTTCACCCGTTGCACAGGAGCATGCACCGTGGCGGTCTCCAGATCCAAGGCCTCAAAGCCCTCCCCACGGTCAAACGCTTGATCAAACTCCGCCGCCGTCATCTTCGCCTTTTTCACCGGCTTCTTTGAAGTACTCATCGTACACCTGCACCTCCTTCCTGCTGGCCCGTCGGCACGAAATGAGCCGCACGGCATCTCCGCGTGTCGTATAGATGCACGCGCACATCGTATCTTTGATCTTCCCGATCACCATCCAGCGCGGCTCATCAACCGTTTTCGCGGCCACTTCCACGTGCGCCTGTTCCCAGATCTTCGTTGCTTCATTGAGGCGAATGCCGTGTTTCCGCCTGTTTGATTCAGATTTCTCCCTATTAAACTCAAATTGCATATTAAAAATATACCATTATTACCCATAGGTGTCAAGTGCGAGGTCTTACGGGCCGGCGAGCCAGTCGAGCAGCAGTCCCAGGCTGCTGCGGGGCAGCGGGCGTTCGCGGCGTGGGCGCAGGCGATCGCTGTAGGTGGCGAGGTGGATGATCACGTCCTGTTGAGGAGAAACGTGTGCGGTGAGCGACTGGGGAGCTACGGGTGGCGGCGCTCCGATGAGACGGGCGGTGACGCGTGGTTGAGGCTGCGCGGGCGCCGACTCCTCCTCTGGAGCGCGGTCAAGCGATAGCCTCCACTCAATGTGGGGCCGCTCAGGATGCGGAACACCCGGCACGACGGCCGCGTGAGGGCCCGTCTGCGCTAACTGTTCGTATTCGCGGGAGACCTGCGCCAGCTGATCGCCAAGCTGCAGGGCCTGCGCGCGCTGCTCCTCAAGTGACGCCTTCATCTGATCGATCTCCTGGCGCTGCGCCTTGGCGCGGCCGACGAGCTCCTCAACGCTAGAGGTCAGGGATGCCTTGTCCTTCGTCAGCGCGGCGCTCGTCTGCTCCAGCTCGCCCACCTGGTGCTGGAGCTGGCCGGCATTCGTCTTGGCCTCCTCGAACTGGCGCTGCAGGTCTGCGCGCTCGCGCGCGAGCTGGCTCAACTCCGCTGTCATACGGTCGGCGGCGTCGGTCATGCGGCGCATCTGCTCCTCGCTCTGGGTCCAGCGGGTCTTGATCGTCTCATAGTCCTCGGCAAGACGTGTGCGCTCGGTTTCCAGCATCGTGAGCTGCTCCTGATCTTGGGCGATGGCGGTTCGGGCCTGCTGGAGCTGGTGGATGGTCCGGTCGCGCTGGGTCTGGAGCTGCCAGATCACGCATGCGCCGGCCCCCACCACCAGCAACCCAAGCCCGGCCATCACCGGCAGCAGCGCACGCCCGGAACGCGTCATGGCCGCTGCTCCCGCTCGAGCGGCTCCGACCGGCTCAACCTGCCTGGAGCCATCGGGGCCGTGATTTCGTCCCCGCCGATGATCCGCGGCGTGATGAGGATCACAAGCTCGGTCTTCTCCGTGCGGTCAGAGACATTCCGAAAAAACCCGCCGATCAGCGGCAGATCGCCCAAACCCGGCACCTTCTGCTTGCTCTTCGTCACCTTGTCTTTCATCAGGCCGCCGATGATCAGCGCGTGGCCGTCCTTCACCATCACCCGCGTCTCGGCTTCCGCCGTTTCCACGATGGGAATTTTGTTGCCTGTTGAGGTGGTCAGCGTGCTGGCCACCGAGCTGACCTCAGGGCGGATCTTCATCGTCACAAACCCAGTGTCGTTAATCGTGGGGGTGACGTAGAGCTTGACCCCGACGTCGACGAATTGAATCGACTCGGCGGTCGTCGCCGTCGTCTGCGCCTGCGTGACCGTGGAGGTCACGTAGGCTTCGCGCCGGCCCACCAGGATTTTCGCTTCCTGGTTGTTCAAGACGGAGATATTCGGGCTCGAGAGAATCTCCGTATCGCCGAAGGCGTGCAGCGCTTTGATCGTGGCCGTGATGTCGTTTTCGGCGATCGTGCCGATGGTGAGCTTGATGTTGCTGGAGACATCGGAGGCAATCGGCAGGCTCTCGACCACCGTCACATCGGGCGCGTCGAGGCTCTCCGACATCCAGTTCCATTCGATCCCGGCGTCAAAGTTGTCCGAGAGCGTGACTTGGAGAATCGTCGCCTCGAGGTACACCTGCCGGTGCTTGGCATCGAACGCCGTAATCAGCTGCGCAATTCTGGGCATGTTGGGGGGCATGTCGGTGACAATGATCGCATTGGAGCGCTTGTCCAGCTTCGCCGAGCCGATGTCCGGCGTCAGCACGGAGTCGAGCTCCGGCCTGACCGCCTCAGCGTCGGCAAACTGGAGGGTGAACGTGCGGGTCTCCGTCGGCAGCTGCCGCTGGATGGTGGGGATGTCCACTCGCGCGATGAGCTCCTCCATCTGGACGAGCACTGAGGGGGTATCGAGCATCGCGATCGTCGCCGTCGGTTCATCGATGACGATGCGCCCGACGGCGGATTTAAGGTTGGAGAGCAGCGTGCCCACTTGGGCCGGATTGGCGTACGTAAGCTGAATTGTCAGGCCGCGGCGCGGGTCGCCGTAGCGGTGGCCGTAGAGTTGCTCATACGTTTCGCCGGACAGTACGTAGAGGATCGTGCCCCGGCGTTCGATCGCCAGGCCGTTGCTCACGAGGACAATGTCGAGCGCATCGCGCACGGTCACATCGGTGAGGGTCAACGTTGCGCGTCCCTGCACGTCGGCGCTGGTGACGATGTTAAACTTGCCTTGCGAGGAGAGAAACTTGAGCACTTCGACGACATCCATGCCGCGCAAGTCGAGCGAGATGCGCGTGGCAAGGCCTGGAAAGGCGGCCTCATCGAGCGCCTGGGCGCCGGCTGGAGGGGCGGCCTCGGGCGCAGATGTGGCGGCTGGCGGCGGTGCCTCGGAGGGCTCCGCGGCCAAGACATGCGCCGCTACACCCACGGACGCGATGAGCGCACAGAGGCCGCGCGGGTTAAAAGAGCTCATACTCTTTCTCACCCGCGCGCAACATCACCCGGTCGTGAAGAATCTCTGTGACGGTGAACGGGCCGATCGAAGCACCGGGCTTGAGAAAATTGGTCTGGTGCGTCGTGAGATCTTCGACCATTGCGATCGGATCCGGCACCCAGGAGATGCCGACGAGCTTGAGCTGCTGGAGTGCTGCGCTGAAGTCCGGCTCGGGCGGATGCTGCAGCGGGACTTCGACCGGCAGCGTCTCGGTCACCCGGCTAGCCGACCCGATGCGAAACGGGTCCTGCACCTGCATGACGCTGGCATATTCCTCGGTGGCGCGCAACCCCTCCAGCGGCGTGCTGATCGCAAAGGGCTGCGTGCGCTGCTTCGCCAATTCAATGAGACGATCGATGTTGGAGCGCATGAAGAGCGGGGTCGCCACGCACCACAGGGCCAGCCCGCCGATGAGCACCGCGAGCGCTTGATTGGCGCGCGACAGGTCCCATGCGCGCATCCACGCCTGCACCTGCGCGGCTAGGCTCGGCAGCGACAGCGCGCGTGCTGTGGCGCGAATCGGCGGGTGCTTGGCACCCTGGATCACGGCGAAAAGTTTTTCCTCAGGTGTCGGTCTCGGCATCAATTCAAAAGGCAAAAGGCAAAAGGCAAAAGTACAATTCAAAATTAAAAATGTTGCCTTTTGCCTTGTAAGTTTGCCTTTTTCCTTTCACCTTTTGCCTTCTGTTCATGCTGGCACGGAGACGGCGTGTAGTTCGCGTTCACGAGTGACGATTGCGCGGATGGTCGCCGGGGTGACGACGGGCTGACTCTCCATGACGAGCCGCTCGAGCGCATCGTGGCACAAGAGCGCGATCCGACGGGGGTAGCCTTCTGTCGCGTCGTAGATCGTGTGGATGGCGTCCTCGCTGAACAACGACTGGCGATCGCTGAAGCCGGCCTGCCGCAGCCGAAAATCGATCATGGCCTTGGTCTCGCGCTCATCGAGCGGGTTGAGGACATAGCGCAGGCTGATGCGATCCCACAGGTTGCGGATGGCGCGCAGCGTCGGCAGACATTCGAGCTGCGCCATGAGGACCAGCTGCAGCAGCTTCGTGTCGTGAGTCTCGTAGTTGAGCAGCGCGCGCAACAGCTCCAGGTTCGAAGGGGAGAGCTGCTGCGCCTCATCGACCAGCAGCGTCACGATGCGCCCGTCATCCAGCGTGCGGGAAAAGAGATGGCGCTCGATCGCCGAGAGCATGGTGCGCACCGACGCCGAGGCATCCGGCGGGTCGAGATGGAAGGTCTCCATAAGGGCGGCGAGAAACTCGTGGTCTGAGGCGAAGTAGGGGTTGAGGATGACATGCAGGTCGATCGGCCCGTCCTGCGGAAGCAGCTGTGCGAGGCGGCGGCTGAGCGTCGTCTTGCCGGTGCCGACATCGCCGAGCACCAGACACAGGCCGCGCTGGAGTTTGACCGAGATGCGCAGGCGGTACAGGGCGGCGCGATGCGCCGCAGAGAGGAAGAGAAAGTGCGGATCAGGACTGGTCGAAAACGGCTCGCGCTCGAGCCCCAGGAGCTTGTAGTAACTCATCCCACCACCTGTTCGTGGACCGGTCCACCACCATACCGTAACAGCGACCGGACCGGTCCACGTTCGCTGTACCCTTGCATCAACTCGTTACACGAACCATCCCGCCTGCGGCGGGGTCGAACAGGTGGTGGGATCACCCCGCAGAACTCCTTCGTGCGTCATCCTCACCGGGAACGAGAGACACTCACTCCCGGGTTCTCATACGGGTCTCACGGGGCGCTCCCACACGCTCCTTAATTACGGTATTCTAGCGGAGGCTATTGCGTAGGTCAATAATAACTTGACACCACAGAACCACAGAATTCCACAGAGACACAGAGAAGTCAAAAAAACCTTCTGTGCCTCTGTGGTCCCTCTGCGGTTCTGTGGTGTATTACTTCACGGACCAGGCGAGGATACAACGAGCGTCAGGCGGGGGATTCTGGCCGCAGCCGGCGCGGTCGATGACAGCTGCCACACTCACGGTCAGGGAGCTGTGCGCAACCGCGGCCTCCACCGGCACCGTGAACGCGGTGGAGGTGACCGCCAGGCCATCATAGGACTCGAAGGGCTGGGTGGCGCGCTGCTCCACGATCGCCTCGCCCGGATACCCCATCGCGTTGAGCACGATCGCGGATGCCGTGTTGACGTTGACCTGGCCGCTGCCGTAGATCGTGACGTAGGGCTGCAGGGCCGTGAAGAGCTCGGCGGTCATGTTCGGCACTAGCCGCAGCTCCTCCACAGAATCAAATGCGCCATTGTGGCAGGTGAGATCCGGGGGGGCCGGGCAGACCGGCCCCGCCGCCTCATCGCGCCAGTCGATCATCGCCGCCGCGACGGCTGGCGCATCAACGCCGGGCTGGACCAACTCGATCAATCGCGTCAGGTGGTCGGCGGATGCGGTGTTGAGGTTGAGCTTGCGCTCCTCATCGATCAGCCCGGGCTCAAACAGGCCGTCGCGCATTCGGCCGACGGAAAACTCGCCGCGCCCGACGTGAATGCCGGCAAACGCCTGCGTCTGCTGATCGACCTGGCCTGTGGCCCAGGGCTCTTGGAGCGAATCCACGGCCGGGCTCTGCTCGGTATCCTGTCTCACGATGCGAATGGCCTGCTGCACCCCGGCCTGGGCGATCGCCTGACGCTGGACCAGATCCAGCGGCACATGCCCCAGGCGCAGCTCATGGTTGGACTCCATCACCAGCGCTCCCATCGCGAGGCTGACTAAACCTAAGACCCAAAGTACGACGATGAGCATCTGTCCGTGCTCGTGGAAGTTAGAAGCTGGAAGCTGGAAGCTGGAAAAAGATGGTCTTGGCACGTTCCAACTTCTAACTTCCAGCTTCCAACTTCTAGCTTCCAGTCTCATGGGGCTTCCTCTACAGTCGGCAAGTTACCGGCGGGATTACGAAATACGCGGCTCATGACGAGCGGAGTCTGGCCTGAGGAGGATGCCATTTCCACGTCAAGTTTGACAAGCCTGGGCACGCCGTCCTTCACGCCGTCCCATGCAGACACCCAGGTCAGTTGCCCTTGCGGATCGATCATCCCAAACGCCAGCGCGCCGCTGGTCAGACGCAGCAGCGGCTCGCGCTGCAGCGGCTCACCATCATCCGGCCCAGCCCAAACAAACGTCTCACGCACGACCCACTGAGCGCCCGCCTCCTCCGCGAGCGTGTAGAGCACGCGCACCCATTGTCCGGATTCCACCCGGGCAAACTCCATCCGCTCGCCATCGGCGGTACACGGCAGCCCAAAGAATGGCTGCGCCGACGCGAGATCGCGTTCCAATCGCAAAAAGCCGCGCTCCATCTGCTGGTAGGGTCCCAGGGTCACGCCCCAGTTGCGTTGGGAGCGCACGCCGGAGGTCAGCAGGCTGCCGACCGATCCTAGGAGCGTTGAGAACAGCGTAAGCGCAAGCACTAATTCGATAAGAGTCATGCCTCGTGAAGCTGCTCGAGGCTGAAGGCTGAAGGCTGGAAACCGGAAAGAACCGCTTCTAGCCTTGAGCCTTGAGCCAACTGGATTATGGTTCCGCAAGTGGTCGATAGGTAACGGCATCTACAGTCTGCCCTTTATGGGACACGCTCAGCGTTGTCTCCACGAGCGGTGTCCAGAGTGTCTCACTCCATTCCAACGCCCACGCGCTCTCATCCAGGGGAGGCTCAAAGGCGCCTTCAACGGGCGTGTCGGGCTGCAGCTGATCATCGAGCAGCGCCAACCGACTCGCCAGCAGCTGTGTGGCCACCGACTGGCGCATGCGCTGCTCGGCGCTGCGGTTCGACGACACCAATCCGCTCACCAGCAGCACGCCGGCGGAGGCGACGACGATCGCCGCGATCATCAGCTCAATGAGGGAAAATCCGTTTGCCCTACGTCGTTGGCTCTTCATCGAGTTTGACCCGTCCTGTCTCCTCGATCGTCACGCGAAACACCCGTTCAAAGGCCGGCGCCGTCACCACGATGTCCCGGCGGGACCGCGGTTCCTGCGTCGGCCAGTCCAGCACCGCCGGGGCCTCCGCCACGCTCAATCCTGCCGGCAGCCAGAACGTCCGCTCCACGGTCTCCACTTGATACCCGTGGGGCTGCTGGTGAATCGTCACGAACTGAAACCCGCCGCGGGCCGCATCGATGCGCAACTGCGCGCTGTGGTTCTCCCCGCTCGTGTGCCTGGGCATCACGCGGATGGAGTCGGCAAGTGCTCGCATCGCCCAGCGGCTCTGACACAGCTCCGCCTGCACCCACATGGAGCGAAACGCCCAGGAACCAACATGCCCGGCGAGGAGGAAGCCCGTCAGCAGCACAACCCCCTCGATCCGGCTAAACGCCCTCGCCTGCATCTGATTTACCGTGTGAGCTGTGTCATTTGGAAAATCGGCAGCACCATCGCGAGCACGCAGAACCCCACGAGCACTCCCATGAGCACGATCATGAACGGCTCCAGCAGCGACGTCAGCAAACGCAGCGTCTCGTCCAAGCTGCGCTCGTAGTAGGACGCCAACTCATCCAGCACGTCGACCAGCGTCCCCGCGGACTCCCCCACGCCAATCAGGTGTGTCACCAGCGGCGGAAAGCAGCGAGCGGCGCGCAGGCTCTCCGCGATGGAGTTGCCCGCCATGATCTGCTCTTGGGCTTCGCGCAACCGGTCTTCAAGAAACCGGCTGCCCAGGGTCGGCCGCGCCACCTCCATCGCCTGAAACACCGGCAGGCCGCTGTCGAGCAGGAATTGCAGGGTGCGCGTGAACCGCCCCACCTGCCTCGCCTCGAGGAGGCTGCGCGCAAACGCGATCCGGCGAAGGACTCGCTCAGTCATGGCGATCGCGGACGGCGTTCGCATGAGCCGCTGGGCCAGCGGCACGCCGACGATCAAGGCACCCAGCGCCCACATCCAGTAGCGGGGGAGCCACTGACTCAGCGTGACCAGCAGTTTGGTCGGCCACGGCAGGGCTCCGCCGAGCTGGTCAAACAGCATCGACATCTTCGGGACCACGACCCAGATGAACAGCCCCAGACAGCCGATGCCGATCGTCAGCAGCATGATGGGGTACGCCAGCGCCCCCTTGAACTGGCTCTCAAGCCGCTCCTGCTGCTGATCGAACTCGACGAGCTTGCGCAAAATTTCGTCGAGCTTGCCGGCCGCCTCGCCCGCGCGGATGGCGGAGAAGAACAAGGACGGAAAGACATGGGCATGCCTGGCGAGGGCCGATGAGAACGTATTGCCTTCCCGCATCTGCCCCTCTAGATCGTCGAGCAGCGCGTAGAACGCCTTCGAAGGGCTCTGCTCTTTGAGAATCGCTACCGCCGGTACGAGCTCCACCTTGGCTCGCAGCAAGCTGGCGAGCTGGCGCGTGAAGAGGCGCCGCTCCTTCGCGCTGACACGGATGCGCTGCACGCGCGCGGGTGCCCCGCCCAGATCCTCCGAGCGGATGCGGATGACGACCGGCACCAGGCCGTCGCGCAGCAGGCGGCTGACCACCTCCTCCTGGCTCTGGGCCTCGAGGGTGCCCTCGACGATGTTCGTCGGACCTTGTTTCGCCTGGTACGAAAATGTCGGCATCGTTTAATGCCGGGACAGTCCCATTTTTCGCCACGAACCGCACGGAGCGAAAAATGGGACAGTCCCGTACGAGTTAGTCTTCCATCGTCACACGAAGCACTTCTGCGGGCGTCGTGAGTCCCATGCCGATCTTCTGCCAACCGTCCTGGCGCATCGATCGCCACGCCGCCTCGAGCAGCTTCTGCTTGATGACATCGGCGGGCGTGCGCTCCATGACGAGCCGCCGAACCGCTTCGTTCATCACGAGAATTTCGTAAATGCCCATCCGCCCGCGGTAGCCGCTCATACGGCAGGCCTCGCAACCCTTGCCGCGGTGCAGCTTGGCCGGACGCTGCTCCTTGGGGGCCAACTCGAGCGGCGAGGTGTCCGGGTCCTCCATCTTGCACTCTGGGCAGATGACCCGCACCAGCCGCTGGCCGACGAAGGCGAGGATCGTCGAGGAGATGAGAAACGGCTCCACGCCCATATCAATCAACCGCGTCACGGCTCCCGGCGCGTCGTTAGTGTGCAGCGTTGAGAAGACCAGGTGTCCGGTGAGCGCCATGCGAATCGTGATGTCCGCCGATTCCTGGTCGCGCACCTCGCCCACCATCATGACGTCCGGGTCGTGGCGCAGCATGTGGCGCAGCCCGTCCATGAAGGTAAAGCCGAGCTTCGGCGCCACCTGGACCTGCGTCACCCCTTTGAGCTCGTACTCAATCGGGTTCTCCAGCGTGATGATCTTGCGATCCGCCGTGTTCAGACGTGACAGACACGCGTACAACGTCGTCGTCTTGCCGGAGCCGGTCGGCCCGGTGACGAAGATCACGCCGTGCGGTTTTTCAATCAGCTTCTCGAGAATTTTCATGTCGTCCGGCAGCATGCCCAACTTGCCCATGTCGAACATCATCTTGATGGGCAGCAGGCGCAGCACGACGTTCTCGCCGTAGAGCGAGGGCATGATGGAGACGCGCAGCTCCAGCTCCTCCTGGCCCACGCTGACCTTGATGCGGCCGTCCTGCGGCAGCCGCTTCTCGACGATGTCCAGGCCGGACATGATCTTCACGCGCGAGATGATCGCCTGATGAAACCGGCGAATCTCATCCGGCACCGACACGTCGTAGAGCACTCCGTCGACGCGATAGCGGATCTTCAGCTCATCGCGGAAGGGCTCGATGTGGATGTCCGACGCGCGGGCCCGATACGCCTCCAGGAGGAGCTGATTGACAAGGCGGATGACCGAGGCGTCCTCGGCCATGCGCTCCAGGTCCGTGGTCGGCTCATCCAGTGTGGGGGATGCGGGCGCCGCTTGGCCGTTGGCCGGTGTGCTCTCCAAAATCTCCCCGACGGTGTCAGCCCCCACGCCGTAGAAGCGCTGAATCGCTTCCTGGATCTCGCTGTCGGTGGCCAGCACCACGTCCGTTTCCAGCCCGAAATGGACCTTGAGATCGTCAATGGGGCGCACCTGCAGCGGATCGGACATCGCCACGGTCACCGTCCGGCCGCTGACGCGCAGCGGCATGCAGCGGTAGTGCCACGCGAAGCGCGCCGGGACCTTCTTCAACACCTGCTGATCCACGCTGACCTGCCGCAGGTTCACCACCGGCACCTGAAGGTGTTGGGCGAGTCCCTCGACGAGCTGCTGCTCGCTGATGTAGCCCAGACGAATCAACACGCGGCCCAAGAGCTCCCCGGTTTTCTTTTGCTCCAAGAGCGCGTGCTCCAGCGCCTGGGGCGCGATGAGCTTGCGCTCAATCAGGATTTCACCGAGCCGTTTCGTCGCCATCGTCTACTCACCTCCCTCAGTACCGATATCAGATATCATTTTTCTAAATGATATCTGATATCGGACGATCCTCTGGCAGCGCGCCGATCATGTAGAGCGCCTCTTCCGCGTACGTATCACAGCCTCCGGAGAGAATCCGCTCGCAGCCCGCCAGCGTCAATGCCAGGGGCACGTACTGGCCCAAGCGTCCGGTGTAGCGCTCGGCGGTGAAAAACGGCTGCGTGAGAAAGTTCTGGAGCCGGCGCGCCCGGTGGAACAGCGCCTGATCCGCCTTGGGCAACTCGTCGATGCCGACGACCGCGACGATGCGCCGCAGCTGCTGGTAGCGCTTTAAGAGTGCCACCACGTCCTGCGCAATCCGGTAGTGGCGCCTCCCCAAGAGCCGCTCGTCGAGATGCGAGGACGAGGAGAGCAGCGGGTCGATCGCCGGATATAGCCCGAGCTGGATGCGCTCACGCGAGAGCACCACGACCTGATCAAGGTAGCTGGAGATGCTGACCACCGCCGGATCGGTCAGATCATCCGAGGGCACGTAGATCGCCTCGATCGCCGTGATCGCGCACCCCAGATGCGTGGTGATGCGCTCCTGGAAGCGCGACACCTCGGCGGCCAGTGTCGGCTGGTAGCCGGTCTCCGACGGAATACGGCCGAGGATCGCCGACACCTCGGCGCCAGCCTGCACGAACCGGAACACCGAGTCGACAAACAGCAGCACGTCGTGGCCCTCCTGGAGGAACGCTTCGGCCAGCGTGACCCCGGCGAAGGCCGCGTTGAAGCGCGCCCCCGGCGATTCGTTCATCTGCCCGAAGACCAATGCGACGTTGCGCAGCAGCTGCTGCTCCTTGAGTGCCAGGATCAGCTCATTGCCCTCGCGGGTGCGCTCGCCGACGCCGGCAAACACACACACGCCGCTCGCCTTCACCGCGATGTTGTGGATGAGCTCCAGGGTCAACAGGCTCTTGCCCAGCGCGGCACCGCCGAGCAGGCCGGTCTTCGACCCCTTGGCGAGCGGGAACAACAGATCGATGATCTTGATCCCGGTCTCCATGATCTCCAGCGGCGCGCCATCGACCACGAGCTGGGAGCCGTTGGCCGCCCGCTGGTGGATCGGACGATACATGTCGGCTTGCACCAGCGAGCTCCCGTCAATGGGATCGCCGAACGTGTTGAGCACGCGACCCAACACGCCGCGCCCGACCGGCAGCGTCACGGGCCGTCCCAGCGGCGTGACCGCGCTGTTGCGCCGCACGTCAAACACCGTGGTCAGCGCGATCGCACGCACCCGATGGTCTGCGAGATGCTCGACGACCTCGAAGTAGACTACCTGGTCATCGACCGTATGCGTTTGCAGCACCTCGCCGATCAACGGTAAGGGTGCGCGCTCGGGGAAGCGAATCTCCCCCACCGGACCCTGCAGTTGAACCAGCACACCGGCCTCAACCATGCGACACCACTCCGTTGCGCGCTTTGCGCCGCGCGACATGCCGCTGGGCCACGCACGTTTCCCGCACGTCGACATCCACCTGCTCATGGAGTCCCTTGAACCACTCATGGCGTAGACGTTTCGCCTGCTTCGCGATCTCCTGGCGCGAGGCGTCGACGTGCAGCGCTCGGGCCGCCACTTCGGCGCGCCGCGATGACCAGAACGCCTCCATGCAGACCTGCTCGATCCATGCCGTCGCCACGGCGTCAAGGACGCGAAGCGCGGATGGCTCAATCACCAGCTCCTGCCGCAACCCAATCCCGTCGGCTGGCATTGGGACAGGCAGCGGCAACAGCTGATAGCTGACGACATCCTGTCGGACGGCGGAGAGAAACCTCGGCGCGAAGAGCCAGACGCGTTTCCATCGCCGCTGTCGATAGGTCTCGAGGATCCGCTCACTCAGTTGGGCCATAAGCCGGGGGGCCTCCTCTTCATCGGGCAGCGGAACTGATCCGACCGGCTGGGACTGCGCGCCCAGGAGCCGCAGCCCGCGCTGGCCGATCATGAACCATTCGGTCGTCTGATCCGAGCACTCTTGCGCCCGGCGAACCACATGGGTATGCAGCGGCCCCACCATCCCCTCATCAGACGTCAGCATGACGAACAGTTGCCCGCGGGTGCCGCCCTGCACCAGCGCGTCCGTGCGCACAGCGGACGGCAGCAGCGGGAAGAACTCGCGCGTCAGCGTCTCCACTAGCCGCGGCCCGAGCGCAGTCCGCTCCTCGAGCCGGCTCAGATGCGAGACGGCGACGCGCTGCGTCACCTCCAGCAGCGTGCCGAACTCGGACACAAACTCCAACTCATCACGGATGCGTTTGGGCGACTGCACGTGACGATCCCTCCTCCGGTTGGATGTGGGGCTGCAACACGTCGCGCAGCGCGGCATCGAGCTTCGCCTGAATCGCCGGGGTGACCGCCGGCTGCTCCCGCACGATCTCCTGAGCGAGCGTCGGCATCTTGGCACTCAACCCCAAGAGGCACAGCGTCATGCCGGCCTCCGTCAACCGCTCAAGCCAGCCGGCCGCCAATGCGTAGAACAGCCAGGTCTGATCGGTGATGGACATTGGCTGGCTTGCTGGCTGCGTGATCAGCCGGCGCAGCAGCTCTCCGCGGCGTTGCTGCTTCACCAGATGTTCCGGCATCGTCGTCGAGAAACGCATGAGCCGCACCAGCTCCTGGTACTGGAGCATTTCGAGCCGCAGGTTCGCCGTGGCCCAGCGATAGAGCGGCGGCTGGACCTTGTTCCCGATACGGCTGACCGAAAGCCCCATGTCGATGGCCGGTTTCATCCCTTCGTAGAACAGCTCGCTCGACAGGTAGATCTGCCCGTCGGTCATGGAGATCAGGTTCGAGCAGATGTAGCCGGTCACATCGCCCTGCTGGGTGTCGCAGATGGGCAGAAACGTCATCGACCCGCCGCCCCGCTGGGGACTGAACTGGCCCGCCCGCTCCATCAACTGGGAATGGACGAAGAACATGTCGCCCGGATACGCCTCGCGCCCCGGCGGCCGCTCGAGCAGCAGCGACAGCTCCCGATACGCCCATGCATGCTTGGACAGATCGTCGAAGACTACGAGCACATCGCGGCCTTGCTGCATGAAATATTCGCCCATCGCGCACGCCGCATAGGGTGCGAGAAATTGCTCGCTCGCCGGCTGCGCGGCGGTGGCCGCCACGAGGATGGTGTGGTCAAGGGCCCGCTGCTCGCGCAACAGCTGCGCGACATGGCGCACCTTCTGGTGCGACTGGCCGATGCTGCAGTAGATGCACACGACCTGCTGATCGTGCTGGCTGATGATGGCATCGAGTGCGAGGGCGGTCTTGCCGGTCATGCGGTCTCCGATGATCAGCTCTCGCTGGCCGCGGCCGATGGGGATCATGGCATCCAGCGCTCGGATCCCGGTGACCAGTGCCCGCTCCACTGGTGCCCGCTCCATCACACCGGGGGCCTGCTGAAACATCGGCTGGCGTGCCTCGGCCGTCGGATCCGATTCTCCGTCGAGCGCCTTGCCTAGAGGAGACACCATGCGCCCCAACAGCGCAGGCCCGACAGACACGCGCAGCGGCTGGTGCGACACCTCGACGCGCTGGCCGACGGTCAGGCTGGCTTCAGCACCAAGGAGCAGGGCGAGCGCTTCGGCCTCGGTAAAGCCGATGATGAACCCCTGCGCCTCCGGACCCAGCTCAATGAGCTGGCCCATGACGCAGCCGGGTAATCCGCTAAGCTTCACGATGCCTTGCCGCACCTCGGTGATCGTGCCTGTTTCCCGAATGATGACGCCGGTGGATCCCATCATCCCCTCATCGTTGACTCAGCCGATTGCGTAAACAGTTGTCCACGGTCGTCGGGCCAACTCGCACAAGGCCGCCTGCGACCAGCGACGCATCGACCTGCACGTGCAGTGGCACGGTCGGCCCGAACGAGGCGACGGCCCACTGCGCCAGCTGCTGCGAAGCTGTCGGTGGCAGCGGACGGGCCGTGGTCACATCGACATGAGCGACCTCGGCCACCAGCGGCTTCACATCCAGACGCTTGAGTGCCTCCAGCAACTCCTGCATCAGCTGCTCATGCAGCACAGTCAGCTGCTCGGCCGGCAACAGGTCCCGCAGCACGTCGCAGGCGTGATGGACTGCCTGACCGTTGAGCTCTTTCAGAAGGCTCGCTTTCATCTGCTGGAGGCGCGCCTGCTCCGCCTCCTGCAGCAGCTGGCGCACCCGATGCTTTGCGTCCTCCACCGCCGACGTCCGGATATTCGCAGCCTGCTGCTTGGCCTCTTCGAGCAGATGCTCGGTATCCGCCTTGGCATGCTTGAGTTTGACCTGGTAATCCCGCTCCATCTGTGTGAGCCGCTGCTCGAGGATGTCCGCTTTCTCCTGCAGCGACTGCTCCTGATCCGTCACCCGCTTCAGGGCCTTCGTGAGATCCCGCGAGAACACCCCGCGCGTAAATAGCAGCACGGTGGCCAACGCCGCCACTAGCACAATCCCCAACCCGATGAGTTCCAT
>CAYJRJ010000020.1:169-24607 GCA_964372775.1 uncultured Planctomycetales bacterium | reverse complement strand
TTCGCGCAGGGGCTGCGCTCGATGCTGCGCCATGACCCGGACATCATGATGGTGGGCGAGGCGCGCGATCCCGAGACGGCGGAGATCACCATCCGCAGCGCCTTGACCGGCCATCTCGTGTTCTCGACGCTGCACACCAACGACGCGGCCGGCGGCGTGACCCGGCTGCTCGACATGGGCATCGAGCCGTTCCTCGTGGCCTCCTCGGTGCTGTGCTTCATCGCCCAGCGGCTCGTGCGCGTGGTCTGCCCGTCCTGCGCCGAGGACCATCCGGCCGACCCCGGGCTGCTCAAGGAGTTTCAGGTCAGCGGGCCGCTGCCGCGCGCGCTGCGCATCGGCCGCGGCTGTCCCGCATGCAAGGGCACCGGTTACAAGGGCCGCACGGCGATCTACGAGTTTCTCACGGTGGATGATGCCGTCCAGCAGCTGATCATCAAACGCGCCTCTTCCAAGGAGATCGCCCTGGCGGCGCAGCAGTCGCAGGGCATGCGCACGATGCGCCAGGACGGATGGCTGAAGATCGCCAAGGGCATGACGATGCCCGAGGAAGTGCTTCGGGTGACGTAATCCAATGCGGAATGCGGAGTGGGGAGTGCGGAGTAGCCATTCCGAATTCCGCAATCCGCACTCTACATTCCGTGCTATACTCTAAAAAATGCCTCAGTTTGTCTATCGCGCGAAGGACAGCTCGCTGAAGCTCGTCGAAGGCACGATTGAGGCTGACACCGAAACCGCCGCGATCAGCCGCCTGGGCAGCCAGGGCATCTTTCCCATCAGTCTCATCGAGGCGGGCACCGAACCTTCCTCCAACAGATTGTTCTCCGATCGACGCGTGTCTCCCCACGTCTTGGCCTACACGACGCGTCAGCTCGCCGATCTGCTCGGCGGAGGGCTGCCGCTGCTCGGGGCGCTGACGCTGCTGTCCACCCAAACGGAGCACAAGGCGCTGCGCCGCGTGATTGACGCACTGGCGACGGCGGTGCGCGACGGCCGGGCGCTCAGCGACGCGCTCGCCGAGCATCCCCGTGTGTTTCCGCCGCTGTATATCAGCATGGTGCGCGCGGGGGAGGTGACCGGTGCGCTCGAGCAGGCCCTGGTGCGGCTGGCCGAACTGGGCGAGCATGAGGCGGAGCTGCGCAACCGGGTGGTGACCGCCTCGGCGTATCCGATTTTTGTCCTGGTCGTGGCAGTGGCCATGACCACCTTCCTGATGATGTACGTCATCCCGAAGCTCTCGCTCGTGTTCCTGGAGACCGGCCAGCTGCTGCCGCTGCCCACGCGTATTCTGCTGGGGATCAGCCAGTTTCTGACCACGTGGTGGTGGGCGATCGGGCTGGGGCTGATCGGCGGGATGCTCGGTTTGCGTCAGTGGCACGCCAGCCCGTCGGGGAAGGCGGCGGTCGATCGGCTGCTGATGGCGCTGCCGGGCTTCGGCATGCTGGCGAGAAAGCTGGAGACGTCGCGTTTTACCCGCAGCCTTGGCGTGATGATCAGCCAGGGGGTGCCGGTGCTGCAGGCGTTGGATGTGATCTCCACCAACATCTCGAACACCGTGCTCAAGCAGGCGGTGGTGCAGGTGGAGGCTTCGGTACGCGAAGGGTCCAGCATTGCAGACGCGCTGACCGCCTCCGCCGAGTTTCCGACGTTCGTCAGCAACATGGTGGCCATCGGGGAGGAGTCCGGCACGGTCGATGCCGCGCTGATGAAAGTCTCTGTCACTTATGAACGTGAAGTGGATCGGATCATCCGGACGCTGACGTCGTTGCTGGAGCCTGTGCTCTTGGTGGTCGTCGGAGGTGTGGTGATGTTCATTGTGCTGGCGATGCTGCTGCCCGTATTCCAGATCGGACTGGTGGTGCAATGAAATTGACTGCAGATGACTGCAGAGGGTAGAAGGAAGAAGGTAGAAGGAAGAATGGGTTCTACGCGGCGAATGTCTAGCTATTTCCACCCTCTTCCTTCTTCCTTCCACCATCGCACCTCTGCTTTTACGCTGGTGGAATTGATGTTAGTGATTGTCATCATCGGCGTGCTGGCCGCAATGGTCGTGCCGCGGTTGGCGGGCCGGTCCGAGCAGGCGAAGATCGCCAGGGCGAAATCGGACATCGCTGCGATTGGACTGGCACTGGACCTCTACGAGCTGGATATGGGCAGCTATCCCGAGTCGCTCGAAGGGCTGCAGCAACAATCCGGCAATAGTGCCGATGATCAGTGGCGCGGGCCGTACCTGAAAAAGGGCTTGCCGAAGGATCCGTGGGGCCGGGAGTACCAGTACAAGCGCGAATCCACATGCGGTCAGGATTACTCGCTTCGTTCCAACGGCTCTGACGGTAAAGAGGGCGGCGACGATATTAGCAATTGTGAGTGAAAGTGCAGAAGGAAGAAGGAAGAAGGTGGAAGGAAGATTCGGCAGTGGGCAACGAACATCCAGTTTTTTCCTCCCTCCCGCCTCTTCCTTCCACCGTCGCATATCTTCTTTTACGCTTATTGAAATTGTCTTTGTGATGGCCGTGCTCGGCATTATCCTTGCGGCCTCGATTCCCCGGTTTGCCGAGACGACGGAGCGGCTGCGCACAGAACGTACGGCATTTGAGTTGGTGCAGCACCTGCGCTATGCCCGCGAGCAGGCGGTCGCCCTCGGCGCGACCGTGATCTGGGCATGGGACGAGGAGACGCGGCGTGCGGCCCTGTCACGTGTCTTGGACGACGGCTCCACCGCATCCCTCACAGACCGTTGGTCCAAGAGTTCAGCCGCTCCTGAAGGCGTGACGGTGACGGTCGTGCGCGAGGGGGTGGACGATTCCGTTGACACGATCTCCTTTGCTCGCGATGGCACCGCACAGGGAACGACCCTCACGGTTTCTCACCGCAACGCCTCCTACACTCTCACCATCAATGCGACGACCGGCCAAGTTCGCCTCGAACCAGGGGTTCCTGCTCGTTGAAGCGATCCTCTCCGCAATCGTCATCGCGGTGGGGATCGCGTTTGTCGGCCGGGGCCTGTCGAATCAGCTCAACGCCTTGCGGTCTCTTGAGTCCTACGAGACGGTTGTGGCGCTCGGAGAATCGATGCTGGCGGCGTGGGAAGGCAAGGGTCTGTTCGGCCAACTGGTCAGTGAGGGAGATTTGCCCACGATCCCCGATGAGTGGAAGCGGTCAACGGCCGATGGCCTTGTCGATAAAAACAGCGGAGAAGTACTGGCCAAGCGGCTGGCGGTGGCGATCACCTCTCCAGTGTCGCTGACACTCGTGGCGGTATGGCCGAAGGAGTGGTTTCCTCCGGAATGGCAGTGAGGCGCCATGGGCTCACCTTCATCGAGCTGATCATCGCGGCCACGATGACGTCGGTGTTGTTCATGGGGCTCGGGGCGCATCTGCGCGGAGGCGTGCAGGTGTGGCGGCGCACTACGCAGACCAGTGAAGCCTTGCAGCAGCGGCGCATCGCACTGGACCGGATCGAGCGGGATCTAGCGAACGCGTTTGTGCTGGACGAGAAACCGGGCGCCTATGGGGACACGGCGGGGCAGCTTCCCGCTCAAGAGTTCGGATCGTCCCGGCTGGCGTGGTTTACGATCGAGGAAGACCGCGTGAAATTCGTCACGTACGAGTGTCTCGATCACGATCATGATGAGGTGACGGATTTGCTGCGCACAAGTCAGTTCATCGGTCAGGCGCGCGCGAAATCGACCGCGATCGTTCCGGAGGTGGTGCTTCCACACTGCGAGAGCCTGAAGGTACGTTTCGCCTATATGCTCGGTGCAGAGGGTAATCGTCTGACGTGGTCTGAGAGCTGGCAGGGTGATCCGAATAAGAAGAAGGTGGTGCTGCCCCGGCTGATCGAAGTGACGATAATCTCGGAAGGTCAGGAGAGCAGCCGTGTGTGCGCTGTTCCCGTTGGTCTACTGAGAGAGCTGGAGCCATGAGCGTGCGGTTGACGCGATCCGCCGAGTCAGGAGCGCTCCTCGTGATCACCCTCTGGCTGGTGACGATTCTCTCGGTGCTCGCCGTGGCGATCGGGCGTTATCTCTCCACGGAGGTCCGACTGACGAAGTTCCGCCTCGCGCGCGCCCAGGCGAAGGCGCTGGCGCGCAGCGGCGTGTACCTGGCGATGCAGCAGTTGGATCGCGATGATGATGGCCCCGAAGCGGATGGTCACACGTACGATTGGTTAGGGGACGAGTGGGCCGATGGGGCTGAGATCACTGTCAGGTCGGATCCGGATGATCCTTCCGCGCCACCGCATACCATCACGATGACCATCACCGATGAGCAGAGAAAACTGAACATCAACGCTGTCACAGCGACCCAATTAGAGTCGCTCCTTGGTTCGCAGCCGCTCGTCCAGGAGATTGTGGATTACATGGATCCGGAAATCACCGGCGAGCATTCGGTGGCAGACCCCCCGTACTTTCAAAAGAACAGTTCGATGAGCACCCTTGATGAGTTATGGGACATTCCTGGGATGACGGCGGATGCCGTGAAGACGTTGCGTCAATCGACGAGCGTCCATTATGGCGGGAACGAGAAACCCAACATCAATACCGTGTCGCCTGAGGCGTTGATCACATTAGGCTTTCGGCCTTCGACGGCAGAGGCGATTGCGGCGTGCCGTGAACAGGGAACCGTGTTCAATGATTCCGCAACCATCGTGCCCACGGCAGAAACATGTACGGGGGCCGCGGGTCTCGGTCTCGATCCTGATGAACAGAGTCGCCTAATGAGTGCGTTCGGGATCACCTCAGAAGTCTTCAGGGTGGTGTCAGAGGGAATGGATCCGGAGCTGAACGTTCGTGTTCGCGTCGAGGCGGTGGTGAAACGGGGACAGTGTGGCACGAACGTTCCAAGTCCTTGCATCGTTGCGTGGAGAGAGAGCTGATGGCACGTGCGGAGTGGCGAGTGCGGAATGCGGAATGGAAGCCGATGATTCCGCACTCCGAACTCCGCACTCCGCATTCTCTGCGCAGAGAGAGTTTTTGATGGCGGCACGACTGGTCATTGAGTGGACGCGCGCGACGCTGCGGGTGGCGATGGCGGAGGGCGAGGGTCCGAAGGCCAAAGTGCGGTCCATTCTCGGCCAGCCGCTCGGGCCCAGCGGCGAAATGGCGTCGGTGCTGCGCGCGCTCTTGGGCAAGCGGCTGCCGTCAGCCGCCCAGGTGATCGCGGTGGTGCCGCGGGAGCAGGTGATCACGCGCGTCGTGAAGTTTCCCTCCACCAAGTCCAGCGAGCTTACCCAGATGGTGGCGCTGTACTCGAAAGCGCAGCTGCCCTATCCGGGAGAGCAGGCGGTCTTTGACTTCCATGTCATCAGCCAGCAGGAGGGCTTCAGCACCGTGGCGATCGTCGCGTGCCAGCGCGAGGTAGTGGATCGGCAGCTGACAACCCTGCGTGACGCCGGATGTTCCGACATTTTTCTTACCGTCAGCTCGTGGGGCGTGCTGGGATGGTACCAAAAGACGCAGAAGGCCGGCGACGGGAAGGAGCCCGCCCTGATCGTCAACGTGGACGATCATCGGACCGACCTCGTGCTCATTGCCGACGGCCGCATCGTCTCAAGCCGCAGCGTGGGGCAGGGCGCGCAGGATTGGGAGGGTCTGGAGGATTCGGCGGAGCTGCTGGCGCAAGAGATCGAGCGCAGCCGCTCTGCGCTGCGCAGGGAGCTGCCTGGCACCGACATGCGCTCCTGCGTGCTCACCGGCTTGGGAACGCTGGGCCCGTGGAGTCAGAGCCTGGCCGCGCGCCTCGGGCTTCCCGTGACGGCGGTGGATGCGCGCCAGCCGTTTCCAGAATGGACCATGCCGCTTTCGTCGGCCATCTCCCCCGTCGTCGTCGGCGGCTTGGCATGCAGCGAGCTGCGGAGTGTGCTGAATCTCAGCCCGGCTGAGCTTCGCGCGCACGCCCAGCACCGGCAGCAGGTGCGCGAGCTGGTCACCGTCAGCGGATTGTTGCTGGGCGTCTTCGCGCTCGGGGCAGGGCTGTTGTCGCTGCAGATGTCGCGGCAGCGGCAGGTGGCCGGGCAGCTCGAGCAGCTCATGCGGCAGGTGGAGCCCTCGGCCAAACGGGCGCAGGAGCAACACCGCTCGGCGGATCTGGTGCGCTCCGTCCTTGCAGACCGCAAGCAGCTGGCGGCCATGCTTTCGAGCGTGTTTCGCGTCACGCCGCCCTCCTTAGCACTTGAGGCGGTGAACTTCGAGCGGCCCCGGCGGGAGTTTGTGCTGCGCGGCAGCGCCGGCTCGACCCAGGACGTGCTGGAGTACATCAAGCTGTTGGAGCGCGTGGATGGCGTTGAGGATGTGCACCTGAAATTCTCGACCCGCCGCGACACGCCGGCAGGGGAGCGGACGGACTTCGAGCTCTCGCTGAAGCAGCGGGGGCCTTCATGAAGCTGAAGCCTCGGGAATGGCGCTACGCGCTGATCGCCGGTGTGGTGATCGGCTGTTTTCTGGTGGTGACGTGGATCGTGCAGCCGCTCTGGGACCATCTGCGGGAGCTGCACATGCGGACCGCCACGCAGATGGAAAAGCTGGAGGCGCTCAGCCGCCTGGCTGCGCAAGCACCTGCCATCGACAGAGCGTTTGAGCAGCTCGCTCCGTACCTGGCGGGGGATGACAGCGAGCAGGCGCACAGCGCGTTCTTGGACGAGCTGGCTTCACTCTCCAGCGCCTCCGGTTTGCAGGTGAACTTTAAGCCGCGTCCTGTGAAACGGGACGACAGCCTGAGCCGGTTTCAAGTCGAGCTGGATGTGGAAGGTACTCAAGTGCAGCTCCTATCATTCCTGGATGGGTTGTTCGGTATGCCTAAGCTGGTTGCAGTTGAGCGATTGCGCATTGCGAATGTTCCCTCCAAGGCCCAGTGGCTTCGCGCCAATCTGGTGATCGAAAAACTCAGCCTTTCCCCTTGATTTTCCTGCCCGGTATATGGTATAAATAGTAGTTGTAGTATCACTCTCTATATAGAGAGTAAATATGGAAATAATCACTAACATCTATCTTATAAAAGACTTATCTCGAATGAGCGGTCACTCAATTTATACACTCAAATTCTACCTGAAGCTTGGTCTGCTCAAAGAGTCCGGAAGAAGCCCGGAAACGAACTTCCGTTACTTCGACGATAGTGCGTTGGAGCGGCTTGCAACCATTCGATCGTTGCGCAAGCAAGGCAAGAGTCTTGCCGAAATCGAGCATCTGCTGTCTCCAGCCTCCAGCCTCCAGCCTCCAGCTTCTTCGGAATGAGCTACTACACCGTCTTGGGGCTGACGAAAGAGCCATTCTCCACGAGCCCTGATCCTGCCTTCTTCTTTCGCTCCAGCTCCCATGTCCAGGCGCTCACGCGCCTGGAGATCGCCATCCGCTTGCGGCGCGGGCTGTCGCTGATCCTCGGCGATGTGGGCACCGGCAAGACCACCCTCGCCCGTACGCTGCTCGCCAATTTTCCCCAGGAAGACGGGTTCAACTTCCACATGCTTCTGGATCCGTCGTTTGAGTCCGAGTATCAGTTCTTGCTCCACCTCTCGAGGCTGTTGGGCATCCGGGCGGTCTCCTTCAAGTCGACGCTGGATTGCCGGGAGTCGATCGAGCATCATCTCTTCCAGGGCGGCGTGATGGAGGGTCGCACGACCGTGCTCGTCATCGATGAAGGGCAGAAGCTCTCGCTCGACATGCTCGAAAACCTGCGCGTGCTGCTCAATTACGAGACGAACGAGTTCAAGCTGCTGCAGGTGGTGATCTTCGCGCAGATGGAGTTGTTGGGGCGCGTGCGGCGCATCAAGAACTTCATCGACCGCGCGGCGCTCAAGTACATCATCAATCCGCTCAGCGAGGAGGAGACGGCGCAGATGATCGTCTTCCGTCTTCACTCGGCGGGGCTGCCCGAGGGCCCCGCGCTCTTCACCCCTGAGGCCATCCGGGCGGTCTACCAGTCCACGCAAGGCTATCCGCGACGCATCGCGCTGTTGTGCCACGGCGCGCTGGAATCGCTGGTGATGCACGATAAGCGCGTCGTCGATGACGCGATCATTCAGGAGCTGATTCGGGATGAGTCCCGATGGACCCACGAAGCCGCTGCCTGAGGAAAAACTCCTCCGGTTGATTCGGCAGAAAAAGTCCGACCCATCGCCCGAGGGAGCGGCGGCCTCCGCCGGCCCGCTGCCGGTCCATGTGGTCAACGTGCACCTTGGCGGCGGGACGGCGCTGCGATGGCCGGTGCTGGCGGGCGCGGGGTTAGGCATCTTGTTGCTGATTGAGGCGGTATGGCTGGTGGCGCAGTTGATGCGCCCGCTGCCGGTGGTGAGCCTGCCTGCGGTGGAGGCTCCGGCAGAGCCTCCCGCCTGGCAGCCGACGGAGCTGGTCGAGCAGATGCCTTCGCTCGCGCAGAGCGCCTCCGAGGGTTTGTTTGCGTCACCCACCGCGACAGCAGAGGGGGTGTTCGGTGACGAGCGTCGGACGGCGCGCGTCGATCCCAGCGTGGCCACCCATCAGCTGGCCGCGCGGCTGACGCTGATGGGCATCGTTGCCGGCGAGCCGCCCCAGGCGATCATCGAGGATACGCAGACCCGCAAGACCTATTTCGTGACGAGGGGGCAAGCTATTGCGGAAGGCGCTGTGGTGGAACAGGTATTCGAGAACCGTGTCATCCTGGATCTCGCTGGGGAAAAAATTGAGCTGACGCTCTAAATCGTACGGGACTGTCCCCTTTTCGCCTCGTCCGCTCTGTGGCGAAAAGGGGACTGTCCCGATAAAGTCGGGGGGGATCTCATGAGCAATTGCTGCGTGCGCGGGATATGGTTGGTGATCGCCATCGGTCTGCTGGGGACGGCGGGCACGGGATGGGCGCAGCCTCCCGCGGCCGCCACGCCCGCGCCGACGAGCCAGCGGATTTCGCTGGACCTCAAGGGGGTCGATATCCTTGATGTGCTCAAACTCTTTTCGCAGAAGAGCGGCTTGAACTTTGTGGCCGGCCGCAACGTGACCGGCCGCGTGACGATTTTCGTGAAGGATGTCGACGTCTGGGAAGCGTTCGAAATGATCGTGGGCGCCAACGATCTCGCCTATGAGCTCCAGGGCGACATTGTCTCGGTGATGACCGGCAGAGACTACGAGCTGCTCTACGGCGAGAAGTTCCAGGAGCGCAAGCGCAGCCTGGTCGTGCCGCTGCGCTATGCCAAGGTGGTGCAGGTGGCGACGGTGCTCAACCAGGTCAAGTCCGCGGTCGGCCGGGTCGTCGCAGATGAGGCCACCAACACCCTGATCCTCAGCGATGTGCAGACGCGCTTGGACGAGATGCAGGCGATGCTCAAGCAGCTCGACCGGCCGACGGAAACCCGGGTGTACAGCCTCAGCTACGCCGAGGCGGAAAAGCTGAAGGAGAAGGTGCAGGAGCTGCTCTCGCCGGTGGGGACGTTTACCTTCGACGCGAGAACCAACAAGGCGGTCGTGTCGGATCTTGCGGAGATCATTCCGCGCGTGGACCGCATGGTGCACGCGTTCGATGTGCCGGACGGGCAGGTGCTCATCGAGGCGAAGATCGTCAAGGTGGACCTGACCGATCAGATGGACTTGGGCATCGACTGGAAGCAACTCATCAGCGGGGATCTGGAGTCGCGGACGAACTTCCGGGTGCTCAGCGACATCATCGGCAGCACCGCCACCGGCGGCGCTCTGAAGCTCGTCACTGCGTCCAGCGGCAGCAAGGATGACAAGACCCAGATCCTCATCGAAGCCCTGAAGAAGATGACCCACACCGAAACGCTGGCGAACCCGCGGATCATGGTGGCGAACAACCAGGAGGCGAAGATTCTGGTGGGCAAGAAAGAGGCATTCGTCACGACGACCACGACGGTGCCGGCCACCGGATCCACCGTTACCTCGCCGGAAATTCAGTTCGTGGACGTCGGTACCAAGCTCTATGTGACACCCAACGTCAAGCGGGACGGGTATATCCAGTTGAAAATCCGACCCGAAGTGAGCAGTTCGGAAGTCAAGGAGTTTCAGAGCAACCGAATCCCTATCGTCACCTCAACCGAGGCGGAGACGAACGTGCTCGTCAAAAGCGGTGCCACGCTCATCATCGGCGGGTTGATTGAAACGAAGAGCGAGTCGACGGAAAGCCGCGTGCCGGGGCTGGCGAGCCTGCCGATCATCGGGCGGGCGTTCAAAGGCACGACCGACAAAAAGACGAAATCTGAAATCGTGGTGTTCCTGCAGCCGCAGATCATCATGCCGGACGGCGGCTCGTTCGTGTTTCCCCCCGTGACCGAGGAGCCAGTGCCTGATGCGGTGCCGTCGGTGCTGATCCAGGATCCGGTGCCGGCCAGTTATCGCGAGGCGGTGCGCCGGCGCCTGCAGGAGATCTTGGCCAAGCAATTTCGCGGCGCGTCGCTGCCGGCGGGCTCGGTAACGGTGTTGTTTGTGCTGCGCTACGACGGAGCGCTCGTGCGCGTGGCGGATGTGACCAGCCCTCAAGGCGAGCGGTTTATCCTGGCGGCGAGGGAAGCGCTCACGCGCGCCGAGCTGTTTCCGAGGTTTCCGGATGAGTCGCCGGCCAATGAGGTGCGCTTTCGCGTGGCGGTTGAGTACAACCCATGAGCAGGGATTTCGCAGATTGTTGAAATCGATTTCGCAGATGTTTTCATCACAGGTCCATCTGTGAAATCGTCCTCAAAAATCTGTGGAATCAGTGCAACGGCGATGTTAAGCTAAGTCGTTTGAAGAGGAGGATCGTATGACAGTAGGAGGGCTCAAGGGGAAGTGGGCGCTGATTTTGGGCGCCTCCAGCGGATTCGGCGCGGCGACGTCGCGCGAGCTTTCGCGCCACGGCATGAACATCATCGGCGTGCATCTGGATCGCAAGGCCGCGATGGCCGGCGTCGAGCAGCTCATCAAGGACCTGCAAGCCAACGGCGCGCAGGCGCTGTTCTTTAATGTCAACGCCGCGGATCCGCTCAAGCGCCAGGAAGTGCTCGACCAGGTGCAGCCGAAGCTCGCAGGCTCGATCATTTCCGTGGTGATGCACTCGCTGGCGTTTGGCACGTTGAAACCCTACCTGACCTCTGATCCGAAGGATCAGCTCACGAAAGACCAGATGGAGATGACGCTGGATGTCATGGCCAACAGCCTTGTCTACTGGGTGCAGGATCTGGCGGCCCGCAAGCTGATCGGCAACGGGTCAAGAATTTTTGCCATGACCAGCTCCGGCGGCGCGCGCGTGTGGCAAAACTACGGCGCCGTCTCGGCGGCCAAGGCCGCGCTGGAGTCGCACGTGCGACAGCTCGCCATGGAGCTCGCCCCCTTTGGTGCCACCGCCAACTGCATCCGCGCGGGTGTCACTGATACGCCGGCGCTGCGCAAGATTCCCGGCAATGAGCAGATGATGGAGTACGCCAAGCTGCGCAACCCGTACCACCGCCTTACGTCGACCGAGGATGTGGCGAAGGCGATCGCCATCCTCTCCAACAGCGGGACGGACTGGGTCACCGGCAACGTGATCGGCACCGACGGAGGCGAGGATATCGTCGGGTAATGCAGGTTAAGCAGTTAGAGGTCTTCGGGTTTAAGTCGTTCGCCCAGAAAACCACCATCCACTTCGAGTCCGGCGTCACCGCCATCGTCGGGCCCAACGGCGTTGGTAAAAGTAATATTGTCGATTCCATCCGCTGGGTGCTCGGCGAGCACAACCCCCGCGACGTCCGCGCGCCCCGCCTCGAAGACGTCATCTTCAACGGCACCGATCGCAAGGCTCCCCTCTCGATGGCCGAGGTCCACCTGACTATCGCCAACGAGCAGGGACTCCTCCCCATCTCCTTCACTGAAGTGACGATCGCGCGCCGCGTGTACCGCTCCGGCGAGAGCGAGTGCTTCATTAACCAGAGCCCCTGCCGGCTCAAGGATATCCAGGAGTTGTTCCTGGGGACGGGCTTGGGCGGCGGCACGTATGCCATCATTGAGCAAGGCCATATTGATATGATCCTCTCGTCCAAGCCGGAGGAGCGGCGCATCGTCTTTGAGGAAGCCAGCGGCATCGCCAAGTACCTGACGAAGAAGCAGGAGACGATGCGCCGGCTCGACGAGACGGAGGAGCACTTGGTGCGCATCGCGGACATCATCAACGAGGTGCGCCGCCAGGTCAACGCGCTCGAGCGCGCCGCCAACAAGGCCCGCCAATACAAGACGCAATGGGAACAGCTCAAGGATCTGGAGCTGCGTCTTGCGGTGGATGAGCTCAACGCGGGCCAGGCGCGCTACGGGGAGCTAGAGCGGCACCTGCAGGAGCTCACCGCGACGCGTGATGCCCTCGAGGCCAGGAAACAGCAGGTGATGACGTCGTTGGAAGCCTGCAACGCGTCGGTGTCGGCGACACAGCAGCGGCTGCAAGAGCTGCGCACGAAGGTCGTCGAGGCTGCCAGCCAGATGGCGCAGCACGAGAGCCAGTCCGCGCTCAAGACGCGCTGGATCGAAGAGCTGAAGCAGCAGACACAGCAGCTCACCCTCGAAGAGGCGCAGCTGCGCGAGCGGCTCACACACGTCGATGAGCAGCTCGCGCGCACCAGCGGTGCGGCGGCGGAGATTCAGGGGCAGCTCACGGCGACGCAGGAGCAGATGGGCCTGGGCAGCGGAGAGTTGGCGTCGCTCGAGCAGGCCCTCCAGACGATCGCGCAGACCATTGCGGGCGCGAAGACGCAGCTCTTTGAGGCCGCGTCGGAGGCGTCTTCCAATCGGAATCGGGTCACGCAGCTGAGCGCACAACTTCAGGGGATGGAGGCGCACATTGCGCGGCTGGAGACACAGCGCACCCAGCACGCGCAGCGCGCCGCGGAATTCACGCAGCGCCACGATGCCGTGGCGCGGGAGCGCGGCACGCTGCAGGCTCACTACGAGGAGCTCCAGGGGCGGGTGAGCCAGGTGGAGCAAGCACGGGGACAGGTGGATGTGCGCCGCCATGAGCTCACGGGGCGCGTGCATCAGCTGCGCGAGCAGCTCGCGAGCCAGCGGGCTCAGGCGAAACTGTATGAAGATGTGTGGCGCCGGTACGAGGGATTTCCCGAGACGGTCAAGGCGCTGATGGAGCAGTCTGTGGAGGGGCTGGTGGGTCCGCTGGTGGATCTGGTTGAGGCGCAGCCGGGATACGAATCGTTGGTGGAGGCCGCATTGGGCCCGCTGGCCGAAGCGATCGTCGTGCAGGACCGAACCGCCCTCGGCCGCTGCCGGCAGCTACTGGGCGCGCAGCAGCTCGAGGCTTGCCGGTTTCTGGTGCTCGAAGATTGTCCTGTCACGCCCGTGGCCGGCACGTCGCACCTAATTCAAAGCGGCGTGGGCGGGGCGGTGCGGCAGTACATCCGCGCCGAGCCGAAATACCAGCGGTTGATGGATTGGCTGCTCAACGACTCCTGGATCATTGACGACATTGAGCGCCTCATGGCCGAGCCGTCAGTGCCGCAGGGCCGCGTCGTAAGCTTGCGCGGCGACCGGTGGGACCGCCGCTCGTGGCGGTTCGGCGGATCGCAGGCCGCGGCGCGCCAGAGCCGTCTTGGGCGCCGGCAGCGGTGGGAGCAGGCGAGCGCTTCGCTGGCATCGCTCGAGGACCAGGTCGGCCAGTTGGACGCGCAGTCGCGCGCCGCCGAGCACGAGTGGCAGATGGTGGTGAGCCAGCAGGAATCGGTGAAAGAACAATCAGTTCAGCTGACCACAGGGTTGCACACACTTGACTCCCAACTGTCCCACCTGAGCCATGAGTCTAAGCGGATGGAAGAGGAGCGGCACGCCGTGGATCTTGAGTTGCTGGAGTTGGCCGCCCGCGGCGCGGAGTTGACCGAGGCGCTCCAGACGAGCCAGCGCGACACCGAGGACGCCCAACGGCGCCAGCAGACCGTCGAGTGCGCCATGGCTGATGCGCAGGCCGCGCAGGAGTCGGCGCAGCAGCGGCGCCAGCAGCTGCTCATCGCGCGCGCGCAGGTGGAGGCGGCGGTCCAGTCGTTGACGCAGCGTCTTGAATCGCTGCAGGGGCGGCGCGCCGAGCTCGACACGGATCACACCAACGTGACCCAGCAACTCGACGCGAGGATCCGCCAGCGACAGGAAGCCGCTACGCGCTCGGAGGAGCTCGCACAGCAGCTTGCGTCGCACCGCGACGCCAGCCAGCAGCTGGCCGGCGAGCGCACGCGGCTTGAAGCGGACGTTGAGCAGGCGGCCGCCGCGCTGCGCGCAGAAGAGACGAAGCGAGATGAAGTGCTGCCGCATCTGCTCTCGGCTGAGCAGGAGCTGTCAACGCTCATGCGGCAGATGCAGCAGGAGCATGAGCAGCTCTCAGAGCGCACCTTCCGCCGCTCCCGCCTGATCGAGCGGCTCCGCGAGCTCTATCACATCGATGATGCGACCCTTGAGGCGCAGCAGAAGGCCGACGCGCCGCCGCTGACCGACGACCAGCGCGCCGTGATGACGGAGCAGGTCCAGAAACTGCGCGCCAAGCTGGAAGGGATGGGGCCGGTGAGCCTGGGCTCGGTCGAAGAGTATGACGAGCTCAAGCGCCGCCTCGAATTTCTCAACACGCAGCAGCAGGATCTGGTCCAGGCGCGGGATGACCTGAAGGCCTCCATTACTCAGATCAACCGCACCGCGCGCGCCCAGTTCCGGGAGACGTTTGAGCGGATCAAGCAGGAGTTCCAGCACTATTACGGCCGGCTGTTCGACGGCGGCCAGGCCGACCTGATCCTCATGGATGAGGAGGATGTGCTCGAGTCGGGTATCGACATCGTGGCGCGACCGCCGGGTAAGCGGCTGCAGAACATCAGCCTGCTCTCCGGCGGCGAGCGCGCGCTGACCGCGATCGCGCTCTTGTTTGCGCTCTTTAAGGTGAGGCCCTCGCCGTTTTGCATCCTCGATGAGATCGATGCACCCCTCGATGAGGCGAATGTCGACCGGTTTACGCGGGTGCTGGAGGAGTTCCTTGCACTCTCGCAGTTCATCCTCATCACGCACAACAAGAAGACCATCACCAAGGCCGACTCGCTCTACGGTGTCACGATGGAAGAGCCGGGGATCTCGAAGATCCTCTCGGCGAAGCTCGCCCAGGCGCGCAGCCAGCCAGCGCCGCCTGCCGCCTCCCCCGTTCCTGCCTGAAACCACCTTAACTCGCCCCGCGGCGGGTCCTGTCCGGGCGATGCTCCGCCGGATCGCTCGCCCCGCCCCGCCGAGGCGGGGCTTCGCTCGCTTGCGGGCCTCGCTCGTCCTCGCTGGCGCTCGGACCCCGTGGCCGCTCGGCCCTCCAGACGTCCGGCTCCGCATGCGCCCGGCCACCCGCCGCTCCCCAGCGGGGCCCGTGGCCGCAGCCTTCGAAGCCGCCCCCTCGCAACGCGCGGGCGGCGGGTGGCAGGACGTTCGCCACGCCGCACCTGAACATTGCGAGCGGGCACGGACCCCGCCGCAGGCGGGGGAGCGAGCAATGTTGAGAGCGCCGCGCGCCACGCCGGGGCGCGCCAGCGATGCGGCGGGCGAATGTCCTGCCAGGCCCAGCCGCCATCCATAGTACCCGGCGACCCGCGGCAGCGCGAGCGGGTTGGGCGTGGGCACGACAGGTAGTGTTGACCCTCGTAAGGTGAAGGACTATACTACTTCTCCTAACATGGCGGACGCGACGTTCCATCCTATTCCTGAGATCCTCGACGAGATCCGCGAGGGGCGCCTGGTCATCGTGGTCGATGACGGCGACCGCGAGAACGAGGGCGACCTCGTCATGGCGGCCTCCTTCGCCACCCCGGAGCACGTCAGCTTCATGGCGCGCGAGGGGCGGGGGATCGTCTGCGTGCCCATGGAGGGAAGCCGCCTCGACCAGATCGGACTGCATCCTATGGTCAGTCCCTCCGAAGATCCCATGAAGACCGCGTGGACCATTTCCGTCGACGCCAAGCGCGGGGTCACCACGGGGATTTCCGCCTACGACCGCGCGCACACCATCCAAGTGCTGATTCACCCGAAGGCGACCGCCGAGGAGCTCACCCGGCCCGGGCATGTGTTTCCGCTGCGCGCCAAGGAGGGCGGCGTGCTGCGGCGCGCGGGCCATACGGAGGCGGCGGTGGATCTCGCACGGCTCGCCGGCCTGTTTCCTGCCGGCGTCATCTGCGAAATCATGAATGATGACGGCACCATGGCGCGCACACCGGAGCTGTTTGCTTTCGCGGCGAAGCATGGGCTGAAGATCTGCACGATCGCCAGCCTCATCGAGTACCGCCGGAGGTTTGAGAAGCTCGTCAAGCGCACCGTGACCACCAAGCTGCCCACCGAGGCGGGTGAGTTTACCATGATCCTCTATGAAACGACCGTGGACGACCGGCAGCACGTGGCACTCATCAAGGGGACGGTGGATGACGGTCAACCGGTGCTCGTGCGCGTCCACTCCCAGTGCCTGACCGGCGATGTGTTCGGCAGCCGCCGCTGCGACTGCGGGCCCCAGCTGCGCGGGGCGATAGAGAAGATTGCCGAGGAAGGCCGCGGCGTCATCCTCTACATCAATCAGGAGGGCCGCGGGATCGGGCTGGCGAACAAACTCAAGGCCTATGCGCTGCAGGATCAGGGCATGGACACCGTCGAGGCCAACCTCGCCCTCGGGTTCGCCCCGGATTTGCGCGAGTACGGTCTGGGCGCCCAGATCCTCGTCGACCTCGGCCTCAAGGAGTTGCGCCTGCTCACCAACAATCCCCGCAAGATTGTCGGGTTGGAAGGCTACGGACTGCGAGTCATCGAGCGCGTGCCCATTGAAATTCCGCCGCATCCTGCGAACGCCAAGTACCTCGAGGCCAAGCGCGAGAAGCTCGGCCACTGGCTTCATCTTGGTGCAGGCTGACGGCGCGCATCGGCGCTTATCCCTCCCATGGCTCGCACCGCGCGCGCACGCGTGACCATCATCGCCTCGCTATTCAACGAATCGCTCAGCCGCGCGCTGGTGCGCGGCGCTCAGGATGTGTTGTGCCGGGCCAAGGTGCCCGCTGCCGGCATCCGCGTCCTGTGGGTGCCGGGCGCGTTTGAGCTGCCTGTCGTTGCGGCTCGGGTCGCCCGATCCCGTCGACGACCAGATGCGGTCATCGCGGTCGGTGCGCTGATCCGAGGGCAGACCCCCCAGTACGAAGTGCTCGCGAATGCGGTCGCACAGGGCTTGACGCAGGTGGCGGTGGGCGCTGCGATCCCGGTGACCTTCGGCGTGATCGTGGCCAAGAGCGCCGCACAGGCCAAGGCGCGCGCCGGTGGTGCGATGGGCAATCGCGGAGCCGAGGCGGCGATGGCAGCACTGGCCGTGCTGCGGTTGTTTGAGGAGTTGGACTAACGATGCGCAAGCGAAGCCGGGGGCGCGAGTTCGCGCTCCAGATGCTCTATCAGATTGACATCCGCCACGCCGAGTGCCTGCAGATCATCCAGGAATTCTGGCAGCACTACCAGCCGCCGGCGGAGGTCAAAACCTTTGCCCAGGAGCTGGTGCAGGGCACGACGAGCCATCTCGATGAGATCGATCCGGTCATCAAGCGACACGCGGATAACTGGGAGCTGCACCGCATGGCGGTCATCGACCGCAACATCCTACGGCTGGGCACGTATGAATTGCTGTACACGGGCGATGTCCCGCCCAAGGTGTGCATCAACGAGGCGATTGAGCTGGCCAAGCGCTTCGGCGACGCCGACTCCGGCAAGTTCATCAACGGCATCCTCGACGCGATCCACAAGGTGCGCGCCAAACCCGTCGAGACCTCCTCCGGAGAGCCGACTCCCTCATGACCGCGTCGCCCACCCCGTCCGCGATGGCGGATTTGCATCTGCACACGCAGTTTTCCGACGGCACGGACAGCCCGCAGCGCGTGGTGGAGCTGGCCCATGCCGCCGGGCTCTCGACGATTGCCCTCACCGATCATGACAACACGCAGGCATTTGCGATCGCCAAGCCCGTGGCCGAGCGCTACGGCATCACACTGATCCCCGGCATCGAGATGTCAGCCAGCGCCGAGGGGCTTGAGGTGCACGTGCTGGGGTTTTTCTTTGACTTAGCACACCCCGGGCTGCAGCAGCACCTGGCCGAGCAGCAGGCTCGGCGGGTCGATCGCGTTCATGAGATGGTCAGCCGTCTCTCGCGCGTCGGCGTGCACATCGAGGCCGAGGAGGTGTTCCAACTGGCCGGCGAGGGGACCGTCGGCCGCCCGCACGTGGCGCGCATCCTGCTCAAGCACGGCTACATCACGACGCTTCCCGAAGCGTTTTCCCGCTACATCGGTCCCGACAACCCCGGGTTTGTGCCGGGCTCGCCGCTGCCGCCGGCGCATATCATCCGGGTGCTGCGCGAGGCCGGGGGCGTGCCGGTGCTCGCCCACCCGATTTATCTCAAGCGCGACAGTCTCATCGACGCCTTTGTGCGCGACGGCCTGGCGGGGCTCGAGGTCTATCACTCGGGCCACTCCCCGGAGCAGGTACTTCACTATGAACGCCTGGCCGACAGGTTGCAGCTGCTCAAAACGGGTGGCAGCGACTACCACGGCGAGGCGAAAGAAGGGCTCCCGGTGGGCACGGTCAAAGTCCCGTGCGCGCTGGTCGAAGCCTTAAGAGCATGGAAAGCCCGGACGACTTCTGCTTCATGAGGCGCGCCCTCGCGCTGGCGCGACGCGCGCACGGTTGGACCTCACCCAATCCGATGGTCGGCGCGGTCATCGTCAACGGCGATCGGATCGTGGGCGAGGGTTACCACAAGCGCCCCGGCCTGCCGCATGCCGAGGTGGAGGCCATCCGGCGCGCCAGACGCGCCGCGAAAGGTTCCACCCTGTACGTGACCCTTGAGCCCTGCGCGCATCGCGGCCGCACCCCTCCATGCGCCGACGCCATCATTGCGGCGGGTGTGGTGCGTGTCGTCATCGCGGATCGCGATTCCAACCCCATCACCGATGGCCGCGGGCTGCGCCGGATCCGGCAGGCCGGCATCCGTGTGACCACGGGCGTACTTTCACAGGAGGCTCGGCGGCTCAACGAGGCATTCCATACAGCCATGACAAAGCACCTTCCGTTCGTGATTGCGAAGGTCGGCCAGAGTCTTGACGGCAAGATCGCCACCAATCGCGGCGAGTCGCGCTGGATCACGTCGGCCGCATCGCGTCGGCTCGGCCATCAGTGGCGCAGCCGCGTCGACGCCATTCTCGTCGGGATCAACACGGTGCTCGCCGATGATCCCGCCCTGACGGTGCGGGGCGTGCGACATCGGCTGGATCGTCCGGTGCGGGTCATCGTCGACAGCCGATTGCGGATTCCGCTTCGTGCCCGGTGTCTTGCCCGGCGCGCAGGCCCATCGGCCATCGTGGCGACGACCGCGCGCGGCGGTCCGAGATCTCAGGCGTTGGTTCGGCGAGGAGTAGAGGTGCTGCACTGCCCATCCCGTCGTGGCCGCGTCGCCCTGGCACCGTTGTTTCGGCAGTTGGCATCACGAGGGATGCAGTCAATCTTGGTGGAAGGGGGCGGGGAAGTACTGGCGAGCGCTCTCGCGGAGCGGCTGGTGGACCGCGTTGTCTTCTTCATTGCGCCGATCGTGATCGGCGGTCGTCAGGCGCCCAGCGCTGTCGGAGGGGAAGGCATTGCTCGTCTATCACAGGCCGTTCGACTCGAGGACATCACCTTCGAACGCGTTGGGTCGGATCTGTGCGTCGGTGGTCGTGTGGTGTATTCGTGATGTTCACCGGCATCATTCAGGAACTGGGAACAGTGGAGCGGCTCCAGCGCGCACACGGCCTGGCGCGGCTGACCATCCGCGCGCCCAAGACCACAGCGAAGGTGGAGCGACTGGAAAGTATCGCCGTCAACGGGGTATGCCTGACGGCGGTTCAAGCGAGCAACGGCCTGTTGGTGTTTGAGCTGATCCCTGAAACGCAACGGCTCACCACGTTGGGACGGTTGCGCCAGGGCGATCGCGTCCATCTGGAGCCGAGCCTGACGCTGAGCGACCGTCTGAACGGCCACGTGTTGCTGGGTCACGTCGATGGACTCGGTACCGTGGCGACGCGCCGGCAGGTGTCAGGAGAACTCGCGTTGGGGATTCGGGTTGTTGACGGCAGGCTGCCATCCGTGCTCGTGCCCAAGGGGCCCGTCGCTGTGGATGGGGTGAGCCTGACGGTGGGACAGCGGCTCGGCCGTTCGGTGTTTACGGTGCATCTGATTCCTGAGACGCTGCGCCAGACCACGCTGGGAGACCTGAAGGTGGGGGATCGGGTGAATCTGGAGCTCGATTACCTGGCCAAGCTGGTGCGGCAGTGGCTCAAAAGCGGAAGGTCTTAAGCACGCGTCCGAAGACCTTGGCGTGTTGATCAAACTCCCTGGCATCGGCGCTATAACTCATTTCATACACATGCGAGCCCTTCTCCAGGAAGATGGCCTGAGTCTTCACCGGAATGGGGATTGGCTTGAGCCCTCGTTGATGTAGCGGCGGGATCGTGTAGGAGACGATCACCCGCTTGCCGTGCACGCCCCCCACAGTCACCGCATTCTCGTGCTCCACGACGGCCCCCGGCAGCAGGTGTTCTCGATAGTGGCGCTCGAGCGCCGATGCGCTGGGATGCTTCCCCCCGTCGTTGGGCAGTGGAGATGCGCGCACCACAATCGCCGCCGTGTACGTATCCTCCGGATTCCTCGGCCCAAGCAGTCGGACTTCGCTATACGGGTCGATGGTTCCGCGCTCTTCCTGCAGCCGCCATGCCTGCGGATACTGGAAGCTCACCGAAAGACGAGGGTCGATTCCCTGGAAGTGCATCTGTCCTTTCCCTCCATTGGAGGCTGGGCGATTGGCAGAAACTCCCCAGGCGACAGCCACTATGATTAAGGCGGCGCTTGGCCATAGCAGTTTTTTCATGACTCACCCGCCATAGACGGAGGCGATGAAGTCCCGCAGAGCGCCTTCGCCTTCTTTGGCTTTTTCCCAGCCGATGTCCAGCGTCAACTCAACGTCCGTATCGATGGGGAGGAATGACGATCGCACCCCGTCCCAGTATACCGCGGCGTTCCACCACGCCGTGAACTCCACGTCCACCACGCTGATCGCATTGTTGGCGAATTGGCGGATGGTGCCGTCGAGAAACTGTTGGAAGTGCGTTCCCTCATGGACCAGCACGCCCGCCAGCACGCCGGTGGCTTCCGTGGCGTAGTCCGGGTTGAAGAAGATTTCCGGAAGGATGGAGGGCGTGTTCGGCGGATTGGGAGTGAGGGAGACATGGCAGGCGATGGAGCCAGCACAGATGCCTCCCGGAGCAAAATCGGCCGGGCTCCCGAAGGAGATCTCAATACCCTTGGCGAACAGATCATCTGTGATCGCCTTGGCGCCCGAGCCTGCCACCGTATTAAAGACGGATGTCAGCGTCGTGATTTGGCCGGAGGTGCCGGTAATGTTTTTCGTGTTGCTGTCGGACCAATTCGAGTACTCATCGGCCCCCCGGGGGATGTAGGTGAATTCCCTCGGCGGAGGAGGCCCTCCGCCGCCACCCCCCGTATTTCCGTCATCTGATCCGCCACCATCTGACCCGCCTCCGCTGTCGGAACCGCCCCCGCCGGAGCTTCCTCCTGAGGAGTCCCCGCCAGCGCCGCTCGTGCTATCTCCGCCTCCGGAACCGCTTGAGCCGGAACCGTCGCTTCCACTGAGACTTCCTCCACCGCCGCCCGAGCCGCCTCCGCCGCCGAGTCCGCCTCCGCCTCCGGCCCCGCCTCCCCCGACACCACCTCCTCCACCGCCGCTGGAGCCGGATCGAAGGAACGAGAGTTGGCCGGCTTCATCCATCGTAATCTGGTACGGCAGCGAAGAGCCCACGGCAGGTAGACGGCTGGTCGCTACAATGAGAAATGTGGACGCATCAGCGGTTTTCACCTCATAGTCGAAGTGGCGGGCGCTCAACTCGACATCGAGCGCGGTATTGACCGTGGGAAGATCCAGCGCTTCGACGAACGCGCCATGCGCAGCCCGGTAGAGATACTCCCCTTCACGGATGGAGCCCAGATTGGAGATGGCTTCGGTGGAGCGCGCGCGTTCCGCGGAGCGCAGGTAAAACGGGATCGCGAGACCGGCGAGCAGCGCAACGATCACCACGGCGGCGAGTACTTCCATCAACGTGAAGCCACGCGTGGTCGTGACTCGTCTGATGCGACTCATGGCTGTTGTCCGCCCGTCTCTTCAAGTAGTTTGAGATTGTGCTGCGCGGGGGAAAAGTCGGGCGACAGCTGAAGGGCTTGCTCCCACGCCAACCGAGCCTGCGGCCAATGCTCACGCAGCGCTTCGACGATCCCCCGGTTTGACATCGTCTTGGGATTGCCAGGGTCGAGCTGCTCCGCTTCTTCAATAGCCCGCACGGCTTTGTCGAACTCGCCGATCCGCGCATAGGAGAGGGCGAGCCCGTTCCATGCCATGATATGCGTCGGGTGTCGCTGGAGGACACCTTGGAATTCCATCGACGCCAGGTCAGGTTCACCGGACCGAAGCTGCAAGACCCCTAACTGAAACCGCGATTCAACATCTGTCGGTTCGAACAGCAACAGCTCACGCAAACGCTGTTTCGCCGCGTCGGGTTGGTGGAGGCGCTGGAGGATACGTGCCAGATGGCGCAGGACGTCGCCGTTCGTTGGTGCTAGGACAACCGCGCCAAGGTAAGCGTCGTGAGCCTGCGTCAGCTCGCCGGCCTGCTCGTACAGCTGGCCCAGCACATCGTGCGCGGCAGCGAGTTTGGGGTTGAGAGATAGCGATCGTTGCAGCGCCTCGCGCGCCTCCGCCGGCTGACCGTTCAACGCGTAGAGACACCCGAGGTCGTACCACAGCGAGGCGTCGTTTGGCGCGGTCTGAGCGGCCTTCTGGTAGAGCGTCAGCGCTTCAGCAACGTGTCCACCTTGATAGGCCTTCCATCCCGCCATGAGGGCCGACGTCGTGTCGGACACCGATGCCTTTTCCGTCGTGGCGGGGGTGGTCATGCGCTCATTGGAAGCCGTGGAACTGGCCGTGGCTTGCACCGGCGCCATCACGACAACTGTAACCCACACGATGAGTGGCAGTAACATAGGATTGGCCGCACCCTGTACTATACCACACCCAATAGGGGCTAGAGGGGTCTGGAGGTTTATGTTAGACTACAAGTTCGTTCGGGGTGTGTGACCGAGGCGGGTACCCCGCCGAAGGCGGGGTGGGCGAGGCCGAACGCCCGCTGCGTTCGGCATTCCGCGTCCACCATGATGGTGGACGCTGCAGAAATCCCGAGGCCGCAGGCCGAGGGAGTAGAGCGCCTGCTTCGGGACACAGAAGTCACGAGGTTGGTTGACATTCATCGCAAGAAGACGTATACTCATTGTAGATACGTAACGTTGGGAGGCTAACATGAATACGACGATCCAGAAGTGGGGAAATAGCCTGGCCGTGCGGATTCCTCGCTCGGTGGCAAAGGATATCTCTCTCCACCAAGGCTCTGTCGTGGACGTTGCTCTTGTTGCAGGCAAGATCGTCGTGAAGCCAAGACGGCAGCAACACTATGCCTTGGCCCAATTGCTCAAAGGGGTGACTAAGCGTAATCGTCACGCGGAACTTGACTGGGGAGGACAGGTCGGTCAGGAAGTGTGGTAATCCCACCACCTGCGCCAGCCCCGCCTTACGGCGGGGCTCGAATGGTCGTCGTCAACGATACTTGTTCGAACTTGGATCAGGTCACTGCGTTCGTCACGGCGGCTCAAGATCGAATTGAGCAACGCCGCCGTGAGGCGCAGGTGGTGGGATAATGTCTGACTCGTATTGTCCCAAGCGTGGCGATATTGCGTGGCTGACATTCACTCCTCAAGTGGGGCATGAGCAGGCTGGCCACCGACCGGCCTTGATTTTGTCTCCAGCACCCTACAACAAGAAGGTTGGACTTGCTCTGGTGTGTCCTATCACGACTCAAGTAAAAGGATACCCGTTTGAGGTATCAATTCCAGAAGGCTTAGAGGTGCGAGGGGTCGTATTGGCCGACCAAGTCAAGAGTCTGGATTGGAAGGCCAGGAGAGCTCGTTTTTGCTGCACGGTACCAGCAAACACCATTGCTGAAGTGCTGAGGAAATTGGCACCCCTCATCGTTGAGTCAACGACCCTCTGAAGCCACCTAGCTCATTGAGGAATTGATTATCAGCGATCCCGGTCGATGCGACATCGGGGTGTGTGACCGAGGCGGGCACCGCTTCGCAAAGCGAAGTGGTCGCCGAGGCCGAACGCCCGCTGCGTTCGGCATTCCGCGTCCACCATCATGGTGGACGCTGCAGAAATCCCGAGGCCATAGGCCGAGGGAGTAGAGCGCTCCGGTTGCATCAAATTCAAGGATACGATAGTTCGGGGCGTGGCTCAGCTTGTGACCGAGCCCGGGTACCCAGCGAAGCTGGGTGGGCGAGGAAATCCCGAGGCCATAGGCCGAGGGAGTAGAGCGCTCCGGTTGCATCAAATTCA
>CAYJRJ010000020.1:0-69 GCA_964372775.1 uncultured Planctomycetales bacterium | reverse complement strand
AGGATACGATAGTTCGGGGCGTGGCTCAGCTTGGTAGAGCGTCTGGTTCGGGACCAGAAGGTCGAGAGT
>CAYJRJ010000019.1:0-25164 GCA_964372775.1 uncultured Planctomycetales bacterium | reverse complement strand
CTTTCCTTAATCCATCTTTCCATTTGCTGGATGCCTGAGCGTCAACGCCTCACAATTTTGCTCCTCACCAAGAATGCAGCGGAGAAGCTTCCACGATGCCTTGAGAGCATCTGTTGGGCTGACGAGATCATCATGGTAGACGGTCAGAGTACGGATGGAACCCAAGAAATCGGGCGGGCCTTCAATAATGCCAAGGTCATCGAGCGGCCGTTTAGCGGATCGTTTGCGGAAGAACGCAATGCCGGTCTGGACATGGCGACGGGAGACTGGGTGCTTCAAATGGATGCTGATGAGACGATCAGTCCTGAACTGCGCGCGGGCATCGAACAGCTCCTCGTCGAAGGCTCCTCGCATGCCGCGTTCAAAATCCGTCGGCGGAATTACTTCTTGGGTCATGAGATGCGCTATGGAGGGTGGTATCACTACCATACAGCGCTCTTTCGGCGTGCGCAGGCGCGCTATGACGGCCGAGTCCATGAGCACTTAACCGTTCAAGGGACCATCGGCATCCTTGAGGCGGACCTGTGCCATTATCCATTCGATTCATTGACACAATTTGTCGATCGTCAAAACCGCTATACCAGTCTTCAGGCGAGAGAGCTCTTGGAGTCTCGCGGGCGGCTGCCGCTTTCCCAGATTAGGTTCCAGCTCTGGATTCGGCCGCTCAAGCTCTTCTGGAAGCTGTATGTCAAAAAGCAAGGATTTCGAGAGGGGATGCACGGGTTAGTGTTCTCCCTCTTGTATGCCTGGGTCCATGTGCTAATCTGGGCGAAATACTGGGAATTGCTCGTTGCTGGACCGACCCCAGAGGACTGATGGGTAAAGAGCGTATGGATTTTGTCATCCGCATCTTGCTCGCGATTGCCGGCGTGTTGTTGCTGGCGAATCTCCAGAATGGCTACCTGTGGCAGGATGAGGCGGAGACCGCTCTCTTAGCGAGGAATACGCTACGGTTTGGGTATCCGCGTGCCGTGGATGGGCGCAATGTTATCGAAATTCCCTCGCATGGCTATGGACCTGGCGAGTCGTGGATCTATAGCCCATGGCTCCCTTTTTACCTCTTAGCAGGGGTCTTTGCGCTCCTCGGTGAGTCTACCTGGTCGGCTCGTGTGGCCTTCGCGCTGTTTGGCTGGGTGAGCATCTATCTCACATGGCGAGTCGTCTCCCAGCTGACCACGGATCGGAGGATTCAGCGGTTGAGTGTGGCGTTGCTGACCTTCTCGGTGCCGTTTCTCCTCCATATGCGTCAATGTCGCTACTACGCGATGACCACGGCATGGGTGGTGGGGATCGCGTGGGCCTATCTGGTGCATCTGGACCGCCCTTCGCGGCGACATCTGATCGCGCTTGGGGTGCTGCTCGTCCTGCTCTTTCATACGAATTTTGGGACGTTCCTCCCGATTTTGGGAACGCTCATCCTGCATCAGGGCATCTGGGGGCAGCGCTCCATGCGCAGGCCATTTACCATCATGTGCGGATGGGTGGCTGGCTTGGTCCTGCCGTGGGTGTTGTTTTTTTATCGCCCGGCGTTCGTGGGCGCATTTTCACTGCATCGCGTCGTGCAGCAGCTGACCTACTACGTTCGCATTACGAATAAGTACTTCATCCCGCTCGCGTTCTTCATGGGGATGGCGCTGCTCTGGTGGCTGACCCACCGTGCGCAGCGCCCTCCCGGCTACGCAGCGATACCACAGTCCTCGAAGGGATGGTTTCTCGTTATGCTGGTGGCGGTCAACGTGACATTTCTTCTCATTCCCGATCAACGCCATATGCGGTATCTGATCCCGATGGTACCGTTCCTCCTGATCGGGGAAGCCTTTTGGCTCACCGGATGGTGGCACCGCAACGTGATACTGAGATGGGTGGCGGTGCTGACGGCGCTGTGCCCGACGTTCTTGCACGTGTCCACGCAGCCCATCTTGCTGACCGAGTTCGCGTACGAGTTGACGCACCGTTACGTGGGACCCATGGAAGGCGTCGTCGGGTATCTGCGCGAGCACGGTCGTCCCCATCAGACCGTCAAGATCCCTTACGATGAACGCAGCCTCATGTGGTATCTCGATATGACAATCGAGCCGCCCTCACAATTTCTTCAGGACACCGACCCGGACTGGATTGTCCTGCGCCGCCAGCAAGAGCCGCTGTTGAAAGCCTTCGTCGCGAGCCCATCCTTCCGTCGGATCGAGACGCGGTATGAACGTATTGTCTTGGACGTGCCGGATGCCTACTGGCAAAATCGTGAAGACCCCGGCGAGCACCATTTTCGGACCATGCACGAAGCGTCGCGCCTCGTCATCTATCGCAAGCGCGAGCCGCATGGCTGAGTGCGAGCTGTCCGTGGTGATTCCGGTCTATAACGAAGCGGCGGTGATTGGTCATACGGTGCAGGCGGTCGCCGAATACGTGACCAGTACCGGGATCACCTCTGAAATCCTGCTTGTGGATGACGGGAGTGCGGATGGCACGCAGGAGCAGATCCGTCGTTGCGCGCGCGAATTCCCGATGGTGCGTTGCCTTTGTGCTGAACACCGCGGAAAAGGGGCCGCGGTGAAGCGGGGGATGGTGGACGCTCAGGGGACCTACCGCCTGTTCATGGACGCTGACCATTCCACGCACATCCGGGAATGGGAGAAATGCGCCCCGTGGTTGCGGGAGGGGTACGATGTGGTGATTGGCTCCCGAAAGATGCCGGGCGCGCAGGTTATACAGCACCAGCCTTCTGTGCGGGAGGCGATGGGCAAGGTGTTTACGAAGCTGACGAATGCGATGCTTGCATTAGACGTTACGGATGTCACCTGCGGCTTCAAATGTTTCCGCGCCGAGGCCGCCACCCGTGTCTTCCCACTTCAACGTATCGAGGGGTGGGGGTTTGACGCGGAAATTCTCTTTCTCGTCACGCGGATGGGTTATCGATTGAAGGAAGTGCCCGTGGTGTGGCGCGACGACGCCTCAACCAAAGTGCATCTCGTGCGGGATGCGGTGCGCTCTTTTCAGGAACTTGTGTCGATCCGTATGGCAGACTGGAGAGGGTGGTACTCCCGGTGATGCGATGCAAAAGGTCCTGAGAAAGGTGCTTCGTACCGTGGCGAATTACGATCCGGATTACTACGATATGCATGAGGATGCGAACGAGACGCTCTTCGCTCAACTCTACCTCAAACGCATCATGCGGCATGCGGAGGCGCTGGGCATTCGGCCTCCATCGACTGTGTTGGAGGCGGGGTGCCAGGCGGGGCGGCTGGCCATCCCGTTGGCGACGCAGGGGTTTCGGGTGACGGGCGTGGATACGTCGGGATTCGGGCTGCGGCGCGCCCAGGCGCATGCCAAGGCGGCCGGTGTCGAGGTGACGTTCATACGGGGAGACGTCGTCGAGGTGCTGCGTCGCCATCCCCAGCAGTACGATCTGGTCATCTGCGCAGAGGTCGTCTATCTCTCGCCTGAGTATCGGCAGATGCTGCAGGCCCTTGCGGCAGCGGTGCGGCCGGGAGGGTTGCTGTGCGTCTCGCACCGGCCGAAATTGTACTACCTCATCGAGGCGCTCAGGCAGTATGATATCGAGACCGCGACGCGCGTCCTTGCGACCGGCGAAGGCCCCTTTCGCGACAGCCAGTATTACAATTGGCAAACCTCGGACGAGTTGAGGACGTTGTACGAGCAGACCCTGGGCCTGCGGTGGCTCGCCGCGCATCCGATCGACCGGTTCGCATGGCTAGGCGGCATCAGCCCGTCGAAGCTGCCGCAGGCGCAACGCGAGCAATGGCTTGAGCTTGAGCTCAACAGTGCAGGGGACCTTGTCAGCGAGTGCGCCCGCTATCTGCTGGTCGTGGCGATGAAGCCGGGCACGGACGGGATGGCATGAACCGTTTCGCCTACCATACGCCGATCCTCGGGTACCATCGAATCGGAGCATTCAAAGGGGACCATGTGCCGACGGTCTCCGCGCAGGCGTTCGAGCGGCAGCTCGCATTCTTAGCGCGGCGTCGCGTTCAGGTGCTTCCCCTCGAGGCGTTGGTGGCCTCGGTAGCGCGCGGCGAGGCGTTTCCTCGGCGCAGCGTGGTCATCACCTTTGACGATGGCTATGAGGAGACCTACACCGTGGCCTGGCCATTGCTCAAGCGCTTTGGATTTCCCGCGACCGTGTTTGTCGCGCCGGCGGAGGTCGGCATGTCCGGGTTCGTGACGTGGGTCCAGTTGGTGGAGATGGCAACAGACGCCATGACGATCGGCAGCCATACGATGCACCACGCGTACTTGCCGCTGGTAGGTGACGAGGGCCTCCGGGAAGAGCTGGTGGAGTCCAAGCGGGTCATTGAGCAGCGCATCGGGCGTGCCGTGCAATTCGTCAGCTACCCGGTCGGAGGATTCACGCCGCAGGTGCAAGCCCTGGCCAAGCAAGCGGGATACGCGGCGGCCTGCACGACCAATCGGGCAGCACCCCGCGCGGTCCTCGACCGCTACGCGCTGCGACGCATCAAGATCACCGAGCGCGACAGCCATCCGCTGGTCTTCTGGGCCAAAGTCTCCGGCTATTATGATGGTTTCCGTCGGTTGAAAGACCCGAGTTAGCCCTCCCCATCCGTGCCGCAGATCGCGCGACCATCTTCGTGATGTATGCCACGGCGGGCGCCGGCCATCGGCGCGCCGCCGAGGCGCTGACGCATGCGATCAGCCAACGCTGCCCGGGCGCGCAGGTGGAGTGCCTTGATGTGCTGCATCACACCCCCTACTGGTTCCGCGTCTTCTATGAATGGTCGTATTTGCTCCTCGTGCGCCATGTCCCCTGGATCTGGAAACTCAGCTACCGCTCTCTGGATCATGCGCTCCTCTACCGTCTCGTGGAGCCGCTGCGCCGCGCGTGGAATCTCTTCATCGCCCGCCGCTTCGTGAACCTGCTGAAGGATGAGCAGCCGGCAATCGTGGTGTGCACCCACTTTTTGGCGGCCAACATCTGCCATGCGGGCAAACGGGCGGGCTGGTTTACGGGTGCCCTCGTCGTGATGGTGACGGACCTCTACCCCCACTGGTTCTGGGTGGCGCCCACGGCCGACGCGATGGTCGTCGCCACACCGGAGAGCGCCCGCGTCCTCGAGCGACGCGGCATCGCCGCTGCGCGCATTCACGTCGCGGGGATTCCCATCGCGCAGGCGTTCGGGCGCTCCATGGACCATGCCGCCTTGCAACGGCGCTTCGGACTGATCCCGGAGCGGCTGACCGTGTTGGTGACGAGCGGCGGCACGACCGTCGGTCACTTCGAGTCGGTCGTCTGGGCATTGATGGCGCTCGAGGGCGCGCTGCCGGGCCGCCTGCAGTTGCTGGTGGTCTGCGGCGAAGATGAGCGCACGCGCCACCGGCTGTTCCTGCGCGCCCAGACGAGCGCCATGCCGACGCAGGTATTCGGGTTCGTCGACTATATGCCGGAGCTGATGGCGGCCAGCGATCTCGTGGTGGCAAAGGCGGGAGGCTTGACCGTGAGTGAGGCGCTGGGGCGCGGCCTGCCGCTCATTCTCTACCATGTGATTCCCGGCCAGGAGCAGATGAACGCGCAGTACGTCGAGCGTCATGGGGCCGGCCTGATGGCCAAGCATCCGAGACAGATCGCCGACGTCGTGCGCCAGTGCGTGGAACAGCCGGAGCGTCTGTACGCGATGCGCCAAGCGGCCCGCTCCATCGGGCGCCCCAACGCAGCCGAGGAGATCGCCGCTGAAGTGATCAAACCGTTGCTTCAGTCCGTAGACCGTAGTCCGTAGACCGTAGCATGAAAGATACAAGACGAGCGCTGGCGAGGGTCCTGAAACAGCATGTTGAGGGACTGAAACTGTTCGGCGTGACCGAAGTTCCGGGCGCGCCGGAGGGTGGACGGTCCGGGGAAGGATCGAAAGAGGCGCGGCTGGACCAGTTGGCGCAGCGCGTCGAGCGGTGCCGCCGGTGCGCGCTGTATCAGACGCGCACCCACGCGGTCGTCAGCGACGGCACGCCGCACGCGCGGCTCGTCTTCGTGGGCGAAGCACCCGGCCGAGAGGAAGACCTGCAGGGCAAGCCGTTTGTGGGCGCAGCCGGCCAACTCCTGACGAAGATGATCGAAGCCATGGGGTTGAAGCGCGGCGACGTCTACATCTGCAACGTGCTGAAAGACCGCCCGCCGGCCAATCGCACGCCGCTGCCGGAAGAGATGGAGGCGTGTTTCCCGTTTCTTGAGGAGCAGCTCGCGATCGTGCAACCGCGCGTGATTTGCACGCTTGGCGCGGTGGCCACGAAGGCGCTGCTGGGTCCGCACATCGCCATCACGAAGGTCCGCGGGCAGGTGCGTGAGTACCAGGGCACCCCGGTGATCCCGACGTTCCATCCGGCCTATCTGCTGCGCAATCCTCCTGCGAAAAAGTTCGCGTGGGCGGATCTCAAGAAGGTGAAGCAACTCTTGGGACAGGAGACAGGAGACAGGAGACATGGATAAAGCGGCACACCTGTCCCATGTCCCACGTCCCATGTCCCAAAATGGAAGTTCTGCTGCGACGATCGCGGAGGTCGTCTTCAACCTTCCCCTCGAGCGCTCCTTCCACTATTTGATTCCCCCGCAGGCTCAAGGCACGCTCCAGCCCGGCATGCGGGTGGCTGTCCCCTTCGGGCCGCGAGAGCGCATCGGCATGGTGACGCAGCTCGTCGGTGAGAGCCCGATCCGTCAACTCAAACCGATCCGACGCGTCATCGATCCGATGCCGCTGATCACTGGCGAGCGGTGGGCGTTGGCCGTCTGGCTCTCGCGCTACTACTTCTGCAGCCAGGGCGAAGCGCTCTTCGCCATGGTGCCAAGCTCGCTTCGGCTTTCACGTCCGCACCTTCCGGTATCAGATACCTGTTCGGAAGTGACATCGAAAATGGTATCTGATACCGGTACGGGCATCGCCCCGACGCTGACGGCGCATCAGCGGCAGGCGCTGCGCATCCTTGAGCGCGCCCTCGACGCGCGATCCGCGCAGACCGTCCTGGTGCACGGCGTGACCGGGTCAGGGAAGACCGAGTTGTACCTGCAGGCGATCGCCCGGGTCCTCGCGCGCGGACAGTCCGCGATCTGCCTCATTCCGGAAATCTCGCTGACCCCCCAGATCATCGATCGCTTTCGCGAACGCTTCGGCGAGCCGCAGGTGGGATTGTGGCACAGCCGGTTGACTGCGCGCGAGCGGGCCGCGCAGTGGCAGCGGATGGTCTCTGGCGCATCGCGGATCGTGGTCGGAGCGCGCTCCGCCGTGTTCGCGCCGGTGCCTTTACTCGGGCTGATCATCCTGGATGAGGAGCATGAGCCGACGTTTAAGCAGGAGGACGTGCCGCGCTACCATGCGCGCGATGTGGCGCAGGCTCGGGCGCGCTTGACCGGTGCGACCATCGTGCTCGGGAGTGCCACGCCCTCCATTGAGAGCGCGCACGCCGCGCGAGCGGGCCGCTACCGGCTGGTGACGCTGCCGGAGCGGGTACAAGGCCGCCGGCTGCCGGAGGTCGAAATCGTGGATCTGCGCGAGGAGCTCGCGCAGGGCAGGCGTGCGGCGCCGCTCTCCCGGCGCCTTCAGCGAGCGCTGGAAACCGTGGTGGAGCGCGGCGAACAGGCGATGCTCCTGCTCAACCGTCGCGGCTTCGCGCGCGTGGCCCAGTGCCAGACCTGCGGGGCGACGGCGCGATGCACCCGCTGCTCGGTGCCGCTGATCTATCACGCGAGCCGCCGCGAACTCGTCTGCCATTACTGCAGCTTTCACATGACACCGCCGGAGATCTGCGGCGAATGCCGCAAAGGGTACCTGCGCTTTCGCGGGACCGGCACCGAGCGGGTGGAGTCCGAGCTGCACCGGCTCTTTCCCGTGGCCTCGATCGCGCGCATGGATCGGGACACCACCGCGCGCCGGGCCAGCCACCAGGAGCTCTACGAAGCGCTCAAGACGCGCCAGATCGGCATGCTCGTGGGCACCCAGATGATCGCCAAGGGCTTCGACTTTCCGCAGGTGACGCTGGTCGGCGTCATCTCCGCAGACACCTCGCTCAACCTGCCGGATTTTCGGGCGGGGGAGCGCACGTTCGATCTGCTCACACAGATGTCAGGTCGGGCCGGCCGTGGCGAGCGGCCGGGGCAGGTGCTCGTGCAGACCTACTACCCGGACCATTACGCGATCCAGGCGGCGAAGACGCATGATTACCGGCGGTTTTACGAGGAAGAGATCGCGATGCGCCGGCGGCTGAAGCTGCCGCCGTTTGCGCATTTGGTGGAGCTGACCGTGATCGGCTCCTCGAAGGCGCATGTGGAGGAGGCGGCTGAGGCGCTGGCGAAGGTGCTCAAGCGTAAGACGAGCGGACGACGCGCGGGGATCGCCTTCTTGGGTCCGGCGCCCCATCGCATTCCTCGATTACGGCGGACCTCTCGAGTGTGCGTGCTCTTGAAGGCGAAGACGGTCGAGCCGATGGGGGAGCTGTTGCGCAGCGTGCTGCAGTCCGGACGTCGATTCGGCGGGCTGCCAGTGCTCGTCAACGTGGACCCGCTGTAACGTTGGCGCGTCCGCGCGTTTTCGCGTTGAGCCAGTCTGCAACGCGCAAACACGCGAACGCGTTAACGCGCGAACCGGCTTACGTCGAGAAGCCTTTTTTCAACGTGCCGAGCGCGTCCAGGTTACGCAGGCTCTGCTGCGCTTCCACATCGCCTGAGTGCAGGTGCAGGATCCGCTCGAAGCACTGGCGTGCCTGGTGATCGTTGCCGCGCTTCATCGCCAGGCGAGCCAATTTGCGCAAGGCACCCAGGTGGTTCGGATCGACGCTCAGCAGCTCCTCATACGTCTGCAGGGCGGCGTCATCGAGTCCGCTGCGCGAGAGCGTCGTCGCCAGCCGCATCAAGAGCGTGCGCGAGCGCGGCATGAGGCTCAACAACCACTCGTAGAGGTTGATCGCCTGGCGCACGTTGCCCTGCAGCTGGGATATCACCGCCCAGGCGTGCACCGGCAGCGTGATCGCCACGAGGCCGAACTGGGAGAGGGGAGACGGAGGATGCTGCGCGAACTGCTTTTGCACCGCCAGCCGCAGATAGCGGCGCGCTTCGGTGGCATCGGGCGCGTGCTTGACCACAAAGGCGAGCAGATCGACGGCGTACTCATAGCTGCCCTGCGTATACGCCTGAATTCCTTTCTCGAAGTAGGGCTGCAGGTTGATCGGGACGGCGATTGCAGGCATGGGCCTTATCTTACCACAGAGACACAGAATCCACACAGAGACACAGAACCGTATCGCGGTACCCTCTGTGATTCTGTGGTGTGAATTGTGGATACCAGATCAGGGACTTCTGTGCTTCTGTGATTGCATTTTAGTTGCACATCTTTAGAATAGATGAGCGTTCGGTCGTTGTGCTTCGAGCCGGCTGCCGTGCTTCGCGAATCCGCGAAGCCCGTCGAGCGCTTCGCGGAGGCGTTGCAGCTCCTCGCGGCGGACATGATCGACACCATGTACGCCAGCGAGGGCATCGGCCTCGCGGCTCCGCAGATCGGCCACTCGCTGCAGCTGTTCGTGGCGAATCCCTCGCAGCAGCGGGGGCGCGAAGTGGTGGTGGCCAATCCCGTGATCGAGCTCTCGAGCGGGCGCGCCTCGGTGGTTGAGGGGTGCCTGAGCGTGCCGGATGTCTGGGAGCGGGTGCGCCGCGCGGGCCGCGTGCGGCTGCGGGGCTACGATATCCGTGGCACTCCGCTGATCATCGACGCCGAGGGGCTGTTGGCGGTTGTCCTCCAGCATGAAGTCGATCACCTTCGGGGACGCCTGTTCATCGACCGGCTCTCGTGGTTTCGACGGCGGCGCCTAAAACTGAAGGCAACACCGCCTAGGAGATTACAGTGATTTCGGAAACTGATGACAGTGATTGATCACCGAAATCAGTTCTTCAGAATCGCTGTAATCCCCTCATGAATGCGTGTGCTGTTTTTCGGAACCTCAGCATTTGCCGTGCCCAGTCTCGAAGCTGTGGCGGCCGGCGGGCACACGATCGTGTTGTGTGTGACGCAGCCCGATCGGCCGCGGGGCCGGGGCTTGTCCATGGCACCCTCACCGGTGAAGCAGGCGGCGCGGCACTTGGGTGTGCCGCTGATGCAGCCTGAGACGCTCCAGCCGGCCGCGTTTGAGGCCTTGCACCCTGACGTCGGCGTGGTGGTGGCCTACGGCCGGTTGGTGAAGCGGGACGTGCTCGCCGTGGCGCGCGAGGGGATGCTGGGCGTGCATCCGTCGCTGCTGCCGAAGTACCGAGGCGCAGCCCCGATTGCGCGCGCGCTGTTGAACGGCGAGACGACGACCGGTGTCACGATCTTTCGGTTGAACGAAGCGCTCGACGCGGGCGAGATCGCCTCGCAACGAGTCGTCCCGATCGCAGCCTCCGACAACGCGCAGACGCTAGGGGAACGATTGGGTCAGCTGGGAGCCGAAGAGCTGGCGCGCGTCCTGAAGGCGCTCGAGGCCCATCAGTTGGTCTTCACGGCGCAGGATGCGTCGCAGGCGACGATGGCTCCCAAGTTCAGCAAAGCGGACGGGCAGATTGATTGGAGCCAGCCGGCCGAACGCATTGCGCGCTTGGTGCGCGCCGCCGTCCCCTGGCCGGGGGCGTCAACGGGATGGCAGGGGACCCCCTTGAAGATCTGGTCGGCGTCGATCGAAGATGCCGCTGAGACCTCGATTGGCAAGACGCCAGGGACTGTGCTGCAGGTGAGTCCAGAGACCATCACCGTGGCGACGGGTTCGGGTACGCTGGGGCTCACCGAGGTGCAGCCTGCCGGCCGCCGCCGGATGCTCGTACGGGAGTTTTTAGCCGGCCATCGTCTTCAAATCGGTGACCGCTTCGTATAGCGTACGGGACTGTCCCTTATTTTCGCATTGCTGCGGTCGGACCGTAGCGAAAAATGGGACTGTCCCGATTGAGGATATGACATGCCTGAATTACGCAAAGATCCACTCATTGGCCGCTGGGTCATCATCGCCACGGAGCGCGCGAAGCGGCCGGTTGACTTTGTCGCCTCGCATGACGAGTCGCTCCCGCAAGACGAGTGCCCCTTCTGCGAGGGTAAGGAGGCGCAGACGCCGAAGGAGATCCTCGCCGTCCGTCCCGAGGGCAGCAAACCCAACGAGCCGGGCTGGAGTGTGCGTGTGGTGCCAAGCGTCAAGCCGGTGCTGCGGGTGGAGGGCCAGCTCAACCGCCGTGCCAAGGGAATGTACGACCTCATGGACGGCATCGGCGCGCATGAGATCATCGTCGAGACCCCCCACCATATCGCCAATGCCGCCGACCTCTCGGTTGAGCAATTGCATGCGGTCCTCAAGGCCACTACGGTGCGGATTACCGACTTGGAGCGCGACCCGCGCTTTCACTACGTGCTATGGTTCAAGAACCATGGAACGACCGCGGGCAGCGGACGCGTGAACCACACCCGCTCCCAGCTCATTGCAACACCCGTGACCCCGCTGCGCGTCAAGGAGGAGCTCGTCGGCACGCGCCGCTACCATGAGGATAAGGAGCGCTGCGTCGTATGCGACCTGATGGCGCAGGAGCGGGAGGCCCAGGTACGCGTCGTCCTGGAGTCTCGCCACGTCCTCGTCCTGTGCCCGTTTGCCTCGCGATTTCCGTTTGAGCTGTGGATCGTGCCCAAACGCCACAGCTGTGATTTTGGAAAAATCCATCCCGAAGAGCTCTTGGATCTTGCCGGGGTGCTCAAGGACGTCCTGAGCCGCCTCAAGTCGGTCCTGGACGATCCGCCCTACAACTACCTGCTCCACACCGCGCCCCTGCGCCACGGCCAGGGCAAGCTCGGCCACTGGAAAACCCTGGAAGAGGACTACCACTGGCACATCGAGCTGATCCCGCGGCTGACGCGCGTGGCGGGATTTGAGTGGGGCAGCGGCTTCTACATCAACCCCACCCCTCCCGAAGAGTCAGCCAAGTATTTGCGTGAAGCGATCACGGACATAGCGCCGGTTGCTACAGCTGCTGCCACACATGGAGCCTAACATGCTGCGTGTGTTACGTGTGTTCAATGTGAAATGCGTAATGCGTAATGAGGGACGCTGTCTCGCCAGTTTGTCCATTTCGCATGACGCGTTACGCATTCAACAGCCGCGGCGAATTGGAGGCGCGGATGTCTGAGATCCGTCGCGATCCGATTATCGGGCGGTGGAATATCATTGTGACCGATGAGCCGGCCGGCCCGGAGGCCTTTGAGGTGGAGGACCACAAGCTCAGCGGCACGAAGTGCCCCTTCTGTTACGGCAACGAGGCGATGACCCCGCCCGAAATCTACGTGATGCGACCCAGCGGCAGCGCGCCGAATGGCTCGGGGTGGAACCTGCGCGTCGTCTCCAACAAGTTTCCGGCCCTGAAGATTGAGGGGGACATCGGACGACGGGGTCTGGGGGTCTTTGACCTGTGCAACGGCGTCGGGGCGCATGAGGTCATCATCGAAACGCCGGACCACCACCGCCAGATGACCGACCTGCGGCTGGATGAGTTCGAGGCGGTCATCAAGGCGTTCAAGGCGCGCTCGCTGGATCTGCGCGGCGACCGGCGGTTCCGTTACACGCTGATCTTCAAGAACTTCGGGCTCTCCGCCGGAGCGTCGCTGGAGCACACCCATTCGCAGCTGATCGCGCTGCCCATCGTTCCGAAGCGGGTCCAGGAGGAGCTGCGCGGGGCGGAACGGTACTTCGAGTTCCGCGAGCGGTGCGCGTACTGCGACATGCTCAGCCAGGAGCTTCAGGAGGACGAGCGTGTCGTGTGCGAGAACCGCTCCTTCGTCGCCTTCTGCCCGTATATGTCGAGCTTTCCGTTTGAGATCTGGATCATCCCGAAGGAGCACCGCGGAGATTTCGCGCAAATCAACACGGAGGCCATCGTGGATTTCGCGCGGATCCTCAAGGAGATCCTCACGCGTCTGCGCATCGCGCTCTCAGATCCCTCGTACAACTTCATCATCCACACCGCACCCATCGAGCCGCGCGAGCGGGAGGAATACCACTGGCATCTCGAGCTCATCCCGAAGCTGACCAAGGTCGCCGGGTTCGAATGGGGCAGCGGCTTCTACATCAACCCCAGCCCGCCTGAGCTGGCGGCCAAGGCGCTGCGGGACGTCCAGCTTCCCGTGTAGCGCACGACGAGAAACGACCGTATAATAAAGCGTTTCAACAGGAGGATTCCATGATCGTACGCATTGGCATCAACGGGTTTGGACGCATCGGGCGCAACGTTTTCCGGGCCGGGTTCAACCGGCCGGGGCTGGAGTTCGTGGCGGTCAACGACCTGCCCACACCCACCGAGACGCTCGCACATCTGCTCAAGTACGACTCGATCCTGGGCGCCTTTCACGCGGACGTCTCGGCGGCGCCGGACGGCATCACGGTCAACGGCAAGCGGCTGAAGATGTTCACGAGCAAGTCGCCCGCCGAGATCCCGTGGGGCGATCTGGGCGTCGACATCGTGGTCGAATCCACCGGGGCGTTTACCGACAAGGAAAAGGCGGCCGGTCACCTCGCCGCGAAGGGCGTGAAGAAAGTCGTCATCACCGCGCCGGCGAAAGGCGAGGACATCACGATCGTGATGGGGGTCAATGAGAAATCATACGATCCGGCCACGCATCACGTGATCTCCAACGCCTCCTGCACGACGAACTGTGTCGTGCCGATCGCCAAGATTATCCACGAGCACTTCCGGATCGTGCGCGGCTACATGACGACGATCCACTCGTACACCAATGACCAGCGGCTGCTCGATCTGGCCCACAAGGATCTGCGTCGCGCGCGGGCGGCAGCACTCTCCATGATTCCCAGCTCGACCGGGGCGGCGAAGACGGTTGGGGTCGTGTTCCCGGAGCTGAAGGGCCGCATTGACGGGATGTCCATCCGCGTGCCGACGCCGAACGTCTCCATCGTGGATCTGTCCTGCCAGGTCGAGAAGGACACCTCGGTCGATGCAGTGAACCAGGTCTTCAAGGTGTCGGCTGAGGGTCCGCTCAAGGGCATCCTGCAGTACAACACCGATCCGCTTGTCTCCCGCGACTTCAACGGTAACCCGCACTCCTGCATCTTCGACGCGACGCTGACCGCGGTCATCGACAAGCAGCTCGTCAAGACCTTCGGATGGTATGACAACGAGTGGGGCTACTCGAACCGCGTCATCGACCTGCTCGAGTACGTCGCCAAGAAGGGTTTCAGCGCCGGCTCGCCGTCGGCCGCCAAAGCCGCCGTCAGTGCATGAAGCAAACGGTCAAAGAGATCGACATCCGCAACAAACGCGTCCTCATCCGGGTGGACTTCAACGTCCCGCTGGATCAGGCGACCGGTGCGATCACCGACGACACGCGCATCAGGGAGAGCTTGCCGACGATCCGGTACGGCTTGGAGCAGGGCGCTGCCGTTGTGCTGATGAGCCACCTGGGGCGTCCGAATGGCCAGCGCATGCCTTCGATGTCGCTCGCACCGGTGGCCAAGCGCTTGGGCGAGCTGCTCGGGCGTCAGGTCACGTTTGTTGACGAGTGTGTGGGGTCCGCTGTCGAGTCTCGGGTGAAAGCGCTCAAGGGCGGCGAGATCGCGCTGTTGGAAAACCTTCGCTTCCATGCCGAGGAAGAGAAGAACGATCAGGTCTTTGCGGCTTCCCTCGCCAAACTTGGTGAGATCTACGTGAACGATGCCTTCGGTACCGCGCACCGCGCCCATGCCTCCACCGAGGGAGTCGCCCGGTCTCTGCCCGCCGTGGCGGGGTTTCTCATGGAGAAGGAGATCAAGTACCTTGATGAGGCGCTCTCCAACCCCTCGCGCCCGTATGTGGCGATCCTCGGGGGTGCGAAGGTCTCCGATAAAATCGCCGTCGTGACCCGATTGCTCGAGAAAGTCGATCGGCTGCTCATCGGCGGGGGGATGTCCTACACGTTTCTGAAGTCGCAGGGTCATGCGGTTGGTTCCTCCAGACTCGAAGCGGACAAGGTGGACCTCGCCAAACAGCTGTTGGCTAAGGCGGCTGCGCGCAAGGTGACGGTGCTGCTGCCGGTGGACCATGTCATCACGACGTCGCTCAAAGATCCCAACGGCCCGGTGAAGACGGTGCCGGTCGGCCAGATTCCGGAAGGATGGGAGGGTGTGGACATCGGTCCGGAGACGGCCAAGGCTTTCACGCAGTCGCTGCGCGATGCCAGCACGGTGGTATGGAACGGCCCGGTCGGCGTGTTTGAGGATCCGCGCTTCGCGCAGGGCACCCGACGGATCGCCGAAGCGTTGGCCCAACTCAAGGCGACAACGATCATCGGGGGCGGTGACAGCGCGGCAGCGGTCCAGCAATTCAAGCTCGCCGATAAGATGAGCCACATCTCTACCGGCGGCGGCGCCTCACTCGAGTTTCTCGAGGGCAAAGTGCTGCCAGGGATTGCGATCCTGCGTGATCGTCCACTCTCGGCGACACGTACCGGATGACTTCGCAAGCACCAAGTTCCAATGACCGGAGTCAAGGCGTTTGGCGCTTGGAGCTTGGAATTTATTTGGAATTTGGGATTTGGAATTTGGTGCTTCACAGATGATGTCAAGAAAGCCGATCATCGCCGGAAACTGGAAGCTCAACCTGACGCTGCAGGAAGCTGTGACGCTGGTCACGCAGCTCAAGATATCATGCCGGACCGATGCTGTGGACGTGATCGTGTGTCCGCCCTTTACCGCGCTGACTAGCATCCGTCAGGCGCTGCAGGGCTCCTCGATCGGGCTCGGCGCTCAGGATCTGTTCTGGGAGCCGCAGGGAGCGTTCACCGGCGAGGTGTCGCCGACGATGCTGGTGGATGCGGGATGCCGGTATGTCATCATCGGACACTCCGAGCGGCGGCAGCACTTCGGCGAGACCGACGAGACCGTCCATCGCAAACTCGTCGCGGCGCTAGCACACAGCCTGACGCCAATTGTGTGTATCGGCGAGACGCTCGCCGAGCGGGAGGCGAACCGTACCTTTGACGTCCTGACACGGCAGCTTGGCGGCGCGTTCGCTGGCTGCGAGTCATGGGACTGTGCTAAGATCATCCTCGCGTACGAGCCGGTCTGGGCCATCGGCACAGGAAAAAACGCCACGCCTGAGCAGGCGGAGGAAGCCCACGCGTTCATCCGGCAGTGGATAGGCAAGCGTTGCGGCGCTGCAGTAGCGGACGCGATGCGCATTCAGTACGGCGGCAGCGTCAACGCGTCCAACGCCGCGAGCCTGCTGCGCCAGCCTAACGTCGATGGGGCGCTGGTCGGCGGCGCGAGCCTCAAGGCGGATGCGTTTAGCGCCATTGTGAGCGCAGCGCTGGAGACACGGAGGGTGGGGGTTTGATGCTGTTTGTCCTGGTGATCGTGCTGCATGTGCTCTTGTCGTTCTTTTTGATCGCCGTCATCCTCCTGCAAGGGGGGCGGGGCGGGCTCGGTGAGGCGCTCGGCGGGGCCGCGGCCCAGTCGCTCTTCGGCGGCGGGGTCAACACCGTCATGACCCGCATCACGGCGGTCAGCGCCACGCTCTTTATCGTTACGTGCCTGTCGCTGGCGGCGCTTTCCACGGCCCAGGGCCGCTCGGTGATGGAGAAGATTCCCGCGATGCTGCCTGAGGCGATTCCTCCGCTGACCGCTCCGCCCATTGAGTCCCAGGTGACGCCGCCCGCTGAGCCCACGAGCCAGCCTGAGACCACCGACGCCACACCGCCACAATAATCCTGCGCGATTGCGCCGCATGATGCAACGCGGCGTCCTGCTCATCGTTCTGTTTGCCCCCCGCTGCTCGCATACCGCCTTCGCCGCCGAACAGCCGGTTCCAGGCGACGCCATTGTCATCGGTTCGATCGGAGACGCCAGCCGCCTTCTGCCGATCCTCGCGACGGATTCAGCCTCGGGAGACATCGTTGGCTTGGTCTTCAACGGCCTGATCAAGTACAACGAACGGCTGGAGATTGTCGGCGATCTCGCGGAGTCCTGGACGGTGAGCGAGGACGGTCTGACCCTCACGTTCACCCTCAGGCCCAACGTGCGCTGGCAGGACGGCGCGCCGCTGACCGCCGAGGATGTCAGGTTCACCTACGAGAAGCTGATCGATCCCACCGTGCACACCCCGTTTTCCAGCAGCTACGAGCTGGTCGAATCGGTTGAGGTGCTCGATGCGCGGACCATCCGCGTCCGCTACCAGGAGCCGTTCGCTCCGGCGCTCGAAAGTTGGATGATGGGCGTGATCCCCAAGCATCTGCTGGAGCATGAGGATGTGAACACGACACCGCTGCTGCGCCGTCCCATCGGTACCGGCCCCTACCGCTTTATCCGCTGGAAGACCGGCGAGCTCATCGAGCTGCGCGCCAACTCGGACTACTTCGAGCACCGGCCGCACATCGACCGCTATCTTTATCGCATCATTCCAGACCAGGCCACGCTGTTCCTGGAACTGTTGACCCTCGGCGTGGACATGACGGGCCTGACACCACTGCAGTACCGCCGGCAGACCAACACGCCCGTGATTGAGCGCCGCTATCAGCAGTTTCGCTATCCCTCGTTTGGCTTCACCTACGTCGGCTACAACTTGCAGGACTCGCGCTTCGCGGACGTGCGAGTGCGCCGCGCGTTCGATCACGCGATCGATAAGCAGGCGATCATCGACGGCGTGCTCTACGGCCTCGGTGCCGTGGCCACCGGGCCCTATCCGAAAGAGTCCTGGGCCTACGACCCGTCCATCCAGCCGCGAGCGCGTGATCTCGAGGCAGCCCGTCAGTTGCTGGCCGAGGCCGGCTGGCAGGACCGCGACGGCGACGGGTGGCTCGATAAGGACGGCCAGCCGTTTCGCTTCACGCTGACCACCAACCAGGGCAATGAGGTCCGTCGGCAGGTGTGCGAGATCGTCCAGCAGCAGCTCAAGGCGCTGGGCATTGATGTGAAGGTGAAGATTATCGAGTGGAGCACCTTCGTGCATGAGTTCATCGACAAGCGCCGCTTCGAAGCGATTCTGCTCGGCTGGAGCCTCTCGCGCGACCCGGACCAGTACGATCTGTTCCACTCCACGAAGACCAAGGAAGGGGAGTACAATTTCGTCGGCTACGCTAACCCCGAAGTGGACCGCTTGCTGGAGCAGGGCCGCCGGATCTTCGACCAGCAGGCGCGCGCCGCGATCTACCACCAGGTGCACCGGCACTTGCACGAGGATCAGCCCTACACCTTCCTCTATGTGCCGGATGCGCTGCCGATTGTCTCCTCGCGATTCCGCAATGTGGTCGCGACACCGATTGGCATCGGCTACAACTTTATCGACTGGCATGTTCCTCCTGAGGAACAGCGTTACCGCCGTATGAACCCATGAATCGCTTGTGTAATGTTCGATGTGTAATGTGGAATGAAAATTCCAAGACCCGATTCCTGTTCCGGTTACATTACACATTACACAATCCACATTACGCAGAATCGAAGACATGACGAGTTATTTCTTTCGACGATTACTTTCCCTGATTCCGGTGCTCTTATGGATTACGGTCATCTCCTTCGGCATCATGCAGTTAGCACCCGGCAAGCCGACGGACGCCGCGATGCAGTTCAATCCTAAGGTCTCGCTCGAGGCGCGCCAGCGGATGGAGAAGTTGTACGGTCTCGATGAGCCCATCCACGTGCAGTACGCGAAGTGGCTCGGCCGCGTGGCGCGTCTGGACTTTGGCCGCTCATTCCTCGATGACCGGCCGGTGACGGAGAAAATCGTCGAGCGGCTGCCGATTACGATCACCATCAATATCCTCTCGCTTGGGCTGGTTCTGCTCATCGCGGTGCCGCTAGGGGTGTGTGCGGCGATCAAGCCAGGAGGGATATTCGATCGTCTCACGACCGTGTTCGTCTTCATCGGCTACTCGATGCCGTCGTTCTGGCTAGCACTGATGTGCATGGCGCTCTTTGGTGTGTCGCTGCGCTGGTTTCCGATTTCGGGCATTCATTCCCTGGATTATGAGTCGATGGGATTCGTGGGGCGGTGGCTCGATATAGGCTGGCACTTGGTGTTGCCGGTGGGGATTGCCGCGTTCACCGGGCTGGCTGGATTGTCGCGTTATATGCGCACGAGCATGGTCGAAGTGCTGCGGCAGGACTACATCCGGACCGCGCGCGCGAAGGGATTACCGGAGCAGCGGGTGCTGTTTCACCACGGGCTGCGCAACGCGCTGCTGCCGCTCATCACGATCTTGGGGCTGGCGCTGCCGGATCTGATCGGCGGCAGCGTGATCGCGGAGACGATCTTCTCGATTCCCGGGATGGGGCGGCTCTTCTACGAGGCGGTGATGGCGCGCGACTACTCCGTCGTGATGGCGCTGGTGACGATCGGTGCTGTGCTGACGATGCTTGGCAACTTGCTCGCCGACCTCGCCTACGCCTACGCGGATCCCCGTATTCGTGTGGGGGCACAGAAATGATGGGTTGTCGCTCCGGCCCTGGGTCCGATCTGGGAGCGGCGGGTCCTGACCGGACATCTGCTGCGCCGGACCGCTCGCCCCGCCCCGCCGAGGCGTGGCTGCGCTCGCTTGCGGGCCTCGCTCGTCCTCGCTGGCGCTCGGACCCCGTGGCCGCTCGGCCCTCCAGACGTCCGGCTCCGCAGACATCCGGTCACCCGCCGCGACGTCATTAATGTCACCCAGGGCCGGAGCCTGGGGAGCCACATGCGTCGCGGTTAAAGCTCCGTACTGCCCGCCGAGCCCCCGACGATCCCGCGAAGCGCATGCGCGGGCTCAGCACGGCGAGGCGCCCTCGCACTTCTGCACCGGCCATGCTGTCCGATCCCTCGACTGGGCTTGGGGTCGCTCGGGATGTCGCCCCGCCGTTGGCGGGGCGCCACGAGCCCCTTCCGGGGCGAGGAGTTCATGGCCGGGGGCGCCGCAGCCGGGCGCCCGGAGCCCGCGGTCAGCGCAAGCGGGACCGTCGGGGGCACGGCAGAGAATTGATGAACACACTATTTCGTAATCGACTGGCGGTGGCTGGCGGCATTGTGCTGGTGCTGCTGGCAATTGTCGCCGTCTGCGCGCCGTGGCTAGCACCGCATGATCCGCTGCAGGTCAACCTGCCGGATGCGCTGCTGCCGCCGTCGGGCACGTATCCGCTGGGGACGGATCCGCTGGGCCGCTGCGTCCTCAGTCGCCTGATCTACGGCACGCGGATCTCGCTGCTCATCGGGTTCATTGCCGTCGGCATTGCGGTGGTGGTGGGCACGACGATCGGTGCCATCGCAGGCTTCTACGGCGGATGGATCGACGCGGTCCTCATGCGCTTCGTTGACACGATGCTCTCCATCCCGACGATCTTTCTACTGTTAGCCATTATCGCCATGGATCCGGCGCAGCAGCTGCTGGCCTTGGCCGAGGCACCAGTGGTCGGCGGCGCGCTGGGCGCGTTGTTTCAGGCGGTCGATCCGCACATCATCATGCTGATGGCGGTGATCGGGCTGATGAGCTGGATGGGGGTCTCGCGCCTGGTGCGCGCGGAGATCCTCAGCCTCAAGGAGCGTGAGTACGTGCTCGCCGCGCGCGTGCTGGGCGCCTCGCAGTGGCGCATCATCACGAAGCACCTGGTGCCGAACGCTTTGGGGCCGGTGCTGGTGAGCGCAACACTAGGTGTTGGAGGCGCGATCCTCACCGAGTCGGTGTTGAGTTATCTCGGTCTGGGTGTCCAGCCGCCGACGCCCAGTTGGGGCAATATCCTGAACGAGGGTCGCGTCGCGCTGGGCGTGGCCTGGTGGCTGACCGTCAGCCCAGGCGTGTGTATTCTCGTCACTGTATTGGCGTTTAACTTACTCGGAGAGGGCATTCGAGAATGGATATCTAGGCAGTAGAAAAGGCAAAAGGTAAAAGTCAAAAGGCAAAACCACAAGGCAAAATTCAAAAGTGTCTAAACAGACGGCGCCGCCAATTTTGACTTTTGAATTGTACTTTTGCCTTTTGCCTTTTACCTTTTGAATTAGAGGTATATATGTCGCTACTTTCTGTTGAAGAATTGTCTGTCACTTACGGGCAGGGAGGCGCCTCCACCCGCGCGGTCGATGATGTGAGCTTTGCGATCGAGCCGGGTGAGGTGTTCGCGCTGGTGGGAGAGTCCGGCTGCGGCAAGACGAGCGTCGCACTCGCGCTCACGCGCCTGCTGCCGTCGCCGCCGGCGGTCGTGTCGGGTCGTGTGGTGTTTGACGGACGCGAACTACTCACTATTCCAGAGGACGAACTTCGCTCGATTCGTGGCGGGAAGATCTCCTACGTGTTCCAGGAGCCCTCCACCTCGCTTAATCCAGTGTTCACCATCGGGGAGCAGCTCATCGAGGCGATTGAGCTCCACACCCCGGCGAAGGGTGATGCATCTGCTCGATCGGCCATCGAGTGGCTCGAGCGCGTCGGCATCCCATCGCCGCAGGAGCGATTGCGCGCGTATCCGCACGAGTTCTCCGGCGGCCTGCAGCAGCGCGTCATGTTGGCGATGGCGATGGCGACTCAGCCGACACTGCTCATCGCCGATGAGCCCACGACCGCGCTGGATGTCACCGTGCAGGTGCAGATCCTACGGCTGCTGCGCGACCTGCAGCAGCGCTATGGGCTCTCGGTGCTGCTCATCTCCCACGATCTCACCGTGGTCGAGCGCATCGCCCATCGGGTCGGGGTCATGTCAGCCGGCAAGCTGGTGGAGGTAGGGAAGACCGAGCAGGTCTTGCGCCAGCCGTCTCATCCGTACACGCAGCAGCTCTTGCGGTATCGTTCGATGATCTCGTTCAAACAACCACCCAATGCCTAAAGCGATTATTGAAGCACAAGGAGTCAGCAAGACGTATCCCCGCTACGGCGGCCCGCTCCGGCGAAAGATTGGGGCGCTGACTGCCGTAGATGATGTGAGCTGCGCGCTACAGCCCGGCCAGACGCTGGGCCTCGTCGGCGAGTCCGGCTGCGGCAAAACGACGTTGGCGAAGATGCTGGTCGGGCTCCTGGCGCCGTCAGGCGGGGACGTGTTGGCTCACGGAGAGCCGTTGGCTCGTCTGCGAGGCGATCGGTTTCTTGCCGCGCGCCGGGCGGTGCAGTTTGTCTTTCAGGATCCGATGAACAGCCTCAACCCGCGCATGACCGTTGAGGAGACGCTCAGCGAACCGCTGGTGATCCATCGATTGGCTACCGGCTCCGATCGGCGGAAGCGCGTCGAGGAGCTACTCGCAACCGTCCGCCTGCCGGCCGCGCACCGAGGTCGCCTGCCGCGAGAACTCAGTGGGGGCGAGCGCCAGCGCGTCGGCATCGCGCGCGCATTGGCGACCGAGCCTGAAGCGCTGATTTGCGACGAACCGATCGCCGCACTCGATGTGTCCATCGGCGCGCAGATCCTGGAGTTGCTACGCACGCTCGTGCGTGAGCGGCGGGTGGCGCTGCTCTTTATTTCGCATGATCTGCGGGCCGTCGCCTCGCTGTGCGCCGAGGTGGCCGTGATGCGCAGCGGCCGGATCGTGGAGCGCGGCCCGACCGACGCCGTGCTCGCCCACCCGCAGCATCCCTACACCTCGCTCCTCCTGCGCTGCGCTGACCTCGACCTCGACACTCCCGCAGTCGACAGTCCGTAGACCGTAGCAAAAGCTGCTCGACCCTGCCACCCGTGCCGCCCGTCGGCCATAGGCATGCTTGGCGGATGACAGGAGGTGAGGAAGCTCTCAGACACCCTAAAGTTCAAGCCAATCACGAAGTTCCTGACGCGCGCCTAGCACCTGACGGATGCGCGCTTGCCATCGCGGCGGCATCAATGCAAAGCGCTCTCTGACCGACTCGATGTTTCCATGCGCGCGCAGGGCCTCCAAGACCGCAACCGCTGCGTCGAGGTCTTTGGCCTGTTTGCCGGTATGGCCTTGACGCCTCGGCGCGATGAGCAGTTTATGCAGCGCAAACGCGGCCGGATGGGGCATGCGCACCTGGGTTCCTTCAAGCGTCGCGGTGATGGTGCTATCCGCCAACATGTTCAGGAAGCGCATGGCCTGCGCGTTGATTTTCAGCTTGGGTAGACGTACAGGCTGGTCGGTTCCACGTCCTCGCTCCGGCACAAGAAATTCCACGATCAGCTCCGGATGGATAAGGCGGATGTAGCCTCCGCGGCGGAAGTCGATTACAAAACCCAACTCCTCAAGCAGGACGGGTACATCCACGGATGTTCGGATGCGAGCTGGCCGAGGGACCAAGAAGTCGATGTCGCGCGTCCGCAGGGTAGTCAGCGGTGTTTTTCGGCCAAAGTAGCTCTTGTATCCTTCGAGGCACCAGCTGCCGATCAGCACGAGGTCCTCTAACACGCCCGCGCGCGCCAGGCGCTCTAACACCGAGTGGCAGAGCCTGCGTTGACTAGCCACGAAGCGACCTCTCGAGGAATCGAATCTGCTGCTTGACCTCACGCAGGAGACGCCGGTACTGCCCACGCTTCCGGTGCTGGGCCAGCCGTTCTTGACGCTCCTGCGCGGAGAGTTTTCCCAGATACCGAAACCGCACCCGTTCGCCTTCCCGCATGGCCAGATAGTAGTACGAATGGCCGCCGATGCGCTTCCTAACCAAGCTGCCTTTGCCGAGGCGGCGCAACGCCTGCTCATACCGGCGTCGCATCCGCTGCGAATTGGCAAGCTCTTCTTTCAAGACGCTTTTGATGACACGCGGCATACGCTCTCCTCAGTAGAAATTACCAAACACTATAGCATATTTGTCATCATGTTTGGTAATGTCATTTCCTCGCAGCATCCCTACACCTCGCTCCTCCTGCGCTGCGCCGATCTGGATCTCGACACCCCGCTCGACGTGAGTCCCTAGGAGTTGCGCCCCCGCGCGACCCGCTCGCGCCCACGCGAACTCCGTTCGCTCGGGTGCGGCACCTGTTAGGTGTCGCTGCGGCCACGGGGCCTGCCGCTGCGCGACCCCACGGCGGTCCTCGGCGGCGGGCGGCTGTAGTCTGCGCCACGGCGACCCCCCATCCCCCGCGCGCCTGCGGGCCGGGTGTCCTTCGCCACCACTCGGGATCTCTCGGCGAGGGATCCCGAGGCCGCAGGCCGAGGGAGGGGCCCCGCTGCGCGTCACCCGTGGCCGCAGCCTGCGAAGCCGCACCCATCGTGCACTCAAGCTGAGCCCGCGCATGCGCTGCGCCGGGGCGCGCCAGCGATGCGGCGGGCGAATGTCCTACCAGACCCAGCCGCCATCCCCAGCACGCGGCTACCTCATGGTAGCGCAAGCGGGTCGGGTGGAGGGCACAGGCCGCATCCCGAGCAGTTGTCAGGGTGTTCCTTTATCGTCTATAATGAACGGCGACCACATGTTTTCCCTTGAGTGGTTCTGGCACGCGTTCATCCCGCTGTTTGTCGCGCTCGATGCGGTGGGGCTCTTGCCGCTATATTGGGGCTTGACCCAGCGCCTGAGCGCCGAACAGCGGCGGCAGGCGGTCGGCGCGGCGGTGAGCACCGCGTTTCTGGTGGCGGTGGGGTTTCTGCTCGTCAGCCGCTTCATTTTTGCGCTCATGGGGTTGGAGCTGGCCGACGTGATGGTGGCAGGCGGCGCAATTCTCGTCGTGCTGTGCTTGCGCGATTTGCTGCTGCCGGAGGAAGCGCCGAAAGGGAGCTTCTCGAGTGTCGGGGTGGTGCCGCTGGGCGTGCCGCTCTTAGCCGGCCCGGCCGTGCTGGCGACGATGCTGCTCGTGAGGGATCAGCATGGGTGGCCGGTGACGATCGCAGCACTGGTCGTGAACCTGGCCATAGTGTGGCTCGTCCTGCGCGCGTCGGAGACGCTCATGCGGCTGCTGGGCCGCGAGGGCGCGCAGGTGATTTCCAAGATTGCGAGTTTGGTGCTGGCGGCGTTTGGCGTCATGCTGATCCGGCACGGCGTGACGGCGATGGTGGGAAACATCCAGTAAAAGCAGAGATCGATTGCGCCGATTTTGAATCGATTGCGCCGATCTCAACCAATCGGCGAAATCATCCTTAACAATCGGCGTCATCAATGTAGGTATTTCGTGACATGCGAAGATTACTGACGTTCGTCATGGCGGGCGGGAAGGGAGAACGGCTCTGGCCGCTCACCAAGGACCGGGCCAAGCCGGCGGTGCCCTTCGCCGGGATCTACCGGATCATCGACTTCACGCTGTCGAATTGCATCAACTCCGGGATCCGCAAGATCCACGTGCTGATCCAGT
>CAYJRJ010000018.1:0-25222 GCA_964372775.1 uncultured Planctomycetales bacterium | reverse complement strand
ACCCCGCGCGCCGACCGTCCGACTTGGCGCGCCTGCTCTTCGGGGAACCGGATCGCCTTGCCCTGCCGGGTCAGGAGCATCAGCTCACGCTTGCCGTCGGTGATTTCCGCCTCGATGAGCTCGTCGCCCTTCTCCAGCGTGATGGCGATGATCCCCGCTTTGCGCTGGTTGGAGTAGGCCGAAAGCGCAGTTTTTTTGATCGTCCCCTGCTTCGTCGCCATGACGAGGAACTGCCCGGGCTCGAACGCTTTGACGGGGACGAACGTGGAGAGCCGCTCGTCTTTTTGTAGTGAGAGCAGGTTGATGATGGCGGAGCCCTTCGCGTAGCGGCTGGCCTGCGGGACCTCGTGGACCTTCAGCCAGTAGCAGCGGCCCTGGTTCGTGAAGAAGAGCAGCATCTCGTGCGTCGAGGCCATGAACAGGTGCTCGACGAAATCCTCCTCCTTCGTCTCCATTGCGGTCACGCCCACGCCGCCGCGGCGCTGCTTCCGATAGGCCGACACAAGCAGCCGCTTGATGTAGCCGGTATGGCTGATCGTGATGACGACGTCTTCCTCCGCGATGAGATCTTCGATCTTGAAATCCTGCACTTCGCCGAGGATCTCGGTGCGCCGCTCATCGCCGAACTGCTTCTTCACTTCCCCCAGCTCCTCTTTGATGAGCTCGAGCACCTTGCGCTCGCTCTTGAGCAGCATCTGGTAGTACTCGATCTTCTTGAGGAGCTCCTTGTACTCCGCCTCGATCTTATCGCGCTCCAGGGCGGTCAGCCGCTGCAGCTGCATCTCGAGGATCGCCTGGGCCTGGCGTTCGCTCAACTCGAACTTCTTGACCAGCGCCTCCTTGGCTTCGGCAGGGCTCTTCGACTGCTTGATCGTCTTGATGATCGCGTCGAGGTTCGCCAGCGCGATCTTCAATCCTTCGAGGATGTGGGCGCGCTCCTGGGCGCGGGCGAGCTCGAACTTCGTGCGGCGGATGACGACGTCCTTGCGGTGATCGACGAACGTCTGGAGCATCTGCTTGAGCCCCAGCACGCGCGGCCGGCCATCGACCAGGGCGAGCATGATGATGCCGAACGTCGTCTCCATCTGCGTGTGCTTGTAGAGCTGATTGAGGACGACCTGGTCGTTGGCGTCGCGCTTGAGCTCGATCATGATGCGCATGCCGTCCTTATCGGATTCGTCGCGCAGATCCGAGATGCCCTCGATCGTCTTCTCCTGCACGAGCTTGGCGATCGTCTCGAGCAGGTTCGCCTTGTTGACCTGGTACGGCAGCTCGGTCACGACGAGCGCTTGGCGGTTGCCCTTGAGCTGCTCGATTTGCGCCTTGGAGCGGATGCGCAGCGAGCCGCGCCCGGTCGCGTAGGCGTCCTTGATGCCATCGCGGCCGCAAATGATCGCCCCGGTCGGAAAATCCGGCCCCGTGACGTCGCGCATCAACGCGGGCAGCTCGATCTCCGGCGCATCAATGAGCGCGCATGTCGCGTCGATGATCTCGCGCAGGTTGTGGGGCGGGATGTTCGTGGCCATCCCGACGGCGATGCCGCTGGAGCCGTTGACGAGCAGGTTCGGCAGCTTCGCCGGCAGCACGCGCGGCTCGCGCAGCGACCCGTCGAAGTTCGGCATGAAGTCGACGGTGTCTTTCTCAATATCTCCGAGCAATTCCATGGAAACCGTGGCCAGCCTTGCCTCAGTGTAGCGATGCGCGGCCGGCGCATCGCCGTCCACGGAACCAAAATTTCCTTGTCCGTCGATCAGCGGGTAGCGCAGCGAGAAGTCCTGCACCATGCGCACCAGCGCGTCGTAGACCGCCATGTCGCCGTGCGGATGATACTTCCCCAGGATTTCTCCCACGATACGCGCGCTCTTCTTGTAGGGTTTGCCCGGATCGAGCCCCAAGTCCTGCATCCCATACAGGATGCGCCGGTGGACTGGCTTGAGCCCGTCGCGCGCGTCGGGCAAGGCCCGGCCGACGATGACGCTCATCGCGTAGGAGATGTAGGAGTCTTTGATCTCCTCCTCAATTTCCCGCGGAATGATTTTCTCGCCGAGCGTATACATGGCTCCTCGGTGTTAGATGTCCAAGTTCTTGACTTCCAAAGCGTGTTCTTCTATAAATTGTTTCCGTGGCTCCACGGCCTCGCCCATCAGCGTCGTGAACATTCGCTCAGCTTCCACCGTATCCTCCATCGTCACCTTGAGAATCGTGCGCTTCGACGGGTCCATCGTGGTGTCCCAGAGCTGCGTCGGGTTCATCTCCCCGAGCCCCTTGTACCGCTGAATAGACATGCCCTTGCGCCCTTCCTCTTCGATGGCCAACAGCACGTCGCGCAGCCCGCCGAACGTCCGGTCGGCCTGTTCCCCGGTCAGCTTAAACGCCGGCTTCGAGTCGGTCGGAAAATAGTCGGCGAGCGAGAGGTCAAGTTTCTCGAGCTTCTTGCGCACATCGTCGATCTCGGACGATTCAAACAGCTCGACGAAGTGGGCGCTGGCACTCACCGAGGCCTTCTCGAGCTCCTCCAGGTTCAATTCGTAGCGCTCGGTCAGCTTGGCCAGCTCATCATCGGTGAAGACGAAGTGCTCCTTCCCCTCGGTCTTCAGGTAGTAGAGCGGCAGGCCGCGCCGCTTGTCGAGCTGGCTAAAGTACGTCGGCACGTCGATGCGGTAGCGCGAGACCCCCTTGACCAACGGCTCCAGCTCGGCCAACAGTTTCAGCAGCTCCAGCAACCCCTTCTCTTTAAATGTCCGTTTGGCGCGCAGATGGGTCAGCGCTTGACCCTCTGCGCCCAGCTCCAAGAGCATATGCGACATCTGCTCATCGGTTTCCACGTACTCCTCGCGCTTGCCGCGCTTAATCTTGTAGAGCGGCGGCTGGGCGATGTAGATGTGTCCGTTCTCGACGAGCTTCGGCATCTGCCGGTAGAAGAACGTCAGCAGCAGCGTGCGAATGTGGTTGCCGTCGACGTCGGCGTCGGCCATGAGCAAGATCTTGTGATACCGCAGCTTGTCGAGATTAAACTCTGAGCCGATCCCGCAGCCCAGCGCGGTGATGATCGTACGAATCTCTTCGTTCGTCAGCACCTTCTCCAATCGCGCCTTTTCCACATTGAGGATCTTTCCTTTGATCGGCAGAATCGCCTGAAAGCGCCGATCCCGTCCCTGCTTCGCGCTGTTGTGGACGAAGACACCGCACGCCAGCGCAAAGTTGTGCGTCTCTGGAACCTCCAGGTCGTAGACGTCCACGCGTTTCGAGAGAGGCCGAACGGCGACGACCTTGTGGTTGTGATTCTGCGCCGCCTCGAGCAGTCGCTGACCGTCTCCGGCGAAGAATCGTTGTCGAAGCGTCTCGTATTTCAGCAAGTTGTTGTTGCGGCGACTTCGGCGGGCGGCTTCGTACTGCTGCGCGGCGTCGCTGCCCTGCTCCAGCGCGCTCGCTAGCAACGCCAACGAATGCCGCAAATAGGTACGGTCGTAGGCGAGCTTGCGCTGGACTCGAAACTCTTTCGTCCACTGTTCTTTGGTCTTCCCGCTACGCCACTCACGAAGTCGCAGATTGTTCCACGGCTGCTTGGCGACCCTCGAAAGTTCTTGCCGCGCCTCGGGGTGCTTTTCGAAGAAGGCTTTGACTCGAGCTGCTTGGGTGACGCGATGCGCCTTCGAACCCCAATATGCGCGCTGGGCTTCAAGAAGACGCTGTCCGGATCGCTCTCGATATTCCGGCGACCGACGATAAAACTCGAGAAACTTTTGCATCATGAACTGCTTGTAGGCCTCGTCTTGCCACTGCCGGCGTGCGCGAAGTTTCAAGGCTTCGCGCATCGCCGGCCTGAGCATCGCCTGTCGAATGCGCTCTCGAAAAGCCTTGGTGCGCCTTAAGGCGCGGAGCTTCGCAAGGACATCTTTTCGCCGCAGCGTCTTGGCGGCGTGGCGCTGGTGCTCCTCGAGATGTTGTCCCTTGCTCAATCGCCGCACATTCGTGGGGTTGTTGTTTCTCTTGTTGAAATCAAGGTCGTGGCGATGCGAGGCCTCACCGCCTTGATACGCGCCGTACCGCAAGTTGTACTCATCGGCCAAGAGGTGCGTGAACACCCAGCGTTCCTGCGCAGGGTCGTGCACCATTTCATAGCCTTCAATCGTAATGCGCTTCCCAAGGCGGGAGAGCTGCCGGTAGAGCGGCATCAACGAATCGCCTGGCTTCAGCGCATCAGCTCGCTGATACGTCCCGTCCCGCAGCATGAACTGGTGGCGGGGCGTGCAGACCACGCGCTCGTCGTTGTCCAGCGTCACCTCGATGACCTCGGCGCGTGTTTTGGTTTTCCTTGGATGCAGAATCCGCTCAATCCCGACCCTACCGTCCGGCAACATCGTATAACAGAAGTGCTCTTTTCCTGAGCGCGCTTCTTTAACGAGGTCCTTGAACGAAAGCTGCCGGCCGTCTGTCAGTGCGACCTTTGTGACTCCTGAGAAACAGCCGCCGGCGCTGTCACCCTCGACGATGTAGAGCTCGCACAGCGCCGCGTCGCGCTCTGAGCAGTCCGCGAGCTTGCCGGGCAGCGCGCTGGATTCGAGCAGCCCCTTGCGCCGCACCAGGTCCCGCTCATGGCGGGCGCGCTCGCGGGCCCGCGCCTCGACCAAACACTTGTCCGCGATCTTGTTGGCCACCGACGGGTGCTCCTCGAAGAACGTCGAGAGCTTGTCGTTGCAGATCGATGCGACGATGCCCTCCGCTTCCGGCGTGCCGAGCTTGGCCTTGGTCTGCCCCTCGAATTGCGGCTGCGGAATCTTGACGCTGACCACTCCCGTCAGCCCAGCGCGCGCATCCTCGCTTTCGATCTTCATCTCGTCGCCCTTGAACAAGTTCTTCGATTTACAGTACGCGTTGATCGTCCGGGTCAGCGCGGATTTGAAGCCGGAGAGATGCGTTCCGCCGTCCACCGTGTTGATGTTGTTCGCGAACGAGAAGATGTTTTCGCTGAAGCCGTCGTTGTACTGCAGCGCGATCTCGACAGAGATATGCTCGCGCTCGTCCTCAAAGTAGATCGGGTTGTGCAACGGATTCTTGTTCTTGTTGAGGTGGGCCACGAACTCCTTGATGCCGCCCTCGAATTGGTACTTCGCTTCTTTGTCGTTGCGCTCATCCTTCAGGCTGACGATGAGGCCCTTGTTAAGGAACGCCACCTCGCGCATCCGATTGGAGAGCGTTTCAAAGCTGTACGTGATGCCGCCCGTGAAGATCTCTTTGTCGGCTTTGAACGCAATCTTCGTACCGGTGCCCGTGGCCTTGCCGACGACGGTGATGCCGGAGACCGGCTTGCCGCGCGCGTAGCGCTGCCGGTAGATCTTGCCATCGCGCCTGACCTCGGCCTCCAGCCACTCGGAGAGGCCGTTGACGACCGAGACGCCCACGCCGTGGAGACCGCCCGCGACCTTGTACGTCTTGCTGTCGAACTTGCCGCCAGCGTGCAGTTTGGTCAGCACGACCTCCAGCGCGGATTTCTTCTCGGTCTTATGCAGATCGACTGGGATGCCGCGACCGTCGTCGATCACGGTCACCGAGCTGTCCCGATGAATCACGACGTCGATGTGCTTGCAGAATCCCGCCATCGCCTCGTCGATGGAGTTGTCGACGACCTCCTCGATGAGGTGGTGCAGTCCCCGAGTGCTGCTGTCGCCGATGTACATCGCCGGCCGACGGCGCACAGCCTCCAGCCCCTCCAGCACCTGAATGCTGCTGGCGTCGTAGGCGCCGGTGGCCCCTGCGGCGAGCTTCGCGCGTGGCGGCTGTCTGGTTGGTTTCGTCCCCGACTTGCGCTTCATGACGGTCTCCGCCATCGAGCTCCTTTAGTCTGCTGGGGCACGCTGGCGCGCCGCGCGAGCGTGCGCGGGCGCGTCAGCGTGTGGTACAAACTGTTGTCCTTGAGCACCACGCGGCTGCGGATTTTGCGCTGCCTCACATGGACTATCGCGACGACGTCTTCGCCCAAGAGCGCGCGCGTTCGATCAATGAGATACGGCATGCGCGCCCGGACGGATCACCAGATCTTCGGCCTTCCCTGCGGTCGCCTTGCGCAGCTGCTCGAGCAGCTGCGTGCGCTGGTAGCTGAGCGCGAACGCGTCCCCCGGCCGATCGGCCTGTACGACGAGCCGCCCGCGGCGCAGGCTTACCGGCTTGGTATGCGCCGCCAGCGCCTTGCCCACCCACCGGGGCCAGGCGCGCTGCACTTTCTCCAGCGCGCCGTGGTGCGCGGCCGCCTGTTTCAGAATGTCTGGGACCAGCGCGCTGATGCGGCTGGGCTCTTTGCGCATGACGCCACTCCACGCACTCTACGCAACCTTCATCGGCAGCACGACGTACGTCAGTCCTGGCTGGCGCAGCACCGCCGGCCGCTCAGGGCCGGACAGCTCAATCGTGACCTCAGCGACCCCCAGCGCCTTCAACACGTCCAGCCAGAACTCCGGATTAAACGCCACCGTCATCGCCTCGCCGGCGTAGGCGACGTCGAGCTCTTCCCGCGCGCTGCCCAGCTCTGCCGATTCCTTTGACACCACCAACCGGTTCGGAGCAACCTCAAAAACGACTGCTTGGGAGGTCGCGGTCGTCATGAGGCTGGCCCGCCGGATGGCGTCTATCAAGGCGATGCGCTGGCATGTCAACGTTTGTTTGGAGGGCGCCGGGATCACCTTCTCGTACACCGGAAATTGCCCCTCAATCAACCGTGTGAGAATAGTCACGTCGTTGAATCGGAACGCAAGCTGGTTGTCCCTTAAGGAGATGATGCTGACGTCCTCCTGGCTTTCGCCATCCAATAAACGCGAGAGCTCCCGCACGGCTTTGGCCGGAATCACCGCTTGGAGGGTCTGTTTGGATGGCGCGGGCAGCGGGGCGGTCGCCACCGCGAGCCGCCGCCCATCCGTCGCAACTACCACCAACGCGTTTTTCTGTGTGCAGATCAACGCTCCGTTCAACACGAATCGCGTCTCTTCCATCGACATGGCGTACGCTGTGTGTGTGAGGAGGCGCTTGAGCGCCGCCTGCGTCAACGCGACTCCGTCCGCCGCCTCGGACGCGGGGAGTACCGGAAAGTCCTCCGGCGGCAGTCCGGGTACACGGAAATTGATCGGGCCGCAGTTGACCGTCGCGGTGTGGTTCTTCCTCGCCTCAAATGTCACGAGTTCGTCTGGTAATTCCCGCACAATCGTCGTGAACTTCCTCGCCGGCAGCGCGACCGCCCCGGGTTCCACAGGAGCCGCCAATGGGAGCCGGCACTGAACTCCCACATCGAGATCGGTCGCGGTTAGTGTGAGCTCGTTATTGGTGATTTGGAGCAACACGTTAGCTAAAATCGGCAGCGTGCTCCGGTCGTTGACGATGTGCTCAACCATCTGGAGGTATGTGAGAAGTTGTTGCTGAGGAATGGTTAATCGCATGGGCGCCTCTGCTGTTAGTAACTCTTTCTTATAAAAGAACCGTTCGTCGTAGCACTCGGGGGTGTGGACAATGTGGAAACCACGAGCTTATTCCCGCAACCCCGACGGCGTCGCGACGAGCTGATTCAGGTGGTCCACCAAGTGTTTCTTGTGGAGATCCTGTGCGATCTCCCGCGCAATTTTTTCCACCGCGTGCATCACGGTGGTGTGATCCCTCCCCCCGAACGCCCGACCGATCTCTGGGAGCGACGCCTCCGTCAGTCGGCGGCATAGGTACATCGCGACCTGGCGCGGATACAAAATAGAGCGCTGGCGCTTCGCCCCGCGGATCTCCGTCAGGTCGATCTGAAAATATTCCGCCACGCGCCGCTGAATCAGCTCGAGCGTCACCCGGGAGCTGACCTCGCGGACCATGTCCTTGAGGACCTCGCGCGCGACGCCCGCCCCCAAGGGCTTGTTGAACAGATTGCAGTACGCGACGACGCGAATCAGGGCGCCCTCGAGCTCCCGGATGTTCGACGTGATTTGGTGTCCGATGAACGTCGTCACGTCGCCCGGGACGTCAACGCCAGCCTCCTCGGCCTTCTTGCGCAGAATCGCGATGCGCGTTTCCAAATCGGGCGGCTGGATGTCCGTCACCAGGCCCCACTCGAAGCGCGAGACGAGCCGCTCCTCGAGGCCGGCGATCTCCTTCGGCGAACGGTCGCTCGACATCACGATCTGCTTGTGGGCGTCGTAGAGCGTGTTGAACGTATGGAAGAACTCCTCTTGCGTCGCTTCCTTCTCGGCGATGAAGTGGATATCGTCGATGAGCAGCAGATCCACCGTGCGGTAGCGATCACGGAACCGCGCCGTCGTCTTGTTTTGGATGGCCGAGATCAGGTCGTTGGTGAACCCCTCGCTCGAAATGTAGACGACGCGGCGTCCAGGCCATCGTTGGATCACTGCGTGGCCGATCGCCTGCATCAGGTGCGTTTTCCCCAGCCCTACGCCGCCGTAGATGAACAGCGGATTATAGGCCTTGGCGGGCGACTCTCCGACGGCCAGCGACGCAGCGTGCGCAAATCGATTGCTGGGCCCGACAACGAACCGGTCGAATGTATAGCGCTGATTGAGTCCGTGTTCCCACCGGCCGGAGGGCGTCGGTTCGGGGCCGCCCGTGCTGCGCGTTGGTGGTTCGAGCGTGCGAGGTGTCATCTCGGGAGCGCTGGACAGCATGACCTGCACCTCACGGCCGCCGGCGGACGACCGTAAGGCTTCCAGATAGTGTGCGGCGATCCAATCCCGGAAGAACGCGTTCGGGGCTTCCAAGACGACGGCACGCTCAGTGACGGCGGTAACGGCGAGCGGGTCGAGCCAGCGGCTGACAACTTCAGATCCGAGGCGGGCTTTCAGCCCTTCCCTGGCCTGGGCCCAATTGAACGGAGAGTTTTGCACAGTTTCCACACGTTTTACACAGGGGGCTTTCAACGACACATGCCCGGCGGCAACGAGAAATTATAGCAAGCGCATCCACCAACCTCAAGCGGTTTCTCCTTGCGCGCGCGCTCGGCGATTCGTATAATGACCGGCATGATCCCACCCCCTGATTGGTCCCGCCAGAGGCAGGACGGTTCGCAAAGCGAACCCGGGTCGGCCCAGGGGGCAGGCAAGATAACATATTGGCCGACCCACAATCAGGGGGTGGGATGAAAAAGCATTTGCGCAACAAGTCCAATCGCAAGCGGACACAGGTGCACGGATTCCTCGCGCGCATGCGCACGCGAGGCGGACGAAGGACACTGAATCGCCGTCGACGGAAAGGTCGCTGGGAACTCATCCGAGCGTGAGCTGCGCGCCGTCGACCGCTCTCGGGTTGCGCGCCTCAAGCGCACACAGGCGTTCCTCCGGATTGGTCAACGGGGCCGGTGGGCGAAGGGCATGTGTGTGTCCGTGGGGGCGCTGCCGAACGGCGAGGGCGCCACGCGGGTGGGCATCCGCACGCGGCGCGGCTTCAAGGGCGCCGTCGTGCGCAACCGGCTCAAACGGCAAATCCGGGCGGTAGTGTTTGGAAAGCGTTTATCGTTCCTTCATGGCATCGACATCCTGATCGTCGTGCATCCTCCAACGCGCCCTGCGTCAGCGGCGCTTCTGGAATCCGAGTTGCGGCAACTATGTCATCGTCTCGGCCTTCTTTCGCGGCCTCGATAGTCCTCATCGGCATCGATATGTATCGTAACGTCTGTGGTAACATGATGTTACATTCGTGTCGCTTTTCCCCAAGCTGCTCAGGATATGCCGCGGAAGCCGTTCGGCGCTACGGAGCGATCAAGGGGTTGGAGCTGGCGGTCAGACGGCTGCTACGTTGCCGGCCGTTCTCGAGGGGAGGCGTTGACCCGGTGCAATGACCGACAAGCGCGTGCTCTTGGCCGCCGGCCTGTCCACCCTGTTCCTGGTGTGGTACGCGAGGGCGCTCTTCAACGTCCAACCGCTGGCGCCGGTTCAGGAATCGACGGTGGCGCCTCAGGAACCGCCAGCCCAGCCGGACACCCCGGAACCGCTCGTACTTCGCGCCGACGAAGCCACCACAACCATTGAGTCAAATCAGCTGCTCCTGGAAATCGGCAGTTCAAGCGGGGCGATCCGCAAGGTTGTGCTCAAGGCGTTCAAGGATCCTGTTACAGGCGGCCCGTTGAACGTACGGACAGAGCTTCCGGTGTTCTCTCCCGCCATGAAGCTTCCTGTTGGCTGGAAGGAAGAGATAAAATCAAATACAACCATTCACTTGTCTGGTAGAGATAACTCAGGAAATAATCACCATATTTCATATTCATTAGATGCGCATAACCCAATTGTAACATTTGAGTTATCAACAGAATATCGTACAGAGCAAACTGATATGATTGACCGCGCATTCATTTTTTCCTGGGCAAGAAGCGATGAAATTGAAAAAGGTCGTAATATATTGGAATCCATTGTATTAGAGAAACATGGTGATACGGTTAAATATAGAAAAGTTGTGCCATCGCCAAAAGGAGAGCGGACTGTTCCACGTGGAACAGTCCTGGTTTCGCTTTCCGAGCGCTATTTTTGCTCAAGTCTACGATCCGATGAAGAGCTGAGTGTCGCGATTCTTCCTGCGACGGACCAGGCCATTGCTGCCAAGCTTGCAGCGCCAAAGGCTTGGCAGCAGTCAACGAAATTCTCGATCTACTTTGGACCCAGAGACTATTTTCACCTGAAGCGTTCAGGTTTTGAGCAGGCGTTTCCCATAGGATTGCTTGGAAAAATCGGACTCGCACTTCTCCTGGTGTTGAGCTGGATCGCGTCGTTGACAGGAAATTATGGATTCGCCATCGTGCTTTTTGGTGTCCTCATTACTTGCCTGACCGCGCCGTTTACATTGATCAGCTTTAAGTCAATGAAAAAGATGCAGCAGCTCAAGCCGCATGTGGACCGCATCATGGCAAAGCACAAAGGCAATGCGGCCGTCGCGAATAAGGAGGTCTTTTCGCTGTACAAGGAGCACCGGGTCAGCCCATTGAGCGGGTGCTTGCCGATGCTGATGCAGATGCCCATTTTTATCGCGTTATTTAATGCTCTCTCGCACTTCATCGAGTTGCGCGGAGCCAATTTTCTGTGGATTGACGACCTCTCGCAGCCTGACCGATTGATCCTGCTCCCATTTTCGCTGCCGTTTTTCGGGAAAGAGCTCAACCTCCTGCCCATTCTCATGGCCTTCGCAATGTATGCCCAGACGGCCATCTCGCAGAAAAACATGCCCTCGAGCGGCGACAATCCGACAGCCAAGATGTTTTCTGGTCCGATGATGTCCATCGTGTTCGGGATCATGTTTTACCATTTCCAATCCGGACTCGTCCTGTACTGGATGACCAACAGCCTGATCTCCATCCTCTGGTATAAGCTGGCCAAATAGTTTCCACAGGCTGTGCACAGGTGTGAATATCACAGATTACACAGATTTTAAAGGCGATTTCACAGATGACCGGAGTAAAATAATCTGCGAAATCATCTTTGAAAATCTGCGAAATCGGTTATAATTGTTCCACGTGGAACAGTCCATTAGGCATGTCTCGGGCGATCGCAGTCTGTAATCAAAAGGGCGGCGTGGGTAAGTCCACGACCGCGGTGAACGTGGGGTCCTACCTCGCCCTCTTGGGAAAGCGCACCCTCCTGATCGATCTTGATCCGCAAGGCAATGCAACGACGGCCTGCGGCATTTCCCGGAAGGAGCTCGAGAAGGACACCTACGAGGTGCTCATCAACGGGTTGCCAGTTTCCGACTCGATCTTGAAAACAACGATCGACCACCTGGAAATCATCCCCTCGAGTCTCGATTTGGCCGGCGCTGAGCCGCAGCTCGCGTCGATGGAGCAGCGCGAAACCGTGCTCAAGCGTTGCTGCGAACCGCTGAGAGGGGCGTATGAATTTATCCTGTTTGATTGTCCGCCATCGCTCGGGCTGCTGACGATCAACGCGCTGGTGGCGGCGGATAGCACAATCATTCCTGTGCAATGTGAATATCTCGCACTCGAAGGGCTCAACTCATTAATGCGCGCCGTGAACCTGATCAAGCAGAATCTCAATCCGAATCTCAAAGTCGGCGGGATCGTGTTGACGATGACCGATTTTCGGGCGAATCTGGCGAGGGAAGTGGCCGATGAGGTGCGGACGTATTTCAAGGACCTGGTGTTCAACACCTCCATTCCACGAAACATCCGGCTGGCGGAGTCACCAAGCTTTGGTAAGCCAATCTGTTTGTATGACCCGCATTCGACAGGAGCATTAGCGTATCAATTGTTAACTCAAGAGGTTATAGAAAAGGAGTTGGTGGAGCAGCCATGACCACGAAGCGGTTGGGCAGAGGTCTCGCAGAGCTGATCGAGACAGCACCACAGGGACAGACGACGAACTATGTGTCGCTGAAGATCGAGCAGATTCGGCCGGGTCGCACGCAGCCGAGGGAGTCCATTTCGAACGAATCGCTTGAAGAGCTCAAAGTATCCATACAACGGCAGGGCGTGATTGAGCCGGTGATCGTCAGACCGATCGCGCACGGCACCTACGAACTGGTCGCGGGCGAGCGCCGATGGCGAGCGGCGCAACTGCTTGGGATTAAAGAGATTCCATCCATCATCAAGTCGCTTTCCGACAAAGAGGCGTTGGAATATGCGCTGATCGAGAACATCCAGCGGGAAAATCTCAACCCGGTTGAGGAAGCCACAGGATATGCAAGACTACTTGACGAGTTCGGCTATACCCAGGAAGATATTGCGGCGGCGGTTGGGAAGGACCGGGCGACCGTCGCGAACATGCTGCGGCTGCTCAAGCTGCCGGCCGAGATTCGGGATGGGCTGCGCAGCGGAGCGACGTCGCTTGGACACGCCAAGGTCCTCGCGGGCATCGAGGATCCGACAAAACAGGCCGAGCTCTACCGCCGGGCGATCAATGGCGACGGGCTGACCGTCCGCCAGCTCGAAGCCATGGCCGGCGCCTGGGTGCCCGGGCGACGCCGACGCGCCAAGCGAGTGGACGCGTCCTTGAAACCCGTGGAGGATGCTTTGCGCCGCGCATTGGGCACGAAGGTGACGATCGTCGCGCGCAAGAAAGGCGGGCGCGTGATCGTGGACTATTTTTCACAGGAAGATCTGACGAGAATTTTGCAGCTCTGGGGCGTGTCGGTGTAAATGGCTGACGAAGCCACGCTCGTGGTGATCAAGCCTGAGGCGATCCAGCGCGGGCTCGCGGGCTACGTGCTCTCGCGTCTGGAAGAGCTGGAGCTGGACATCATTGGCGCGAAGGCGGTGCGCGTGACGCGCGCGCTGGCGCAGGAGCACTATCAGGATCTGCGGGGGAAACCGTTCTTTGCGGAGCTGCTCGAGCACCTCCAGGGCAACTTGCACGGGGTCTCCGCAGTCCTCGCGTTTGTGTTCTCGGGTCCGGACGCCGTCGCGCGTGTGCGCGAAGCGACGGGCGCGACGCATCCGGAGAAGGCCGGCCCGCGCTCGATCCGCGGCGCGATTGGGCGCATGGCGACAAGCGGGCTGATGGAGAACATCCTGCACGCCTCCTCGACGCTGGAGGAAGCCGAGCGGGAGATCCGATTGTGGTTCAAGCCCGAGGAGCTGCTGCGCCAGCCGAGCAAGGCGCGGACGTGACACCGATGGCGCGCATCCAGAGCATGACCGGCTATGCCCGCGCGACGCGGCGGACCGCGATCGGCACCGTCACCGTCGAGCTGCGGAGCACGAATCACCGGTACCTCGAAATCGAGCAGCGGTTGCCCAACGGCCTGACCGCGCTACAAGGACGCATCGGTGAGTTGATCCGGGAGCATGTCAAACGCGGGCGCATCGAAGCCTTGGTGTTCATTCAATCCAGCCGCCTGGATCAGCGGCGCATCGTGTTTGACGAACCGCTGCTCTCGCGTTATCACGACGCGCTGCTGGAGCTCAAGAGCCGCTTTGGGCTGAAAGGTCCGGTGACGCTGGATCACTTGCTGTCGCTGCCGCACGCGGTCAGCGTGAGCGAGGAGCGCGGACCGACCGAGGAGCTCTGGGGCGCCCTTCGCCAGACGACGGAAGCGGCCGTGCGGGAGCTCTCGCATGCGCGCCAGCGCGAAGGCGCGCGCCTCGTCGCCGACTTGCGCCGTCAGGTCCTCGCCATCGGGCAGCATCTCTCACAGGTCAAGCGCAGACTGCCGAAAGCGTCGGAGCAACAGCGCGAGCATCTGCGCGCGCGGCTCAAAGAACTGCTGGGGCCGTCCGGGTCGAGCACCGCCTCGCGACTGGAAGAAGCGGTGGCGCTAGTGAAGGAAGCGGACATCCACGAGGAGCTGGTGCGGCTTGACAGCCATCTCGGTCACGTGCGCCAGCGTCTGGCCGCCGGCGCGCTCGTCGGCAAGCACCTCGACTTCATTGCGCAAGAGCTCATGCGGGAAACCAATACGATGGGTGCCAAGCTCAACGATCCGCAGGCGGCGCATCACGTGGTGGAGATCAAGGGCCGCATCGAGAAGATCCGCGAGCAGGTGCAAAATCTGGAGTAGTGCGGCGTGGGAGCAATTGCGTTCTTGAACGTGGGTTTTGACAACGTCGTGGCAGCCGAGCGGGTGGTGGCGGTGGTCTCCGCCGACACCTCGCCGATCAAGCGGCTGCGCGAAGCAGCCGGCCGCCATCAGAAGCTCATCGACGCGACGAACGGCCGGCGGACCCGTACGGTGATCGTCACCGATTCGGATCACGTGGTGCTCTCCAGCCTGCAGCCTGAAACCGTGGCACAGCGGTTGGCAGAGCTGAACGAGTGATGAGGCGCACGGAGGGACGGGTGTTCGTGATTTCCGGTCCCTCCGGTGGCGGCAAGACGACGATCGTGGAACGGCTTCGCCGGGCGATGCCTCGGCTGATCCGCTCGGTGTCGGTCACGACGCGACCGCCGCGGCCCGGTGAGCGGCACGGACGCGATTATCGGTTCATCTCGCCGGGGGCGTTTGAGCGCCTCAAGCGTTCGGGCAAGCTGCTCGAGTGGGCGCGGGTGCACGACGCCTGCTACGGGACGCCGAAACGGCTAGTGCTGCAGGCTCTCGCCCGCGGGCAGGATGTGATCCTCAGCATCGATGTGCAGGGTGCGCGCCAAGTGCGACGGGCCTTGGGTCGTCGGGCGGTGCTCGTGTTTCTGCGGCCGCCGTCGATCACGGATCTGAAGCACCGGTTGGCCCAGCGGCGCACGGAGACGCCCGCATCGATGCGTCGCCGGCTGGCGGCTGTGAAACGCGAGCTGGCGTGCGCAGCGTGGTATGACTATCGAGTGATCAACGATGAGTTGCGCGCGGCGGTGAAACGCGTGGGAGCCATCGTGAACGCGCAACGGCGGAGTCCTGAGCGAGTCCCGCCGAAGACGAGACGAGTCGAAGGATCGAACGGACCAACGAAAGGGGTTGTCACAAGATGGCGCAGGTTCCGATCGAAGAACTCTTGAAGCGGTGCGGCAGCGTGTATCGACTGGTGATCCTGGCGGCCAAGCGGGCCAAGGAGCTGGCGGATGGTTCGCCGTCGCTGGTGGACACGGGGCAGAAGAAGATCACCTCGGTAGCGCTAGAGGAGATCCTCCACGGGAAGGTGCTGTACAAGCCGGAGGAAGAGGAGAAGGGGCGGAAGGGACGCAAAGCGACGAAGGACGAGAAGAAGAGGGCGAGCTAAATGACGAATGCGCCAGAGATCGTCGTTGGAGTCACGGGATCGATCGGAGCGTACAAGGTCGGCGATGTCGTGCGTCAGCTCAAGGACGCGGGCTACGGCGTCACCTGCATCATGACGCAGCGGGCCACCCAGTTTCTCGCCCCGCTCACCCTCCAGGCGCTGTCGGAGCGGCGGGTGTATCTTGATATGTTTGATCTGCACGAGGGCGCGCAGATTATTCACACGACGCTGGCGGATCGCGCGCGCCTGGTGCTCGTCGCACCCGCGACCGCGAACATCATCGGCAAGTTTTCAAGCGGGGTGGCGGATGACCTGCTCTCTTGCATCCTGCTAGCGACTCGCGCGAAGCTGCTCTTTGCGCCGGCGATGAACGTCCACATGTGGCAGCACCCGTCGGTGCAGCGCAACGTGACCACGCTCAAGCGCCTCGGAGTTCGCTTTGTGGGCCCGGATGTCGGCAAGCTCGCCTGCGGGTATGAGGCGATCGGGCATCTGGCCGAAACCGATGATATTGTCAAGGCCGTGAAACAGCTCGTGCCGGTCACCGGTGCGGGGCTCTCCGCGGCCCCTGCGCGGCTGGCGACTGTCAAGCGGCGGGCGGCCCGGACTTCCAAGCGGCGATGAGCTTCCGGCATGGCCACGCGCCCGCTGCGGTTGCTCATCAGCTCAGGACCCACGCGTGAGCCGATTGACCCGGTCCGGTTTCTTTCGAACTACTCGACCGGCTACATGGGTGCGCAATTGGCGTCGGAAGCGCTGCAGCGTGGCCATCGCGTTACCGTCGTGAGCGGGCCCAACGAGGAACCGCTACCGGGTCGCGCCAGGGCGATCACAGTGGAGACTTCGGCGCAAATGGAGACCGCACTGCGACGGTACGCACCGCGCGCCGATGCGATCATCATGGCGGCCGCTGTGGCGGATTTCAGGCCGGCGCATCCATCGGCGGCCAAACGGCCTCGCAGAGCCGGCTGGACACTGCGCTTGCGCAGCACCCCGGACATCGTGGCCCGTCTGCCGCGCCGCCGAGGGCAGCTGGTGTGCGGCTTCGCGCTGGAAACGGGCGCGGTGCTGGCCCGGGCGCGGCGCAAGCTGCTGGCGAAGCGTTTGGATGTGGTGGTCGCGCAGCGAGCGAGCCGCCACGCCGCGCCGTTTGGTCGCCGTGCGGTGACCGCGTGGCTGCTGGAGCGTCCCGGCGCCGTCACGAAACTTGGGCGGGTATCGAAGACGACGGTCGCCCGGGCGCTGCTTGACAAAATTGAGGGGCTCTGGTACGGTCAACGAGAGACGCATGTACCCTAACCGCTTGCCAGCGCAGCAGAAACCGCGATCAGGCTTTACGTTGATCGAGCTGCTCGTCGTCATTGCCATCATCGGCATCCTGGTGGGATTCTTAGCACCCGGAGCGATGAAGCTGCGCGAGAAGGCCAGGCGGTCAAAATGTCAGAACAACCTCAAGCAGATCTTCTACGCAGTTTCCGCCTTTCGCGATGACCACAACGAACAGTACCCCAGCTCGCTGGACGAGCTCTACGACCAGTACATCGATGACTTGCAGGTGTTCAAGTGCCCCTCCTCCGCCAAGCCGGCTCCTGCCGCGGCCTCGGGCGGGGACTATGAATACCACGCCGGCCTCTCCCCGGCGAGCCGTTCCACCGAGGCGCTCGCCGAGGACGCGGATGGCAACCACCCCGACGGTGCCAATATTCTGCGCGTGGGTGGGCAAGTCGATTTCCAGTCCAGCGGCGAGTTTTAAGTTTGTGCCCCCGCGTCGCCCCATGCCGCACACTCGCTCATGTATGGTTGCCATCTTTTTGGCGCGGTAGCCAAGTGGTAAGGCGAGGGTCTGCAAAACCCTTATACATCGGTTCGATTCCGATCCGCGCCTCCATTTGCAAGCAGCCGGCGAGTCGTGGTTCGACTCGCGTCGCTCGCTCACCACGATCCTGAGCGAGGCGGAGCCGAGTCGAAGGATCGAGGGACAAAACCCTTATACGTCGGTTCGATTCCGACCGCCGCCTCGCTCTTTGAGTCGTCGAACGCCGGGCAAAGGATCGAGCGCGCCTGGCTGAGGTACGACAATCGGACGTCGAGGGCCGAAGCCCAGGCCGTTTGAGTGCTCAGAGCCGGTGTTGTGGTATGCGGTGGGACTCATTGCGACCGATGGTTGTCTGAGCAGTAACGGGAGGCATGTCACCATCGCGGCAAAGGACGCGGGATATTTGGTGGCTGTCCGAGATGCGCTCGGGATTTCTTGCAGCGTTACCAGGAACCGCGGCGGCAATGGCTATATAGGTCACCGCCTACAGATCGGCAGCCGCGTGCTCTATGACAAGTTACTCGCGCTTGGCTTGACCCCAAGAAAGTCTTTAACTCTTTCGGCGTTGAATGTACCCGATGCGTGGTTCAGAGACTTCTTTCGGGGGGTCATTGACGGGGATGGGAATATTCGCCGCTGGCGGCATCCGACGAATGGTCGTGAGCAATGGCACGTACAAATTTATAGCGCGTCGCCCCCGTTTCTTCAATGGTTGCAAGACACCATTGAGCGTTTGTGGCGGGTGACAGGGCTACTTTATGTGCGGCCAGCTGTGTCGGCGAAACATCATCCGTTGTACGTCCTGAAGTTCGGGAAGATCGCGGCCAAAGTGCTTCTGACGGAGTGCTACTATCCGCACGCCCTTGCTCTGGAGCGCAAGAGAGTTTTGGCCATTGAGTGTATTGCTGCGGTCGTGGGATGGTCACGCAGCAAGACCGTCTCAGACACGAGTCGGTGGCGTCATTGGCGGTACACGCGCATCAGGTACGCGCACCCATTGGAACATTTCGCCAGCGGGGTCGATCCTGATGCAGGCCTTGTCGGTGAGCCGAGCATCTATTCGATGCGCCGGGGTGGCGAAACTTGGCGAAACGCACTGGGCTTAAAACCCAGCGGGGCGAAAGCCCCTTGTGGGTTCGAATCCCACCCCCGGCAGCTTTCTCGTTACGGGATTCGAAGGGAGGCCCGACAAGCTACGGGCGGTTAGCTCAGCTGGTTAGAGCGCGACTTTGACATAGTCGAGGCCAGAGGTTCAAGTCCTCTACCGCCCATCGCTCGTCACGCGCGCTGGCGCGTGACGGGTGATCCTGAGCCGGGCCGATCACAGAGAGGCCCGGCGAAGGAGCGAACGCACATAGAACATGGGTCACGCAGGCGCATCAGAAGAGCTCAAAGCCAAAGATCCGCTGTACGCGCTGCGGCATAGTGCTGCCCATGTGATGGCCCAGGCCGTCAAGCGGCTCTATCCGCAGGCGAAGCTGGCCATCGGCCCGCCGATCGAGGACGGCTTCTACTATGATCTCGAGCTGCCCGTGAAGCTGACCGACGAGGATTTGCCGAAAATCGAAGCCGAGATGGTGAAGATCATCAAGGAGAACCACCCGTTTCAGCAGTCCTTCATGGACAAACCCAAGGCGACGGAGTTCTTCAAGCAGCACGGGGAGCGTTTCAAGCTGGAGATCATCGAGGCGATTCCCGATGCGAAGGTTTCGCTCTACACCGACGGCGACTTCACCGATCTGTGCGAGGGGCCGCACATGCGCTCGACGGGCGAGGTGAAAGCCATCAAGCTCCTGAGTCTCGCGGGCGCCTACTGGCGCGGTGACGAACACCAAGCCCAGCTACAGCGCATCTACGGCACCGCCTACTTCAGTGCGAAGGAGCTGGAGGCGCACCTCAAGCGATTGGAAGAAGCGAAGCGTCGGGACCATCGTCGGCTCGGCACGGAGTTGGGCCTGTTCAGTTTTGAGGAGCTCGCGGGTCCCGGTGTGGTGTTCTACCACCCCAAGGGGGCGCTGGTGCGCTCGTTGATCGAGGACTACCTCAAGCGCGAGCATCTGGCGCGCAGCTACGAGCTGGTGGCGACACCGCACCTCTTTCGTACCGATCTCTGGAAGCAGTCCGGGCACCTCGAGCATTACAAGAACTACATGTTTCTGTTCGAGGCGGAAGAGCAGGCGTTTGGCCTGAAGCCAATGAACTGCCCGGGCCACATCCTCATCTACCGCGCGCGGCTGCGCAGCTACCGCGAGCTGCCCCTGCGTTTCTTCGAGCTGGGCACGGTGTACCGCAACGAGAAATCCGGCGTGCTCCACGGGCTGCTGCGCGTGCGCGGCTTCACGCAGGACGACGCGCACATCTTCCTGCGCGAGGACCAGCTCGTGGAGGAGATCGAGCGCGTCCTGGCGTTTGAGTTCGATGTGATGCGCGCCTTCGGGTTTACCGACTACGAGATCGAGCTCTCGACCAGGCCGGAGAAGTTCATCGGCACCGCCGAGTCCTGGCGGCATGCCGAGGAGGCGCTGCGGGCCGCGCTGACCGCGCGCGGCCTCGCCTTCGATGTGCACGAGGGCGAAGGAGCCTTCTACGGGCCAAAGATCGACATCAAGATCAAGGATGCGCTGGGGCGCAGCTGGCAGTGCGGGACGATCCAGTGCGACTTCGCGCTGCCGGAGCGCTTCGATCTGACGTACGCCGGCGAGGACGGCAAGTCGCACCGGCCCATCATGGTGCATCGAGCGCTCTTGGGCAGCCTCGAGCGCTTCTTCGGCATGCTCATCGAGCACTACGCCGGCGCGCTGCCGGTCTGGCTGGCACCGGTGCAGGTGATGGTCGTGCCCATCACGGACAAGGCACTCGCCTACGCCCGCCACGTGGCGCAGTCGTTGCGCGCGCGCGGGCTGCGCGTGCAGGTGGATGAGCGCAACGAAAAGATGCAGGCCAAGATCCGCGACGCGCAGCTGCAGCAGATCCCGTACATGGCGGTGACCGGCGAGCGGGAGGCGGCATCGATCACCGTGGCGGTGCGCCATCGGCGCGCCGGCGATCTTGGCGCGATGGGGGTGGAGCAGTTCATCGAGCGAGTCGAGCGGGAGAGCGCGCCGGGGGTGAGCGAACCGGAGACGGCGGCTGTTTCCCCCGGCTCAACGAAGGAGGGCAAGCGGTCGTGAGACAACTACGGGTGAACGAGCGGATTCGCGTGCCGCAGGTGCGCGTCATCGGGGACGATAAGGCTCAGTTAGGGGTGATGGCGATGGCGGATGCGCTCAAGCTGGCGCGGGAGCAGGGCTTCGACCTCGTCGAAGTCGCGCCGGATGTCAGCCCGCCCGTCTGCCGCATCATGGATTTCAACAAGTTCCGCTACGAGGAACAGCGACGCGATCGCGAGGCGAAGAAAAAACACCACGTAGTCAGGCTCAAGGAAGTCAAGCTCAAGCCCCACATTGAAGCGCACGATTATCAGGTCAAGCTGAACATGCTCAAGAAGTTCCTCATGCGGGGAGACCAGGCGAAGATCACGATGGTCTACCGGGGACGCGAGCTGGCCCATACGGAGCTGGGCCGGCGAATCCTGGACCGGCTCATCCAGGACCTCGAGCCGCTCAGCCGGGTGGAGCGCACCCCGCAGTTGGACGGGCGGTTCATGACGATGGTCATCAGCCCGGACCGAGATAAAATCAAGCGGGTCGAGCAGCGGGAACGGCAAAAGGCGGCTGCGCAAGCGCGCGCCGCTGCGGCGTCGACGGCAAAGCCGTCCGAGGCTGCGCCGCCGTCCTCTCGGCCCACAACGACAGGGTGACCTCATGCCAAAGATCAAGACGGTGAAGGGGGTCAAGCATCGTCTGAAGGTGACCGGGACCGGCAAGCTGCTGGGCTTCCGGCCCGGACGGCGGCATCTGCTGACCGGGCGACGTTCGAAGCTGAAACGGCACTTCCGCCGCGCTCGCGTGGTGGCGGCGGTGGATGCGCGCAAACTGCGCGCGTTAGTACCTTACGAGTAACCCGTAGTCGTACGGGACTGTCCCATTTTTCGGTGGACGGTCCACGTCACAAAAAAATGGGACTGTCCCGATTCGTGGTGTAGCGAAAAAGGGGACTGTCCCGATAACGTACAGGAGTTCCCATGGCAAAAGTCAAATGGGCCGTCGCCTCTCGTCGTCGACGCAAGCGGCTGCTTCGGCAGGCGAAGGGCTACCGCGGCGCGCGGCGGCTGCATCTGTTGAAAGTCAAAGAGACGGTCATGCGGGCGAAAGCCTACCGCACGCGCGACCGGCGCAACAAAAAGCGCGCATTCCGCTCGCTGTGGATTATCCGGCTCAATGCGGCGGCCCGCGCGCGCAGCCTGACGTACGGCCGACTCATGGCGGCGTTTAAGCGGGCTGACATCAAACTTGACCGCAAGCAGTTGTCGGAACTCGCGGTCAACGACCAAGCAGCCTTCGACCAGTTGGTTGCGAAGGCCACCGCGAACTAAACATCCGCTAAACCAACGACGATACACCACAGAGACACAGAAGCCACACAGAGGCACAGAGTCTTTAAATGCATCTCTGTGTTTCTGTGGAATTCTGTGGTTCTGTGGTGACGGTCTACATGGCTCACGAACGCGCGTTTGATTTCTCCAGGAAAGAAGAGTCCCGCGTCGCCGTCGTCGACCGCGGCTCGCTGCACCGTGTCCTCGGGACGCCGCAGCTCTTCGCGATCGGCTACGGGGATGTCGGGTCCTCCATCTACTACGCGCTGGGCGTCACGACGCTCTACGCGTTGGGAGCCGCCCCGCTCGCTCTGGCCCTGGCGGGCATCGTGTTTTTCTGCACCGTCCTGACCTACACCGAGTTGGCGACCGCCATGCCGGAGTCGGGCGGCTCGTGCAGTTTCGCCAGGCACGCGTTCAACGACCTCGTCTCGTTCATCGCGGGCTGGGCCCTGTTACTCGACTATATCGTGACGATCGCGATCTCTGCGTACTCGGTGGGCCCGTACTTCCGCCAGCTCCTGCCCGGAGTTGTCAACACCATCGGCAACGTCCCCTTTACGCTGCTCATCTTAGGGATGCTCTTGGGGCTGAACATCATCGGGATCAAGGAGTCGACGCGGGTTTCGTTGCTGCTTGCCGTGTTCGGGGTGGTGACGAAGCTGACGATTATTACCATTGGGCTCATCTTTGTCATGCAGCTGTTCGACCCCCCCACCTTTTGGATGCACCTCCAGCAACTCTGGTGGCACATGCAGGTTGGCACTGAGCACGCCTGGTCGCCCACGTGGCCGCAGTTTTGGAAGGGCGTGGGGATGGCGATGGTGGCCTACATCGGGATCGAGTCCATCGCCCAGCTGGCCGGGGAAGCCCGCCATCCCAACCGCACCATCCCGCGCGCGATGATGGGCACGATGATCACGCTCTTTGTGCTCTACTTTGGCGTCTCCGCGATCGCGCTGACCGCCATGACGCCGCAGGAGCTGACGACCGCCTACCTGGAGAATCCGCTGGCCGGTATTGCCGCCTCGATGCCCTTTGGACAGCGCATTCTCGTGCCGTGGGTCGGGTTCCTGGGGGCGTCGATCCTGTTCGTCGCGGCCAACGCCGGGCTCATCGGGGCCTCGCGCCTGACCTTCGCGATGAGCGAGCACTTCACGCTGCCGCGCCTGTTCTACCGGTTGCATCCGCGTTTCAAGACGCCGTATATTTCGCTCATCACCTTCACGCTCATTGCCGCGGCGATCGTCACGGTGGCACGGCATCTGACGCACATTGCCGAGCTCTATAACTTCGGCGCCATGCTTTCCTTCGCGCTCGCCCACCTGTCGCTGCTCGGGCTGCGCATCCGGCAGCCGGACTTGAAACGCCCCTTCAAAATCGGTTGGAGCATCCGGTGGGGCCGTTTTGCATTACCGATCACATCGCTCATCGGTCTGTTGGGCACGATGGCGGTGTGGGTCGACGTCATTCTCACCAAACCCGCCGGGCGCAACCTGGGGTTTCTGTGGATGGGGGTGGGGTTGGGCGCCTATTTCTGGTATCGCCACGCGCAGCGACTGCCCGCGGCCGCCCGTGTGGAGATCGAGCGGTTGCAGATGCCGGAGTACCGGCCGGTGAAGGTCCGGAAAATCCTCGTGCCGACCACAGGAGCGCACACCAACGACATGATCCAGTTTGCAGCCAGGCTCGCCAAGGGCTACGGGGCGGATGTGACCGCGTTGCACGTCATCGAAATTCCACCCTCGCTGCCGCTGGACACGTTCTTTCCGGAGAAGCTGGGCGTCGCCGACTCGGTCATGGAGCAGACGCAGGCGATCGGCCGCGAGTACGAGGTGCCGATTGACGCGCAGGTGAAACAGTCCCGCTTTGCCGGCGAGACGATTGTCGAGCTGGCCAAAGAGGGCGGGTACGATCTCGTCATCGTCGGCGCGAACCCCCGCGCGCTCGCACAAGCCCCGGGCCGCACCACGTTCGGCACGACGGTGGAGTATGTCGTGCGCAACGCGCCGTGCCGCGTGTGGGTGTTCACCGGTAAGGATATCGTTGAGCATGGGCAATCCCCTCGCGAGTGAGTTAGAGCGGCTACTGGCTGATGCCACAGCATCAGTGCAGCAGGTTGCGTCCGCAGACCAGCTTGAGCAGGTGCGTGTGAAGTTTCTCGGCCGAAAGAGCCGCCTCTCTGAGGTCATGAAGACGCTCCCTCAATTGTCGGCCGAGGAGCGGGCCGAGGTGGGCAAGCGGGCGAATGAGCTCAAGCGCGCGGTCGAAACCGAACTTGCCGCCAGGCGCCTGGCGCTCTCCGCAAGTCGTCCCAGGTTGTCCGTCGATGTCACGCTGCCAGGCAGCGCGATCGTGCAGGGCCGGCTGCATCCCGTGACTCAGACCATCCACAGCATCCTCGCCGTCTTCGTGCCGATGGGCTTTGAGATCATCGAGGGGCCGGAGATGGAGTTCGAGTACTACAACTTCGACGCGCTCAACATTCCCAGGGACCATCCCTCGCGCGAATCGTTCGACACCTTCTTCGTGGATCTGCCCTCGCCTGAGCCGAAGCAGGGCAGGCTCCTGCTGCGCAGCCACACCTCGCCGGTGCAGATCCGCGTGATGCAGCATCGCCGGCCCCCGCTGAAGATCGTCGTCCCGGGCAAAGTATTCCGTCCCGATCCGCTGGATCCGAGCCACAGCTTCATGTTCCATCAGGTCGAAGGCTTGGTGCTGGATGAGACGACCTCGTTCGCCGATCTCAAGGGGGTGCTGGAGTCGTTCGTGAAAACTTGCTTCGGGCCGAAGACGCGCACGCGGTTTCGGCCGCACTTCTTTCCGTTCACCGAGCCGTCGGCCGAGGTCGACATCGCCTGCAGCGCCTGCGACGGACGCGGCTGCTCGACGTGCGGGCGCAAAGGGTGGCTGGAGATCATGGGCTGCGGGATGGTGCACCCCAACGTGCTGCGCGGGGTCGGCTATGATCCGCGCCGCGTCCAGGGCTTCGCGTTCGGCATGGGGGTCGAACGCATCGCGATGCTTAAGTACGGCATCAAGGACATCCGATTATTTTTCGAAAATGACATCCGCTTCTTGGAGCAATTCTAAGTTGGCTGAAGGCTCGAGGCTGAAGGCTCGAGGCAATCGCCTCCAGCTTCCAGCCTCCAGCTTCCAGCCTCCAGCCGCATGAGAGTTCCCCTCGAGTGGTTAAAGGAGTATGTGACCGTTCGACTCGCGCCTGAGGCGCTGGCCGAGAAGCTGACGATGGCCGGGCTGGAGGTAACGGCCATCGAGCGGGTGGACGGCCAGCCGGTGTTTGAGATCG
>CAYJRJ010000017.1:0-26056 GCA_964372775.1 uncultured Planctomycetales bacterium | reverse complement strand
GAGATCGAGCGCGTCATCCAGATCCTGGCCCGGCGCACCAAGAACAACCCCGTGCTGCTCGGGGAGGCCGGCGTGGGCAAGACCGCGATCGTTGAGGGGCTCGCCCAGATGATCATCAAGGGCGACGTGCCCGAGATCCTGCGCGACAAGCGGGTCGTCATCCTGGATTTAGCGCTCATGGTCGCGGGCACCAAGTACCGCGGCCAGTTTGAAGAGCGCATCAAGGCGGTCATGGATGAGATCCGCCGCACCGAGAACGTGATGCTCTTCATCGATGAGATCCACACGCTCGTGGGTGCTGGTTCGGCCGAGGGCGCGATCGACGCCTCGAACATCCTCAAGCCCGCGCTCTCGCGCGGCGAGATCCAGTGCATCGGCGCGACGACGCTGGATGAATACCGCAAGTACATCGAGAAGGACGCGGCACTCGAGCGGCGGTTCCAGACGATTGTGGTGGAGCCGCCCTCGTCTGAGGAGACCATCGAGATCCTGAAGGGGCTGCGCGACAAATACGAGGCGCACCACCGCGTCAAGTATCTCGACGAATCCTTGGAAGCCGCGTCAAAGCTCGCCGACCGCTACATCGCGGGCCGATTTCTGCCTGACAAGGCGATCGACTTGATTGATGAGGCCGGTTCGCGGGCGCGCATATCGGTGCTGACCGTGCCGCCGGATATCAAGGACCTCGAGCAGAAGATCGAGCAGATCCGCAAAGAAAAAGAGTCGGCGATCAAGCACCAGGACTTCGAGCTCGCCGCCTCGCTGCGCGATCAAGAGCGCGAGGCGAAGGAGCAGCTTGAAAAGGTCAAGTCGGAGTGGAAAAAGACCAAAGGCGAGGCGATGCCGATTGTGACCGCCGAGGACATCGCGTTCATCGTCTCGAAGTGCACCGGTATCCCGCTCATCCGCCTCGAGGAGAAGGAAACCGAGCGGCTCCTCAAGATGGAGGAGGTGGTGCACAAGCGCGTCGTAGGCCAGGAGGAAGCCATCGCGGCGATCTCGCGGGCCATTCGGCGTTCGCGGGCGGGGATCAAGGACCCCAAACGGCCCATCGGATCGTTCATCTTCCTGGGGCCGACCGGCGTGGGCAAGACGCTGCTCGCGCGCGCCCTCGCGGAGTTTCTCTTCGGGGATGACGAGGCGCTAGTACAGCTCGACATGTCGGAGTACATGGAGAAGTTCAACGTCTCACGGCTCGTCGGAGCGCCACCCGGCTACGTCGGCTATGAAGAGGGCGGGCAGCTCACCGAGCGCATCCGGCGGCGGCCCTACGCGGTCGTCTTGCTGGACGAGATCGAAAAGGCGCACCCGGATGTGTTTAACATCCTGCTCCAAGTGCTCGAAGATGGACGATTGACGGACAGCTTCGGCCGCAAAGTGGACTTTCGCAACACCGTGATGATCATGACCTCGAACCTGGGAGCGGAGCTGTTAAAGAAACAGGGCAGCATCGGGTTTACCCCGGCCAATTCCGAGGTCACCTTTGAGAAGATGAAGGCCCAGCTGCTCGATGAAGTGAAGCGGGCGTTCAAGCCGGAGTTCCTCAACCGGATCGATGAGGTGATTGTGTTCCACCCGCTCTCCCAGGAGAACCTCGTGCAGATTGTGGATGTCGAGATCGGCATGGTTCGCGAGCGGCTGCGCGAGCAAGGGGTGTCGGTGGAGCTGGACAGCACGGCCAAACAGTTCCTCGTCGAGAAGGGCTTTGATCTCGTCTACGGGGCACGGCCGCTCAAGCGCGTGATCCAGCGCTATCTCGAGGACCCGCTCGCCGAGGCGGTCATCGCCAAGCGCGTGAAGCCCGGATCAGTCCTGCGGGTTTTCCGCAAGGGGGACGCGCTGGACTTCGAGGAGCAGCCGGTGCCCGTGGCACCTCCCACTGGCTCCGAAGGATAGCACCTTGTCACTACGCAATTCGGAGTGCGGAGTTCGGAATGCGGAGTAACCGGCTTATTCCGCACTCTGCATTCCGCACTCCGAATTCTCTCTGTGGTGTTTCGTTGAGATGATTGGACGATTGCACGCGTCCTTCCTGCAGACGACCGCCGCGGCGGGGGCCTGGGCGGTGGACCTGTTCTGGTATGCCGGTAGCCTCGGCCTGTTGTTTGCGCAGACGCTAGGCGGCGCCTTCCTGCAGTCCTGGCGGCCCAAAGCCGTCGTCTATGAGCTCTGGAGAATCGGCGTCCAGTCCTGGTTCATCGTGGCGATCTCCTCGCTCTTCATCGGCATGGTGCTCGCGTTCCAGAGCGCGTACCAGATGCAGAAGATCGCGGCCGAGATCTACATCGCCAGCCTCGTCGCACTCTCGATCGTGCGAGAGATCGGCCCGGTGATCACCGCGCTGATCGTCGCCGGGCGCGTCGGCTCGGCGATCGCGGCGGAGCTGGGCACGATGAAGGTCACCGAGCAGATCGACGCGTTGATGACGCTCGCGGCCGATCCGGTGCGCTACCTGGTGGTGCCGCGCTTTCTCGCCATGCTCGTCGCTCTGCCGCTGCTCACCCTCTGGGCGGATGCGATCGGCATCTTCGGGGGGTTCATGGTCGGGACGCTGAAGCTCGGCATCCTGCCGAGTCTCTACTGGAAGATGACGATCATCCCGCTCTTCTTCAAGGATCTGATCTCGGGGCTGCTCAAATCGTTCATCTTCGGCATGATCATCTGCGTGGTGAGCTGCTTCGAGGGCTTCCGGACTCAGGGCGGGGCCGAGGGCGTCGGGCGGTCCACGACGGTTGCGGTGGTGACCTCGTTCATCCTTATCATCATGGCCGACTGCGTCGTGACGGCGCTTCTCTACTTCGTATGGCGATGAGGGGGCAGGGGGCAAGAGACGGGGGGCGAGGGTGCCAAAGTATTCCCACGCCCCGCGCCCCACGCCCCTTGCCCCTACGTTGATGATTGAGGTTGAGAATCTTTCAAAGTCGTTTGAAGACCACCTCGTGCTCGACCGGGTCAACCTGGCCATCAAGCCGGGCGAGACGATGGTGATCATCGGCCGCTCCGGCTGCGGCAAATCGGTGCTACTCAAGCACATCATCGGGTTGATGAAACCGGATGCCGGCCACGTGTTCGTCGATGGCCAGGATGTGGCGTACCTGAGCGGGCGCGCGCTGGATGAGCTGCGACTGAAGTTCGGAATGCTGTTTCAAAGCGCGGCACTGTTCGACTCGATGACGGTGTTTGAGAACGTGGCGTTTCCCCTGCAGGAGCACGCCAGCATGAGCGCGGACGCCATTGGGCAGCGAGTGCACGAGTGTCTGCAACTCGTCGGACTGGAGGGAGTTGATGAGCTCATGCCATCGGAGCTCTCCGGCGGTATGCGCAAGCGGGTGGGGTTGGCGCGGGCCCTGGCCATGAGCCCGCAGATTGTGCTCTATGACGAGCCCACGACCGGCATCGACCCGATCATGGGGGACATCATCAACGACCTCATCATTGCGCTGCGGGATCGCCTCAAAGTGACGTCGGTGGTGGTGACGCACGATATGCGCAGCGCCTACAAGGTGGCGGATCGCATCGCCATGCTCTACAATGGAAAGATTATCGAAGTCGGCAGCCCGGAGCAGATCCGCAGCAGCCAGAACCCGATTGTCCAACAGTTTATCAAGGGCGAAGCGGTGGGGCCGATTCAGGAGGGCTTGCCGGACCGCCGGATCCTGACACGCTGGTCCAGTCGCAGCTCCGTCATCCTGCGGTGAGGAGCAAACAGAACGAGCGCCGTGTGTAATGTGGATTGTGTCATGTGTAATGTAACTACCGAGCGCTTTTACATGACACATGACACATGACACAGGTAGCCTTTTGAGGGATACGATGGCACAACGCTGGACGTTGGAAGTCAAAGTCGGTGCGTTTATCGTCTTGGGCGTGGCGCTGTTGATCTTTTTCATTTTTGCCATCGGCGATCTCTCGACGGCGTTCCAGCCCGGGTACCGGCTGCGCGTGCTGTTTGACTCGGCGATCGGCATCACGGACGGGGCACCCGTCCAGTACGCCGGGGTGGAGGTCGGCAAGGTGCAGGCGGTGCACATCGTCTATCCGAAGGATCAGCCCTCCCCGAAAGTGGAGGTGCTCGTGCGCCTTCCCTCATCGGTCACCGTCCGATCCGACGATGAGGCATCGATCAGCACGTTTGGGCTGTTAGGCGAAAAATACCTGGAGATTTCACCGGGGCCTGGCACCGGCGTGATTCTCGGGCCCGATGACCAGTTGGCCGGCCAGCCGCCGGTCTCCACAGAGCAGATCATGGAGCGGTCCAACGAGGTGCTGACCGAATTCAAGCAGACCCTGCAGGGGCTCAACAGCCTCGTCGGCGATCCGGAGGCGCGCATCTATCTCAAGGAAGCGGTGCAGGAGGCGCGGGACGCCACGCGGCACTGGAAGGCGCTTGGCGAGCGGCTGAATGTGGCCATGTCCTACACCGAATCCGGCCAGGGCAGCCTCGGCCGGCTGCTCTTCGACGACGAGCTCTATCTGCGCATGGTCGGCTTGGTGGAGGATATCCGCGCGCATCCGTGGAAGCTTTTGGTGAGACCGAAGAAGTCGACCACTCAATGAGTGGCTGGAGGCTCGAGGCTGAAGGCTCTAGGCTCCCGCAGCATTTTCCAACTTCCACCTTCTAGCTTCTAATTTTTCATGATGCCAAAACTTAAGTCCGTCTACATCTGCCAGCAATGCGCCCAGCAATCGCTGAAATGGGTGGGCCGCTGCCCGTCCTGCGGCGCCTGGAACTCGATGGTGGAGGAGGTCGTCGAGCGCGAGCCGGCCATCGGCGTTCAGCTGGCCGAACGTGTCAGCCCAACCTCGCTCGCGGACGTGTCGCTCGATGATGCCAGCCGCGTCGCGACCGGCATCGGTGAGCTCGATCGCGTGCTTGGCAGCGGTATCGTGTTGGGTTCGGTCACACTGGTGGGCGGGGAGCCCGGCATCGGGAAATCGACGCTGCTGCTGAGCATGTCGGGCGCGCTCGCCGCGCAGGGTCAGGCCGTACTCTACGTCAGCGGGGAGGAATCGCTGCGCCAGACGAAGTTACGCGCCACCCGCCTGGGACTCAGCGGTTCGGCCATCACTCTGTTGGCGGAGACCAAGCTGGAGGTGGTGCTCGAGACCATCAGGCAGTCCAAACCTCAGGTGATTGTGGTCGATTCCATTCAGGTGATGGACACCGACGTCCTGACGTCCGCTCCCGGCTCCGTGGGGCAGGTGCGCGCCTGCGCCCACGCGCTCGTGCGGCTGGTCAAGGAGAGCGGCAGCGCGCTGTTTCTCGTCGGCCATGTGACGAAGGAGGGGTTTCTGGCCGGACCCAAAGTGCTCGAGCACCTCGTCGATACGGTGCTGTATTTCGACGGCGACCCGACGAGCGGGTTTCGGCTGCTGCGCTCCACCAAGAACCGCTTCGGCGCCACCCATGAGCTCGGCGTCTTTCACATGACCGCGGAGGGTCTCGTGGAAGTGACGAATCCCTCGGAACTCTTCCTGAGCGAGCGGACCGAGCCGGTGCCGGGATGCATGGTGACCGTGAGCGTGGAAGGCTCTCGTCCCTTGCTGGTAGAGGTGCAAGCACTCACCAGCCCCTGCGGGATGGGGTTGCCGCGTCGGCGCACGACGGGCGTGGATTTCAACCGGCTCTCGATGCTCCTTGCGGTGTTGGAGCGGCGCGTCGGGCTGCATCAGCTCGCGCAGCAGGACGTGTTCGTCTCGTCATTGGGCGGGGTGCGCTTAGTGGAGCCGGCTGCAGACCTCGGCATTGCCCTGTCGGTGGCCTCCAGCCTCAAGGAGCGCCCGGCGGGCCGCGGGGATCTCGCCATCGGGGAAGTCGCGCTGACGGGCGAGGTGCGCCCGGTGGCGAACGTCGTGCAACGCCTGCATGAAGCCAGGCGGATCGGGTTCACCCGTTGTTTCGTGGCGGCCGGCCGCAACCGGCCCGCCCCCGTCGAAGGGATCGAGTTGGTCCCCGTACGCCATGTCAAAGAGGCCGTCGAGTATGCGTTGACCCGAGAAGCACCTGTGACCCGAGGATCACCTGTGTAATGTTCGATGTGTCATGTGTCATGTAAACCCGAACACCGGCCTTCGATTGTTTTTGCCTTTCCATGACACATTACACAATTCACATTACACAAGTGCTCACCTTCGAGGCTTCAGATGGATTTACGTCTTGTAAGAGCCGGTTTCATCGTTATTAGTGCCCTGCTGGGGTCCCAGGTGATCGGCATGGGAGAAGGTGGCATGTGGCCCTTTGGGCTGCGGCTGCTCCTGGGGGCGGTGGCTGGGACCGTGCTGATTCTCGTCGAGGCGTTCATCCATCGGGTGGGCCGCGTCTCCGTGCGGGGCTTCTCGGCGGCGGTCTTCGGTCTGCTCTTCGGACTGATCATGGCGAAACTGGTCGCCGACGCCATCGGTCTGCTCCCGTTTCAGGGGAGGACGATCGCGATTCTGCGCGTCGCCCTCACGTGGGCGTTTTGCTATCTCGGTATGACGCTGGCCCTGCGCGGCCGCGATGAGTTCAACATCATCGTGCCGTACATCCGGCTCTCCCGCCACGACCGCAGCGAGGACGCATACCTCGTCGATACCAGCGCGGTGATCGACGGCCGCCTGCTGGATTTGTGCAAGGCCAACTTCATCGAGGGGCGCCTCGTCATTCCCCGGTTCGTTCTCAAGGAGCTGCAGGCTGTCGCGGACAGCACCGATCCCATCAAGCGCAGCCGTGGCCGGCGCGGCCTGGAGGTGCTCAACCAGCTGCGCCAGATCACCTCGATGGATGTACGCATCCACGATGAAGATGTGCCGGGGATCGCGGAGACGGACGCCAAACTCGTGAAACTAGCGCAGGTGATGGGCACGCGGATTGTCACCAATGACTACAACCTCAACAAGGTCGCCGAGTTTCAGGGCGTCGGCGTCCTCAACGTCAACGAGCTGGCCCAGGCGCTGCGGCCGGTGGTGCTGCCCGGCGAGACGCTCGAGATCAAGCCCATCAAGGAAGGCAAGGAGCCCCATCAGGCCGTCGCCTATCTCGATGACGGCACCATGGTCGTCGTCGAGCAGGGGCGCGCGCTGATCGGGCAGACCGTTCGCGGGCTCGTCACGAGCGTCCTGCAAACAGCGGCCGGCCGGATGGTGTTCGTGCGCCCGGAGACCACCCCCGTGAAACGCGAGCCAGTCCGTAGTCCGTAGTCCGTAGCAAGAGCGGCTGAAGGCCATTCGGGGTCTACTACGGACCACGGACTACCGACTACGGACAATCCTTCGGAATGAACGGCACAGTCGCAGCCATTGTTCCTGCCGCGGGCCTGGGCCGGCGCTTTGGCGGACCCGCGGCGAATAAGTTGTTCGTTCGCGTCAACGGCCAGCCGCTGCTCGCGCACACGCTGCGAGCGCTGCAACGCAGCGCCGCGATTCGATGGATTCAGCTCGTCGTGCGCCCCCAGGAACGGTCACAGGTGCAGGCACTGCTGCGGCGCTGCCATATTACAAAGGCGTTGCCGCCGTGCAGCGGAGGCGCGTCCCGGGCTGAGTCGGTGGCTAAGGGGCTGGCCGCGCTGCCCCGCGAGGCGACATGGGTGCTGGTGCACGATGCGGCGCGTCCGTGCGTCAGCCGTGCGCTGATTGAGCGCAGCGTGCTCGCTGCGCAACGGCATGGGGCGGTGGCGTGCGGCGTGCCGGCGATGCTGACGGTCAAAGCCGCAGATGCGGACGGCGAGGTCCGGTTAACGCTGGATCGCGAGCATCTGTGGTTCGTGCAGACGCCGCAGGTCTTCCGCCGGGACTGGTTCGAAACGGCGCTGACCCACGCGGATCAGCGATGGGAGCAGTTTCCCGATGACGCGTCCATCGTGGAGGCGGCAGGATTTCATGTCCGTCTCGTGCCGGGCGACCCGCTGAACCTGAAAGTCACCACAGCTGATGATCTAGTGCTGGCTGAGGCGATCTTGAGAAGGCAAAAGGCAAAAGGCAAAAGGAAAAATTACAATTCAAAAGGTAAAATTTTGAATTTTGCCTTGTAATTTTGCCTTTTTCCTTTTACCTTTTGAATTATGTGGTGCGGAATGAGAGTCGGGATTGGATACGACATCCATCGGTTGAGCGGCAAGGGGCCGCTGAAGCTTGGCGGGATCACGGTGCCATCGAAGCAGGGGCTCTCAGGCCACTCGGACGCTGACGTGCTGCTCCATGCCGTGGCGGATGCGTTGCTGGGCGCCATCGGCGCGCCGGATCTTGGCGAACTGTTTCCATCTAGTGATCCGCGTTACCGACGGGCTGACAGCCGGCTGTTCGTCGAGGCGGCATGCGCGCGAGTGCGCCGCGCCGGCTGGAGCATCGGCAACCTTGACGCGACCGTGATCGCCGATGCGCCCAAGCTGAGCGGATACAAACGTCGGATGAGCCTGGCGATCAGCCGCCTGTTGAAGGTGGACGCCACCCGCGTATCGGTGAAGGCGAAGACCACAGAGGGTTTCGCGCCGGGGCAGAAGGGGATTGCAGCTCAAGCGGCTGTGCTGCTCGAGCGATCCCGTAGACGGTGAGGATGATGCTCGAGACTATTCTGATCGGCATCGGGGGGTTCGCGGTGGCGGGAGCGGTGGTGCGCCTCGCCTTCGCGGATGAAGTCAAAGCCTGCTTTGAGCGCGACCCCGCCGCGCGTAATCTGGTCGAAGTGCTGCTGACCTACTCCGGGCTGCACGCGATCATCTGCTACCGGGTGGCTCGTGCGCTGGAGATGCTGCGCGTGCCGGTGCTGCCGCGCCTCATCATGACGCTTGCCTGCTGGTGGACCGGTATTGAGATCCACCCCTGCGCGACCATCGATCGGGGATTGTTCATCGATCACGGGACCGGAGTCGTCATCGGAGAGACCGCGGTCATCGGCCGCAACGTGACGCTGTTCCAGGGCGTCACGCTGGGCGGCACCGGGAAGGAGCGCGGCAAGCGCCATCCCACGCTCGGCAACAACGTCGTCATCGGCGCCGGGGCCAAGATCCTGGGCAACATCACCATCGGGGAGAACGCGATGGTGGGCGCCAACGCCGTCGTGGTGCGGGATGTGCCGCCGCATTCGACGGTCGTGGGCGTGCCGGGGCGCATCACGCGTACGAAGGACCGCCATTTTCCCGGCATCAACCTTGATCACACGCATCTGCCCGACCCGCTGACGGAGCGGTTGGAGAAGCTCCAGCACGAAATCGACGCGCTCGAGGAACACCTGAAAGAGCACCGCACGCCGCAGCCGCCCCACCACGCCTAGCGCCGCTGTGATCCCACCCCCTGCCGCAGGCGGTGCCTGATGAAAAGAGTGAGAAATCAAAGTGCGTATTGCGAATCAGGCACCGCCATGGCCAGCGGAACGGCTCTGACGGTCTTTGGCCAAGCCCCCGCCTACAGGCGGGGGCCGCGGCAGGGGGTGGGATGAAACTCTACAACACCCTGACCCGCACCCTCGAACCCTTCACGCCGATCGCCCCGCCGGCCGTGACGATCTACGTCTGCGGGCCGACGGTCTATGACGATCCGCACATCGGCCATGCCCGCAGCGCCTACATCTTCGACGTGCTGCGCCGTTACCTCACGTTCAAAGGCTATGCCGTGAAGTGTGTGCGCAATGTCACGGATGTGGATGACAAGATCATCGGCAAGGCCAGACAAGAGTTGGGGGCAAGGGGCAGGGGGCAAGGGGCAGGGGACCTGAAAGCCACGTGCGCCGAAGTGGCCCAGCGATACCTCAAGCGTTATCACGAGGCGATGGATCGGTTGGGGATCCAGCGGCCCGACATCGAGCCGCTCGCAACCGAGCACGTGCTGCCCAATATGACCGACTTCATCGGACGGCTGTCCATGAACGGGATTGCCTACGAGGGTGCGGATGGCGTCTACTTCGCGGTCCGCAAGCAGCCGGGCTACGGCAAGCTCTCGCACCGCAGCCTCGATGAGCTGCAGGCCGGCGCGCGCGTTGAGCCGGGGGAGGGGAAACAGGACCCGCTCGACTTCGCGCTGTGGAAGAAAGCTAAACCTGATGAGCCATCGTGGAACAGTCCGTGGGGGCCCGGCCGGCCGGGATGGCACATCGAATGCTCGACGATGAGTACCAAGTATCTGGGTGATGCGTTCGACATCCACGGCGGCGGTGTGGACCTGGTCTTTCCGCACCATGAGAATGAGATTGCGCAGGCCGAAGCCGTGGGTAAGCCGTTTGCCCGGTGCTGGGTCCATAACGGGCTGCTGACGGTCAACGGCGAGAAGATGTCCAAGTCGCTGGGCAATTACCTCACATTGGACCAGGGGCTCTCGACCTACCCGCATCCGGATTACCTCAAGCTGTTCTTCTTGAAGGCGCACTACCGGGCCCCGATTGATTACGCAACACAGCGCATGGATGAGGCGAAGACCAATTGGCAGGAGTTCGCGCGCTTCTTCCAGCACTACTATCAGCGTAAGGCGGATGCGGCCGTCGGCAGCGGCGCCTCGGCTGAGGCGGTGAAAGCTCGTGAACAGTTTCGCGCCGCAATGGATGACGACCTCAATACGCCGCAGGCGATCGCCGCGCTCTTCGAGCTCGTCAACGCGGGACAGCGGCTGCTGGAAGGCGGAAGCCGTGATGGCCTGTCAAGTGCTCGGGGCGTGTTTGAGACGCTGATCGAGTGCGGCAACGTCCTGGGGCTCTTCCAGCAGGGGATGTCCGAGGAGCCGCCGGAGACGCTGCGGCGGATTCAGGCGCTGATCGGCCAGCGCGACGCAGCGCGCAAGGCCAAGGAGTTCACGCGCGCCGATGAGATGCGCGAGACGCTCAAACGGGAAGGGTATCTGCTGACGGATACGGCGGGTGGAACCCTGTGGCGCCGCGCCTCCTGAGATGTCCCATGTCCCACGTCCCATGTCCCAAAAGGTCAAGCAGTCTGGCTTCTTTATTTCCTTCGAAGGCCCCGAAGGCTCCGGCAAGTCGACCCAAGCGCGCTGGCTTGCCCAGCGGCTGCGACGCGCGGGGTATGCGGTGACGTTGGTGCGGGATCCCGGCTCAACCGCCTTAGGCCGCGCGCTGCGCCGCGCGCTGCTGCACGCGCCAGTAGCACCCACACCGCTGGCTGAAGCGCTGCTCTTTATCGGCGGGCGTGTGCAGCTTGTGGAGGAGCGCATCCGCCCGGCGCTGCGCCGCGGGCGCGTAGTCATCTGCGATCGATTCCATGACTCGACGGTGGCGTATCAGGGCTATGGCGGCGGCGTGGATGTGCGCTCGCTCGACCGCGTGGGCCGCGCGGCCATTCGCGGCATGATGCCGGCGCTGACGGTGCTGCTGGACGTGCCGACGCGGGTGGGGTTCGCCCGCTTGCGCCATGCGCGGGACCGGATGGAACGCAAGACCATCGAGTTTCACCGCCGAGTGCGCGTGGGCTACCGCTCACTTGCAAGACGAGAGTCACGACGCGTCGTTGTGATTGATGCGACGCAACCGGTGACGATGGTTCGTGAGCACGTTGCCGATGCCGTCCGGTTGAGGCTACCTCACGCGATATGAAAGTGCGGAGTTTGGAGTGCGGAATGCGGAATAGCGGGTATGCTTTCATTCCGCACTCCGCATTCCGAACTCCGAATTGAGCGAATGGCTTGGGATGCGGTGATTGGACACGAATCAGTGAAGCGGCTCTGGTGGGCTCATCTGGACACCGGTCGGACCCCCCACGCCTACTTGCTCGCCGGGCCCGAGGGGATCGGCAAGCGCAGGCTGGCGCTGGAGCTGGCGAAATCATTGAACTGCATCGCCGAGTCCGCGCGGCCGTGCGATCAGTGCGCGGTCTGCGCGCAGATCGCGCGCCAGGCGCATCCGGATCTGCACGTGCTTTCGCTCGGAGGCGCCTCCGATCAGATTAAGATTGAGGAGATGCGCCAGCTTATCAGCCGCGTGGCGCTGCGGCCGTTTAGCGCGCGCCTTCAGGTGGCGATCATCGATGGGGCGGAGCGCTTGACGGAGGAGGCGGCGAACAGCTTCCTGAAGGTGCTGGAGGAGCCGCCGGCCCACACGCGGTTTGTCCTGCTGACCGCGCAGCTCTCTCATTGTGTGCCGACGATCGTCTCGCGCTGCCAGCTGCTTCGCTGCCGGCCGCTGCCGGCCGAGGCGGTCCAGCGCATCCTGATCGAGCAGCAAGGCTGTGCGACGCAGACCGCCGAGGCGATCGCGCGGCTGGCGGGCGGCAGCGCGTCGACAGCCATAGCACTCGCCGCGCGGTGGGATGCCTACCAGCGGACGCTTGACCGTTTTGCGATAGAAAACTCTATCGCATGGCTCACACAGCCGCTGCCGGATACGCGCCAGGACGTGATGCGGCTCGTCGAGGTCATGATGGCGTGGTTGAGAGATGTGGCGGTCACCGCGTCCACCGGCGAGACGGCGCGCGCGGCCCACCCCATGCATGACGCGGCGCTACGGCAGCAGGCACGAATCCTGGACCTCGATCGCTGCCTCGAGACGGCGCTCGAGCTTGTGCAGCTGCGCGAGTCTGCCGAGCGGTTCACGAGCCCGCGCCTCGTGGCGGCGATGGCCCGTGAGAGATGGCTTTCACTGCAAGAGCGGACGCAATGGTAATTCAAAAGGAAAAAGGCAAAAGGCAAAATTACAAGGCAAAAGGCAAAATTTTGAATTTTGAATTGTACTTTTTCCTTTTACCTTTTGAATTTTGCCTTCTCTGATGGCAAAAACACTCTACATTACGACGCCGCTCTATTACGTCAACGCGGCGCCGCACATCGGGCATTCCTACACGAGCATTGCGGCCGACGCTTTTGCGCGCTATCACCGCGCGAAGGGCGAGCCGGTGTTTTTGCTCACCGGCACCGACGAGCATGGCCAGAAGATCGAGCAGGCCGCCGCCGCGGCCGGCCAGAACCCTCAGGCGTTCGCCGATCGCGTTGTGGAGCGGTTTGCCGCGCTCTGGACGACCCTCAATATCTCATATGATGATTTCATCCGCACGACCCAGCCACGTCACGTCAAGGCTGTGCAGGCGATCTTGACTCGGCTGCATGATGAGCAGAAGCTCGTCCGCTCAACCTATCAAGGGTGGTACTGCACGCCCGACGAAACCTTTTGGACGGAGGCGGAGTTGACGCCGGCGGCAGGCTCCGCCGCGCTGTGTCCCTCGTGCCAGCGGCCGCTCGAGCCGGTGCAGGAAGACGGCTGGCACCTGCCGCTGCGCAGCGAGCAGGCCTGGCTCACGCGGTTTGTCGACGCGCATCCGGCATTCGTGCAGCCTCAAAGCCGCTACAACGAGCTACGCAGCCTCCTCGAGCAGCCGCTGCCCGAGTCGCTGTGCATCACGCGGCCGAAACGGCGGGTGGGCTGGGGCATCCCGGTGCCCTTCAGCGAGGATCACGTCACGTATGTGTGGTTCGATGCGCTGCTCAACTACATCACCGTGCCGGGCTACGTGACGCAGCCCGAGCGGTTCCGTGAGCTGTGGCCGGCGGATGTGCATTTCATCGGCAAGGACATCTTGAGGCACCATGCGGTCTACTGGCCGATCATTCTGCATGTGCTCGGGCTGTCGGATGAGCAGATGCCGCGGACGATCTTCGCCCACGGCTGGTGGAAGGTGGGCGAGCAGAAGATGTCGAAGTCGCTGGGCAACATCATCGATCCGACGGTGGTCATCCAGGAGCTGCTCACGGGACAGCCGTGTGCGGCGGACATCTATCGGTACTTTCTGCTACGCGAGATCTCCTTCGGGCAAGACGGCAGCTTCTCGGAGGAGGCGCTACGCACGCGCCTCGACGCCGATCTCTCCAACGACCTCGGCAACCTCGTCAATCGGACGCTCTCCATGATCGAGCGGTATCACGGTGGTGTTATCCCGCCGTTGGGCCCGGTGGGGTGCGCGGTGGATGACCAGCCGCTGAAGGAGGCCGCCACGGCGCTGCCCGGCCTCATCGACCAGGCGATGGCGCGCGTGGATTTCTCGTCGGCGCTGGAGGCAATCATGCGCGTGGTCAGCCATGCCAACCGCTACATCGAGGCCGTCGCTCCGTGGAAACTGGCGAAGGACGCCGCCCAGGCCGATCGGCTGAAAACCGTCTTGCGCGTGTTGGCCGAGGTGATCCGCAGCGTGGCCGTCACGCTGGAGCCGTTTACGCCCGCCGTGGCCGAATCGATCTGGAGCCAGCTCGGGTGCGGCGGCCAGTCCCGCAGCCTCAAGGACGCGGCCGCCTGGCACGGTCTGGTCGACGGGCAGCGGATCGGCGAGCACCCCATTCTCTTTCCCAGGTCTGCATAATGCATCGTCTGCTGTACGGTCGGCTCCTCTATCTGGTCGGCGGCCTGCTCGTGGCGCTGCTCTATTGGAACGCCAGCCGCGTCCAGCTGCCGGCGCCTGAGGACGTGGCGTCTGCGCCGGCGATGCTCGAAGACAGCGCCTGGTGGCCGAGTGACGTGAATCCCGCTGCGATGCGGCAGCGCGTGACGCAGTCGCCCCATCTGCTCTTCACCCTCACGGTGCTCATGCTGTTCACGTTCGGTATGCTGGCAGGGGGGATCGTCTTGACCGTCTGGAGCTGCTGGTCCGGCCGGGTTCGTTCGCTGTGGCGTTTCGCCTCCCACCGCCTGCCGCCCTGGTCGATGGGCGACCTGGGCCGCATCCTGCTGCTGACGCTGATCGTCGCCGGCCTCATGCCATTCGTTCACATCGCCCTGGTGGCGTGGCATCTGGATTGGCAGCATGACACGCGGTTCTGGATCACCACCTCCATGCTGTTTCTTGATCTGGTGGTGATTCTCATTGTCCTCGCTTTTGCGTCGGCCAAAACGCACAGCCGCTCCGCGTGGGATCTCTTGGGCGTGTCGCCGCGGCGGCTCGGAACCGCGATCGAAGCGGGATTCCGGGGCTACATGGCGGTGTTTCCGTGGCTGTTCCTGCTGTTGTTCATGATGGTGGAGCTCGCGCGGGCATTGGGCATCAAGCCGCCGGTGGAGCCGATTCAGACGCTGCTGTTTCAGGAGCAGCGACCGCTGGTGCTCGCCATGACGCTGCTGCTGGCGTGCGCCATCGGTCCGTTGGCGGAGGAGCTGTTGTTTCGGGGCGTGGTGTATCCCGCGCTGCGCCGCCGGATCTCGCGGCTCGGCGCCATGGCGATCAGCGCCGCGGCCTTTGCGCTGCTCCACACGAACCTCATCGGGTTTGTGCCGATCATGCTGCTCGGCTGCCTGCTCGCCTATCTTTACGAGCGCACCGGCTCGCTGGTCGCGCCCCTGGCGGTGCACGTGTTGCACAACACGTTCCTCATCGTCGTGGCGCTGACCTACCGCGAGTTGATGGCGGCATGAAGGGGGCAGGGGGCGGAGGGCAGGGGGCGGGGGAGACCGTGAGGGATGTGGGTGAAGTTGGCGTGATCACGCGGCTCGCGCAGCGCTTGCCACGAGCATCATCGGTGCTCGTGGGTGTGGGCGATGACGCCGCCGTGCTGCGCGCTCCCCGTGGAAAGGCGCTCCTCTTTGCCAGCGACATGCTCGTCGAGGGCATCCACTTTCGCCGGCGGTTCGTCGCGCCGGAGTGGATCGGCTGGAAGGCGCTGGCGGTCAACATCAGCGATATCGCTGCGATGGGCGGCACGCCGCGCTGGGCAGTGGTCTCTGTCGGACTGCCGCCCGCTACGACAGTGCGCTTTAGCGATGGGCTCACCGCCGGCCTGCTGCGTTGCGCGCGCCGCTTCGGCATGTCCATTGTGGGCGGAGATACGGTGCGCGCCCCGCAGGTTGTCATCGATGTCGCGATCGTGGGCACGGTTGACCCGAAGCGGATGACGCTGCGCAGCGGCGCGCGGCCGGGTGATGCGGTGTTCGTCACCGGCCGGCTTGGCGGATCGTATGCGAGCGGGCGCCACGCCCGGTTCATCCCGCGCCTTCGGGAAGTCCGCCGGCTCTTGCAACAGGTCTGCGTCCATGCCATGATGGATCTTTCCGACGGACTCGCCTCGGATTTATGGCAGATGAGCCGGGCGAGCCGCGTGGTCCTGCAGGTGGAGGCCGCGCGGATCCCAGTGGCTCGCGCGGCCAAGACGGTGACACACGCCCTGATGGATGGAGAAGATTTTGAACTGTTGTTTACGGTCAGTCCCGCGCAGGCCGCTCGCGTGCCGCAGCGTCTAGGGGCGTGTCCCGTCACGCGGATCGGCTGTGTGAGCCGGCGAGGCATTGGCGCGGAGCTCGTGGAGCGCAGCGGACGGGTTCGACCGCTCGTCCCTATGGGATTTCGACACTTCTGATGGCAAAAGCAAAGTCGCATTCCGCATTCCGCACTCCGCACTCCGAATTTACGAGCGGCTCTGTCGAAGAGACGCAGTCGTTCGGGGAGCAGATCGGTTGCGCCTTGCGAGCAGGGGATATCGTGGCGTTGCGCGGAGAGCTGGGCAGCGGCAAGACCACGCTGATTCAGGGGATCGCCCGGGGTTTGGGCCGCGATCCTGAGACGATCAAGAGCCCGACCTTCGTGCTCATGCGGGAGTACCCGGGGACGCCGCCTCTGATCCATATCGATGGCTACCGTCTTGAGGGCGCGCCTGCGGTGGCGTGGTTGGATGTGGAGCTGCTCTTCAATTCGTCGAAGATCACCGTGATCGAGTGGGCCGAGCGGTGCGAAGGGCTGTTGCCGGAGGACCATCTTGAGGTTTACCTCAGTCACGTCAGCGCGAACCGCCGCCGCATTCGCCTCGCGGCCTCCGGACTGCGCTCCCGTGAAATTGTCGCGCAAATTCAGCCGCCGCAGACCACAGACCATAGACCGCAGACCATAGACAATGCTACTGCTGGCGATTGAAACGTCAACACGTCAACTCGGTGTCGCCGTGCTCGATGGACAGAGGCTCCTCGCCTCCTACGAGCTGCTGGCGGACTATCCGCATGCGGTCGAGCTGCCGGCGGCGGTGACGCGCGTGCTGCAGGCGGCGGGTTTGACGCTCCCGCAGGTTGACGCGATGGCCGTCGATATCGGGCCGGGTTCGTTCACCGGGCTGCGCATCGGATTGGCGTTTGTCAAGGCGCTCGCGTTCGGCTCCACGCGCAAGATCATTGGTGTGCCGTCGCTCGATGTGCTGGCGAACGGGCTGGTGAGCCCGTCGCTGCCGGTCTGTCCGATCCTGGATGCGAAACAGAAGAACGTCTACGCCGCGCTCTACCGGATGCAGGATGGCGCGCTGATGCGCCAAGGTGAGTTCTACCTCGGACCGCTGGAGGGGTTTCTGCCACAGCTCGTGCAGGGAAGGATTGTGCTGGGTGATGGCGCGGCGTTGTATCGCGAGCGGATCTTGGCGCACTGCCCTGACGTGCAGCTCGCACCGCCTGAGGCCTGGCTGCCGCGAGCCGCTACATTGGGCCGCCTGGCTCAGGAGCGCCTGGCCCGGGGCCAGTCCGACGATCCCGCCACGCTCGTGCCGCTCTACCTCTATCCGCTCGACTGCTCCGTCCGCGGCCCCAACCGCCCCACCGCCGTCTTGCCTCAACCCGCCTCCACCACCTGACATCTGCCGGGCCCCCACGCGACCCGCTTGCGCCGACGCGGGCTCTCCCTCGTCGCAGATCCCGAGGCCAGCGGCCGAGGGACTGATGCTCGGGATCCATCGGCCTGCGGGCCTCAGGACGGGCGCCCGGCTGCGGCGCACCGGCCATGCAACTCCTCGCCCCGTTTGGGGGCTCGTCAGACAAGCATAGCCGTGCAGACAGAGCGAGGGCGCCTCGCCGGGCTGAGCCCGCGCATGCGCTTCGCCGGGTCGCGTGGGGGCCCAGCCTTCCAACTCAAGCACGTGCCGGCGGCGGGTGGCAGGACGTGCGCCACGCCGCACCTGAACATGGCGAGCGAGCACGGGGTCCGAGCGCAGCGAGGACGAGCGAGCCATGTTGAGAGCGCAGCGCGCCACGCCGGGGCGCGCAAGCGATGCGGCGGGGCGCATGTCCTGCCAGGCCCAGCCGCCATTCGCAGTCGGGCGATCAGAGCTCGCGTCAGCGCAAGCGGGGCGGGTGGAGGGCACCCACAACCCGTGGCTGGAGTTGCGCGGCGGCTTTCGCTCCCTCGTCGATCGTGCTATAATTCTCGGTTACTATGACAGATAGGATGATCCCACCCCCTGCGCCGGTCCGCCTACGGCGGACCGCGAAGCGAGCGGCGGGATCCTACATGGGAATGAGAAAGTTTGTGCGGTTCGTATCTGTTCGCTTCGCCACGGCGGCAAGCGAAATTCACATCAGCAGCCGCCGTGAGGCGCAGGGGGTGGGATGAAAGGCGCCCAGATTCTGATCGAGTGCCTCCAGCGAGAGGGGGTGGAGATCGCCTTTGGGATCCCCGGCGGGGCCAATTTGCCCACCTTTGACGCTTTCTACAAGTCGCCTATCAAGGTGGTGCTGACGGTGCATGAGCAGGGAGCCGCCCACATGGCCGACGGGTATGCTCGGGCGACCGGCAAGGTGGGCGTGTGCGTGGCCACGTCTGGGCCTGGCGCCACCAACCTTGTGACAGGCATTGCCACCGCGTTCATGGATTCAATCCCCATCGTGGCGCTCACCGGCCAGGTGCGCACCTCGGTGATCGGCAACGACGCCTTTCAGGAGGCGGACACCATCGGCATCACGCGGCCCGTGACGAAGCACAGCTACCTGGTCAAAGACCCGCGCGACATCGCCCGCGTGGTGCGCGAAGCCTTCCACATCGCGCGGACCGGCCGGCCAGGGCCGGTTCTCATTGATCTGCCGGTTGACTCGACGGTCAATGAGGCCGAGTTCGTCTATCCGGAGCAGGTGGACATCCGCGGCTACCGCCTGCAGGCCGCTCCGCCGCTGAACATGGAGCAGGTGCGGGCCGCGGCCGAGGCGATCGCCAAGAGCAAGAAGCCGATCCTCTACGTGGGGGCTGGTGTGATCCACGGCGGCGCGGCACCCGAGTTGCTGCAGCTGGCAAGAACGCTGCAGGCCCCGACGACGACGAGCCTGCTGGGGCTGGGAGCGTTTCCGGAGACCGAACCGCTGAGCTTGGGGATGCTCGGCATGCACGGCTTTGAGTACACCAACTATGCGGTGGCCGAATGCGACCTCCTGATCGGCATCGGGGCGCGCTTCGACGACCGCGTGACCGGCAAGCCGGATGAGTTTGCCAAGAAGGCCCGGAAGATCCACATCGACGTGGATCCGTCCTCGATCAACAAGACGGTGCAGGTGGACTATCCGGTGGTGGGCGACGTGAAACGCGTGCTGCAGGAGCTGCTGAAGCTCGTGAAACCGCTCGACACGAAGGACTGGCTGGCCACGATCGCCGAGATGAAGCGCAAATTCCCGCTCACCTACCGGGAGAAGTCGCGGCTGCTGCCCCAGTACATCATCCAGCAGATTTCGGATGCGACGAGCGGCCACGCCATCGTGGCCACAGGGGTGGGCCAGCATCAGATGTGGGCGGCGCAGTACTACCAATTCAACCGGCCGCGATCGCTCATCACCAGCGGCGGGTTGGGCACGATGGGGTTCGGGTTGCCGGCGGCCATCGGAGCGCAGTTCGGCTGCCCGAACGCGGTGGTGTGGGACATCGACGGCGACGGCAGCTTCTCCATGACCGCGCAGGAGCTGGCGACCGCCTCCTTGCACCGGCTGCCCGTCAAGGTGGCGATCATGAACAACGAATACCACGGGATGGTGCGGCAGTGGCAGGATCAGTTCTACGAGGGCCGCTATGCGCAGTCGCTCATCAACCCGATCGACTTCGTGAAGCTCGCCGAGGCCTACGGCTGCGTCGGGATTCGCGTGGAGCGCAAGGCCGACGTGCGTCCGGCGATCGACCGCGCCATGAGTGTCACGGACCGCCCGACGATCATCGATTTTTTGGTGGAGAAGAAGGAAGACTGCTGGCCGATGATCGCTCCCGGCAAACCCCACAATCAGATGCTCGGCACGTACGAGATGCTCAGCAAAGACGGCGGCGTGCCCCAGCACCGGCGCGCCACGCCGGATGAAGAGTCGAAGTTGAGTCTTGGATGATCACAGAAACACAGAGAAGGCGAGGTAAGGTTACGCGACACCACAGAAACACAGAGGAGAGCAAGAAGTTTTTCTCTGTGCCTCTGTGTGAATTCTGTGACATCTGTGGTGTGAAGGTGTGCTATGAGTGAGAAACATACCATTTCCTGTTTGGTGGAAAACCACTTCGGCGTCCTGGCCCGCATCTCCAGTCTCATTAGTGCGCGAGGGTTCAACATCGACTCGCTGACGGTGAGCGCGACCGAGGATCCGACCATCTCCCGCATGACCATCGTCGTGGACGCCGAGGGCCCGCGGCTCGAGCAGGTCAAGAACCAGCTCAACCGGCTCATTGACGTCATCGAGGTGAAAGAGTTGACGGAGGGAACGTTCATTGACCGCGAGATTTTATTGGCGCGCGTGAAGGCCAACGGCCAGACGAAAGCCGAGTTGGAGCAAATCGCCAAGCGCTTCGGGGGGAAGGTCGTTGATGCCACCAATCAGTCGGTGGTGATCGAGGCGACCGGCGACACGAAGGCGCTCGATCAGCTCGTCGACCAGCTGCGCGCGCACGGCGTCACGAAGCTCGTGCGCACCGGCCGCGTCGCCCTCGAGAAGTAAACGTACGGGACTGTCCCATTTTTTCGCAGGGCGACCCGCGTGGCGAAAAAATGGGACTGTCCCGATGAGCAACACCGATGATTCCTTTACCGATTGCGCTGCTGACCTTGTTCTACGGCGTCGTCGCCGCCACCTCAGGAGCCTCGCTCTGGAAGGTCGTCATCGGTAGCAGCGCGCAGCACTTCATCTGGCCGTTGCTGTGGTTTGCGCTGTCGCTGGGTGCTATGTGCGGCCTGGCGTTGTTGAGGGGCTGGGGACGGCAGCTTGCCGTCTGGACGTCGGCGCTGCTGACGGTGACGACGCTGGCGACGGCGGCGCTGTTCATTTCAACGGGGCGGCCGGGACTCGCACTTGCCGTGACGTTCAGCGTGGTCTGTCATGTGCTGGCGATCCGGTATCTCCAGCGGCCGATCGTCAAAACGCTGTTTGGGTAACCTGAAGGAAGGACGATGGCGAATATCTACTACGACAAAGATGCCAAGCTCAGTGCCCTGAAGGGCAAGACCGTCGCGATCGTCGGCTATGGCATCCAGGGGCGGGGCCAAGCGCTCAATCTGCGCGATAGCGGGGTCAACGTCATCGTGGCCCAGCGGCCCGGCGGGCCCAACTACGACATCGCCAAACGAGATGGCTTCAAGCCGGTGTCTGCGGCGGAGGCCGCGCAGCGCGCTGATGTCATCATCGTACTTGCGCAGGATACGCTGCAGGCGCAGATCTATCGAGAGTCCATTGTGCCCCATCTCAAGCCGGGTAAGGCGCTGGGGTTTTCGCACGGGTTCGCGATCCTCTACAGACTCATCACGCCCCCGAAGAACGTGGACGTGGTGATGGTGGCACCAAAAGGGCCGGGCAGCCTACTGCGCTCACAGTTTCTCGAGGGGAAAGGCGTGCCGGCGCTCGTCGCCGTGCATCAGAATCCGACCGGACGTGCGAAAGCGCTCGCGCTAGCCTGGGCCAAGGGCATCGGCTCAACCCGCGCCGGCGTGCTGGAGACAACCTTCAAGGAAGAGACCGAGACCGATAACTTCGGCGAGCAGGCGGTGCTCTGCGGTGGTGCGTCGGCGCTGATCAAGGCGGGGTTTGAGACGCTGGTCGAGGCGGGCTACCAGCCGGAGCTCGCCTACTTCGAAGTGCTGCATGAGCTCAAGCTGATCACCGACATGATCTGGGCTGGCGGTATCCAGGGGATGCGCAAGCGCGTGTCGGATACGGCCAAGTGGGGCGATGTCCACTGCGGTCCCAAAGTCATCGACGAGCATGTGAAAGAGAACATGCGTGCGCTCCTGCGCGACATCCAATCCGGTCAGTTCGCGAAAGGCTGGATCGCCGAGCACGAGGCCGGGCGGCCCAACTTCACCCGGCTCATGCAGCAGGATGAGCAGCATCAGATCGAGCAGGTCGGCCGCAAGCTGCGCAGCATGATGCCGTGGATTGGAAACCAGCAACAAGCGACAAGCCCCCACACCAAACGGACGTTTGGTGTGGGGGCAAGCAACAAGCGACAAGGAAAAGCCAAGGCGACGGTGAAGCGGGGGAGGACGGCGGCTCGCTCCGGGATTCGTGCAGGTCGGGCCGGAGCGAGGAGCCGGTCGTGAAGAAACGTCCCGTCGGCATTACGCTTTTTGGCATTGCGTTCATATTGAACGGATTGTTTAACGGCGGTCATTGTGTGCAATTGTGGGCGCGGGCAAAGCATCTAGCGCGTCCCTTTTCTGAAGACAGACCGAATCTGACACCTGAAGTTCAAAAAGAGGTCGATCAACTTGAAGCTGATAACGCTTCGAGGTACCAGCAAGCGCAACTCCTAATTGTCGGGTGTCTAGTTGCAAACGTGATGAGAGTAATTACAGGGTTGGGATTGCTGCTGATGTGGCTCCCGGCTTACTGGCTAGCACTTGGATTTAGTATCTTTGGCGCGGCTCTCTTCGTCGTGCAGGTTGCCACCGGTACGAGCGTGAGGTGGATCTCCTTCATCTTGATACTTGGCTGGAACGGACTGGTCGTTTGGTACTTCCTGCGGCCGGCGGTGAAGGCGCAGTTCGTCAAAGCGGCGACAAGCGACAAGTGACACGCGACCCTTCGACTCGCGCCACCCCGCCTTGGCGGGGTGGGCTCGCTCAGGATTCCGCCCCGCGGGCGCTCCGTCGGCTCTGCCCGTGGGGCTCCACAAGTCAACGTAACGGCCTGTAACAGAAAGAACTAAAGTGGAGGTTGCGTATTCGAAGAACGGAGTTCCTATTCGGCTCCCAAGCGATCGCTGGGCGCACATTGTTGAACACCATGATGATGTGGCAGGATATCGAGAACGCGTCGTGGAAACTGTTGCAGAGCCTGAGGCGATCGTCCGAGGAAAATCCGGTGAGCTGCTCGCGCTGAAGAGGGTGGAGGATCAGACGCTGGTCGTGGTCTACAAGGAGCTCGGCCGGGAAGACGGGTTTGTCATTACGGCCTTTTTCACGACTCAACCTGAACGGATTCAGAAACGAGGTGTGGTATGGCGAAAGCGGTAGCTGATCGGCAGGTGGTGAGAGAAGTCTTCCAAGCCATGCCGCACCTCAGGCGGCTGTCTTCGAACCATCTCTGGGTCGATTACGATCGAGAGGCGGATGTCTTGTACGTGAGCTTCCAAAAGCCACAACGAGCCACCGACAGCGTACTCCAAGACGATAACGTCCTTCTTCGCTATCGAGGCAGGAAGCTCGTCGGGATGACCATTATCGGAACGAAGAAGTGGCGTCTGAAAATTTGATCTTCGGTGCCAGATCGAGCAGGTCGGCCGCCAGCTGCGCAGCATGATGCCGTGGATTTCGTCTAGCACACAGCGGTCGGAGGTCGGAGGTCGGAGGCCGGAGGCCAGAAAGAGCAAGAACCGACGGCAGACGGCTCGCTCCGGCATTCGTGCAGGTCGGGCCGGAGCGAGGAGCCGGTCGTAAAAACAACAGTCAGCAGTCAGCAGTGGAATTGGGAAGACGAGCGTGTCGCACTTATGGTACACTCGTATGAGGAAGTGCGACACGAGGAGGAGCGCCCATGGCGGTGACCCATCCCAGGTTGACGACGGTGGTCGAGCCTGCGTTGTATGATGCGATCGAAATGTTGGCGCATCGCGATCGGGTGAGTCTCTCTCAAAAAGTGAGAGACTTGCTGTTGGGTGCGCTGGAGTTCGCTGAAGACGCGGCGCTGGACACCTTAGTTGAGCAGCGGCGAAAGGTGTCTAAACGGTCTTACTCGCTTGCCGAAGCGAGGCACTACTTCAAGACCAAGTAGCAGGGCATGGCCTACGCCGTCGAGATCCGAGATGTCGCCATCGAGGATCTTGAGGAGCTTCCGCGGAACCTCCGTGAGCGGCTCTTGCGGGCGATCGGGCAGCGACTGACGACGGCCCCCACTCAATACGGCGCGCGATTGCGACAGTCCTTGGCCGGGCTGTGGAAACTCCGTGTCGGAGATTATCGCATCGTGTATGCAGTCGACAAGACAACGGTGACTGTGTGGGCCATTCGTCATCGTCGGCACGTTTATCCCGTCGTGGAGCAGCGGTGGTTCCGGGGTACGTAGGTGAGACCTACCGCAATGAGCAGACAGCCGGCAGCACACAGCAGACAGGGGTCGAAGGTTGGAGGTCGGAGGTCGGAGGTCAAAAAGAGCAGTCATCGGATCTCGGCGAGGAGCCGGTCGTGAGGCTGCGTCCAACCGGACTTACCTTTCTGGGCATAGTGCTCATCGCATGGCACGCGTGGTGTCTTTAGGACGCGTGGATAGGACCGTCCTATTATTGATGGCGTGCACAGCAAGAGCCTGGAAAGGGAAGTATACAGTTGATGTCGAAGGCTGAGGCCAAAGCCGAGCGCGCACCGTTGACGACAGCATGGGCGTTGTTTGGCCTGAGCGTCGGTATCGGAGTGCTTAGACGGTGGAATTGGGCACGTTGGACGGTGGTTGGTGTGTCATGTTTCTCCCTGGGCAAGATTCTGTTCACTCTGGTCGGCTGGCTTGTAAATCAGCCTCCAGATTTGCACGATGCACTCGAGGTGGCTGGGCTGTTTATCATCTTGTTCGTGGTGGCTCTATTTGTAGTTTGGAATAGTTTTCTGATCTGGTATTTTCTGCGGCCGGCGGTGAAGGCGCAGTTCGTCAAAGCAGCGACGTAGCGGCCTGTAACAGAAAGAGCTAAAGTGGAGGTTGCGTATTCTCAGAATGGCGTTCCGATTCGGCTCCCGGACGATCGCTGGGCGCACATTGTTGAACACCATGATGATGTGGCAGGATATCGAGAACGCGTCGTGGAAACTGTTGCAGAGCCTGAGGCGATCGTCCGAGGAAAATCCGGTGAGCTGCTCGCGCTGAAGAGGGTGGAGGATCAGACGCTGGTCGTGGTCTACAAGGAGCTCGGCCGGGAAGACGGGTTTGTCATTACGGCCTTTTTCACGACTCAACCTGAACGGATTCAGAAACGAGGTGTGGTATGGCGAAAGCGGTAGCTGATCGGCAGGTGGTGAGAGACGTCTTCCAAGCCATGCCGCACCTCAGGCGGCTTTCTTCGGATCATCTCTGGGTTGATTACGATCGGGAAGCGGATGTCTTGTACGTCAGCTTCCAAAAGCCGCAGCGAGCCACGGATAGCGTGCTTCAGGATGATAACGTGCTCCTGCGGTATCGCGGCAGGAAGCTTGTGGGTATGACGATTATCGGGACCAAGAAGTGGCGTTTGAAAATCTGAGCCGGCGATGAGCAAGCGATCGGCGGGACTCACTGCAGTCCCGATCTTCATGATCCTCGGCGGGGTATGCGGCCTCGCTGTAGATGTGGCCCAGCGTGCGCAGCCAACTTTACTCGAACGGACCTGGCAGCGAATTTCTGACAGCTTTGAGGCGCAGGACCAGGCGAATTGGCAGCAGGCTCGAGAGCGCGGACTGAATGACAAGCAGCTGGCAGATCTGGCGAGCATTCGGCAGGAAAAGCAGCAGAACGACCAGATGATGCAAGACGCTGTCCGCATGATGAGAGAACAGCTAGCAAGACCGGATGTGCAAGCTTATCATGTGATCCGAGGACTGTTGGGTGTGGCAGCGCTGCTGGCGGGGATTGGGATGCTGAGATTGAGGGGCTGGGCCAGAGACGTGGCCACTTGGCAGGCGACCCTATCGCTCGTCACGATTGTGTGGACCGTGATTTGGTTTCCTTCCTACCAATCCCAATCTATGGAGTTATGGCGTCAGATGACAAACCATCCAGCCCTGCAAGCTCTAGTGCGGCAGCAGGCAGAGACTACTCATGAGTGGCTATGGGTTCGGCTCTTGCCCGCACTTGGATGGAACGTTTTTGTGCTCTGGTTTGTCAGCCGGTCATCGGTGAAGGCGCAGTTTACAACCACATCTGTGTAATCAGCTTTTAAAATCTGTGAAATCAGACGAAAATGTTCGAAGGTCAAGTCCGTGATCCGCAGGTGTTCATCGAGGCGCTGCG
>CAYJRJ010000016.1:0-28152 GCA_964372775.1 uncultured Planctomycetales bacterium | reverse complement strand
GTTGTCCGCACCGCTACCTCCAGCTGCGCCCACTCCAATGGCGTCCTCCTCATGGCCGTAGTCCCAGTTCGCCATCAGGGACAACTGATCGTTGACGGTCCAGCTCAACACATTGCTGATCACACCCCGCTGGTCGTGGCTGTTGTTGGCCTGTTCGGCACCGTAGACGAAGTTCGAGGAGAGCGTCACGTTATTCCATGGCCCCAATGTCACGTTCCCAAGAAACGTTTTCGCTTTGTTATTGTCATCAACAATGTCCCACCCGTTGACGACCCCCAAGGTCGTTGAGCCCATTTCACCAAAGAGGGGGTAGCTTGCCAAGAAGCCGGTGTGGGTAAACGGAATGGAGTAGCCGAACATGTACGAGCGAGAAAAGTTCCAGTTCGCCGGACTTTCGATCACTTCCGCACCGAGCAACGTGACGAATTTTCCCACCTTGAAATCGAGGCCATCGCCGACAGGAGCGCGCAGCGTGATGTACGCCTGCTGGAGGTCAAAGTTATTAACGATGGTGGCGGGTCCGGTCGCGCCACCTCCTAACCCGGTCGCGTGGAAGACCTCAGCGTCGTCGCCGAAGAACAAGTCTGTCCGAAATCCAATTGGGTGTTCATCAGAGAGGGGCTTTTCGAGCACGAGCTCAGCCGCGTGAATGGTGACTCCGTTGCCTTCGGTGTCGAACACCCGACCGCTGTTGCCAAAGTTATTCTGCTCGTTGAAGTTGTACACGTAGGAGATGTCGGTGTACCCGCTCATCTGAAGCCCTGCGAGACCGCTGGGCAGCTGAAGCAAGCCGGGAACCCCTTTCTCCCCAATGCTGGTCGCGCCTCCCTGGATCTCGGCAGTCGCCAGCTTACCCTCCAACTGCGTCAACCGCTTCTTCAACACTTCAATATCCGCCTTCAGCGCCGCCGTTTCCGGTTCGTCGGCCTGAACAGGAATCGCCGCCATCAGCACACACCCGACGGCTACCATCCACTTCATCCATGAGATTCGCATGGACTCCCCTCCTTTGTTAAACGCCCCCACAGCCTGGTGCATATCGCGAAGGTTACACCCCGCACGTTACGCGCAAATCACAACCATGTTAATTCCATGTTACTTTCAGCCCCGATATCAGATATCGCCTTGCCTAGGGCGATATCTGATATCGGCAGGCTACGCATTGACTTCGAACCGGTAGCCGGAATCCCCCACCGCGGTGATGACGGTGCGCTTGCCCCGCTCCAACACGCTCTTGAGGTGCCGGATGTGCTCATCCACCATCCGCAGGCCGCCGAGATCGTGCCGGCCTAAGCCTTCTTCAAGGAGTTGACGCTTGTGCACCACTTGCCCGATTCGAGAGGCCAAGTACACCAAGAGCGCATACTCGCGATAGGGCAGCGCCACCGGCTCCTCACCCAAGAGCACCCGATAGCGTTCCAGGTCAATGATGAGGTCGCCAAAGCGCAAGGCCATCGGCTGTGCCATGGTGTCCGCCATGGCGAGGAGCGTAACGGAGGGATGTTACAAGCGGATAACAACGGGGTTAAATCGTCGTAACAACGACTTACTCAGGAGCGAGGAACTTGTAGCCCACGTTGCGGATGGTCTCGATGTAGGCGGCACCCCCGACTTCGATCTTCGCGCGCAGGCGGCGGATGTGGACATCGACGGTGCGGGTGCCGCCGTAGTAGTCGTAGCCCCACACCTTATCGAGCAGCGCCTCCCGGCTGAAGACCTTGCTGGGGTGCATCGCCAGGAACTTGAGCAGCTCAAACTCCTTGTAGGTCAGGTCGACCGGCTCGCCATCCACGAGGACCTCATAGCGCTCGAAATCCACCACGAGCCCTCCCTGCACGAAGCCGTTCGTGGGCGCGACCCGGTGGAGTTTCCAGACGAGGAAGTTAAGCCGCTGGGCCAGGCGCACCGGGCTCACCGGCAATGTCAGATAGTCATCGATCCCCCAACTGAAGTCGAGCTTGCCCAACTGCTCTTCAGTGACCAGCAAGATGAGCGGCAGTTCCTTCAGCACACGCTCGCGCTTGAGCGTGTGGCACAGCTTCGAGGCGTCCGTGGCGCATCGTTCCAGGTCCATCACGATGACGTCCGCCTTCGGCGGCTCGAACGTCTCCTTGAGCGCGTCCGCAGAAGTCAGCAAGCTGACCGAGAAACCTCGCTCCAACAGCGCCGACTTCAGCGGTTTTTTGCCCGAGGCGTCATTGGTGATGAACAGCACGCGATACATCGTCAGCCCTGATGGTAGCGGTTGGTGATCGGCATCCGGCGGTCCTTGCCGAACGCCTTCGGGGTGATCTTGATCCCCGGCGTGCCCTGGCGTCGCTTGTACTCCGCGTCATCCACCATCTGGACCACCCGGCGGATCATCTGCGGCGGCACCTGGTTCATCGCGAGCATCTCGCGCACGCTGCGGTCCTCCTCCACATACGCCTTGAGAATACGGTCCAGCACCTCATAGGGCGGCAGCGTGTCCTGATCCCGCTGGTTGGGGGCCAGCTCGGCGGTCGGCGCGCGCTCGATGACGCGCTGTGGAATCGGGGCACCCGGCCCGCGGCGGTTGCGGAACTTGGCGAGCTGGTAGACCAGCGTCTTGGGCACATCCTTGATGATGGCCAATCCGCCCGCCATATCGCCGTAGAGTGTGGTATAGCCGGTGGCGATCTCGCTCTTGTTGCCGGTGGTCAGGACCAGCCACCCGAACTTGTTCGAGAGCGCCATGAGCAGATTGCCGCGGATGCGCGCCTGGATGTTTTGCTCCGACACATCCGGTTTGCGGCCCTCGAAGTACGGCTTGAGCGTGTCGAGGTAGGCCTGGAACACGGGATCGATCGAGATCTCGCGCACCTCGATGCCAAGCAGACGGCCGAGCTGCTTGGCATCCTCCTGGGTCTGGGTGGACGAAAAGCGCGAGGGCATCACCACACCCATGACGTGCGACGGGCCGAGCGCATCGGCCGCGATGCAGGCCGTCAGCGAGGAATCGATGCCGCCCGAGAGCCCCAGGACCACTGTTGAAAAACCGTTCTTGTGCACGTAATCGTACATCCCGAGGGTGAGCGCATCGTACACCTCTTCCACGGAACCTAACCGTTCACTGGACATCGTCACGACGGGCGAGAGCGGCGGGCGCTCTGTCGGCGCATGACGCAGCGCCACGACGCGCAGACCCCTGCCCCCTCGCGCTCGTCCGAGCTGGTGGGGCGCAAAATCGTAGAGCACCAACTCCTCACGAAACTGCGCGCCCCGCCGCAGCCCGCGACCAGCGGCGTCGAGGATGAGGCTGCCACCATCAAACACCAGCTCATCCTGGCCGCCGACAAGGTTGCAAGAGGCGATCGCCAGCCGGTTCGTCTTGGCGCGCTGGCGAAACAGCCGCTCCCGCAGCCCGAGCTTACCGGCATGGTACGGGCTGGCAGAGAGATTGACGAGAAGCTGGCAGCCGGCACGGGCGAGCACCCTGGACGGCCATTCCTCCCAGAGATCCTCGCAGATCGTCAGACCCGCGCGCACGCCCCCCATCTGCAACAGAAGAGGACGGGTCCCCTGCTGAAAGTAGCGCTTCTCATCGAAGACGCCGTAGTTGGGCAGGCACTGCTTGGCGTAGGTTGCCGCCAGCCGCCCGTCATCCAGGATGGCGGCCGCATTGAAGAGGCGTCCGGCTGGGTCTCGATCCACGAAACCGACCACCGCCACGATCCCATGAGAGGCTCCCACCAGCATCCGGAGCGCCTCGCGGTTGGCCTCGACGAACTTGGGCTTGAGGAGCAGATCCTCCGGCGGATAGCCGGTCAGGGCGAGCTCCGGCACCACCACCAGATCCGCGCGCCAGGTCCGGGCGTGACGGATGGCCGCCTCGATGAGCCGGCGGTTTCCGCTGATATCTCCCACCGTGGGGTTGAGTTGCGCTAACGCGATGCGTAACAACGACATGGCAACCACATATTATAGCAGAGTGGATTGTGGTAGGATAGCGCGATGGCTCAGATAGGCAGGAAGCCGACCCGCGTGCTGGTCATTGACGATGAGGCGAAGTTCTGCCGCCTCGTGTCGGAGTTCTTGCAGCACCGCCACTACGAGGTCGCCACCGCCTCCACCAGCACCGAGGCGCTCCAGCAGCTGGAGCTGCTCAGCCCTGATGTCGTGCTGCTCGACATCGTGATGCCGGGCCTCTCAGGCCTGGAGCTGCTCAAGCTGGTGCGCTCACGCCTCTCCCCGCCGCGCGTCATCATGCTCACGGCGCTGGATACTGAGGAGGTCGCCCAGCAGGCGCTGCGGGATGGCGCGACGGCCTACATGTGCAAGCCGGTCGACCTGGACGAGCTGGACCGGTTGATCACCGGCTTCTGGCCTGCTCACGGTGGGGGCAGGTAGAACTCGACAGGTGCCCAGATGGAGCCTTTCAGGACCGCGACTTCAAGGTGGACCGGCTCCTTGGTGAATGTGGGCAGGGTGGCGGTGAAATACCCGCCGTCAATGGATGGCGTACACGTCCCGCTGACTTCTGAGGCCGTGCCCGCATTGAGGGTCCATCGCCCTGTGAGCTGTTGGACGTTGAGTGGCAGGTTGCGCTCGTCGTTGACATAGAGCCGCATTCGATTCGGGGCATCGAGCACCACTTCGTAGTGATAGAGATCCTCCGCGTCGCCGAAATATCCCCCGTGGCGCGGGCGGTGCTCGCCCACCTCCTGCACGTAGTACGGTGACTCCCCCACCTCATTCGACACCGGGGCGCCCATGCCGTGCATTGCGGCGACCAGCACGAAATCCGTCACCACGGCGATGCAAAACCCCGCCAGAAGTCCGACACCGACGACGGTTTCTTCCTTGAGCTGGCGCCCCAGATGCAGCAGTTCACCAATGACATAGAGAATCGTGCCGGAGGCCAGCGCCAGGCAGAAGACCTCGGTGGGTTTGTTGCTCCACCAGCCGCCGACGACCGCTCCGACGAACGTCGGTCCGCCGGCGAGCAATCCGGCCTTGGCTAAAAATCCCCAGCTCACCTGTTGGCCGGACAGGGGTGCTGCAATGCCGAAGCCCTCGGTCGCGTTGTGGAGCGCAAACCCGATCGCCAAGAGCCAGGCCAACTGAAACGCGCCGCTCGCGTACCCCTGTCCGATCGCCAGCCCCTCGCTGAAATTGTGCAATCCCAGGCCCAGCGCAATCATCATGGCGACCTGCTTGGATCGTCTGGGCGGTGCAGCGTCTTTGGCGGCACCCAGGTAGCGCTGTTCAAAGAACACCAGTCCGAGGAGGCCGACCGCAAACCCAAGGGCAAATAGCCCACCCAGCTGGATCGCCTCCGAGAGGCTAGTGTGGCCGATCGCGGCGTCTTCGATGAGCTCCTCAATCTCTTCCAAGACATGCCCTGTGATCTCCACGAGGAGAAAAATGAGGATGCCGGTCGCGATCGCATTGAGCAACGCCTTCGTCTTGATCGAGACGACCTTCACCCGCGCGACGGGCAACCCTAGGAAAATCGTCGCACCGGCCAACAAACCCAACCACCACTGCTGGGGGATGATCTCGAGCATTAAAATTCCACCTCCACAATGCTGCGCAATTGCAGATCGTCGCTGGCGCGTGTCAGCCCGAACGCCGGACCCGCCAGAATGCGGATGTGCGGGGTCACGCTGGTGTAGATCCCCGGCACGAGCAGGATCTGGTGATCCGTGCGGTGAACGCCGAATTCATCCGCGTTGCCCAAGGTTTCTTTCAACTCCAGCCCGATGCGCGTCCGAGGGGTGAGCCCGTAGCTGACACCCGCGGTATACTCGAACTTCCAGTCGCTGTGCGTGTTGATGTTCTTCTCACACACGACATTCCCAACCAGATTCCAGGGACCGAGATCCTTGCTGAGAATCAGCTTGTTCTCGATGGCGTCGCTGCGACGCTCCCGCGGGCCGTCCGGATTTTTGTACTCCGTGTAGAGCGTCACGTCCACGGGCCACTGCCCAGCCTCCGCGAGCCGTACCTTGGCCTCAATCTTGAATTGGTCGCGCTCCCAGTCTTTGGTGCGGTCCCATGTGTACACTTCGTAGTAGGCGAGCTGGAGATGATCCGTCACCCCGTATTCGAGCTCCATCTGGTGCTTGGTGTCATACGTATCGTCGTTGTCGAACTCGGAGAGATGCACGTCGTTGAAGAACTCCACTTCAAACTCTCCCCGCTTCGCCGTGTAGTAGTCCAGGTTCACAAGATAATCCCGCAGGTGGGCTTGCGCGATAGGTGGCGCGGCCCACATCACCATAAGACAGACCACACCGTACCCCCAGAGTCGAACATGCATCAGGACTCCTTCGCTGCATGGCCTCGAACCTCCGGGGTGGGGGTCGGTCGGTGCCGGGTGAAAGCTGGGGCTTCCTCGGGCAAGGTCAGCCGGGTTCGCTCAACACGCTCAATCCGCACGATCTCTCCGTCGTGGACCACGAGCTGGACGGAGCCATAGCGCAGGCCGTCTAACGCGCGTGCAATCTGATCAAGCCTCTCGGGGGACATCGGATTCAGTGTCCGCGTACACACTGACGGGCCACGTACCCGCAGTCGCACGCGGGACACGTGTGCTCCGGATCCGTCCCCGCAGGCATGAGGCAATTGCAGTGCTTGCACATCGCTTCCTGTCCCGAAGCCAGCCGGGCGTACGCTGACGGACCTGCGCATCCATTCAAGATCAGGAGCCACACGGCACTCACGATAACGAGCCGCATCATCCCACCACCTGCCGGGTCCCGCCGGAGGCGGGACGAGCGCACACACTGGTACATTTGCTCGCCGCGCTCAGGCGGCGCGATTACCTGTGTGTGAAAACCTGCTCTGATGTTCATCCAAGCGCCGCCTCCGGTAGGGGGTGGGATCAGGCCACAATCTCCTCGACATGCAGGTGTGGGGGCTTTGCCGTGCGCTTGGGATCGCGGTGCTGGCAGGCGCGGCAGAGCCCATAGAGCTTATGCGTGTGGGACAGGAGCTGGTAGCCGAAGCGCGTGACGACCTCGTCCTGGATCCGCTCCACGCGCGGCTCCTGGAACTCGATGATCTCGCCGCACAGGACGCACATCAGGTGATCGTGGTGGGCCTTGCCGAAGGTGACCTCGTAGTTGGGCGGACCGTAGCGAAAGTCGTGCTTCTCCACCACGCCGGCTTGATGGAGTAGCCCGAGGGTCCGAAACACGGTGCCCCGGGCCACGGAGGAATCGATGGCGCGCACGTCCTTGACCAGCTCTTCCGAGGTGAAATGGAGGAAGCTCACCGCCCGGCGGATCACCAGCCGCCGCTGAGCGGTCACGCGGATGCCCTTGCTGTGCAGGAGCCGCTCGATCCCCACAAGCCGCTTGCTGGACGTATTGAGACCGGGTCTCATATGAGACTCAATCCTATAGAATGCCAACGGAGTTGTCAAGTGTTAATGCTTGGAGAAACGCAAAACGCCTGGGAAGGCTCTCAGGCGTCTGACTCTACCGCGTCAACTGTCACTTGCCCCCACACCAAACTGCATCCAGCAATCCGGGTGCAGCAGCGAATTCAGTGAAGGGGAGCGGTCCGGTGAGCTAATTCGTGGGCGATACGCAGTTTGGTGTGGGGGCTGGTCGCTAACTCATTCCGAGATGGCTTCAACGCCGGTGATCTCCGGCACTTCGGCGCGGATGGCCCGCTCGATGCCCATCTTCAGGGTCATCGTTGAGGACGGGCAGCCCTGACAGCTGCCGACGAGGCGGATTTTGACCAGCCCGTCCACCACGTCGACGAGCTCGATATCGCCGCCGTCCATCTGCACGGCCGGCCGAATACGGTTAATGACGCGCTCTATGCGATCTTTCATGGGCGCCTCCTTTACGGAATCACCGTCGATATCCAGTGTAGCACACGATCCGAAGGCTGGTCAACAAACGGCGTCAAGTGACAGGCGACCGAACAACTCGGGCGGGTGGCAGGGTGGATGCGAAGCCGGACGTCTGGAGGGCCGAGCGGCCACGGTGTCCGAGCGCAGCGAGGACGAGCGAGGCCCGGAAGCCGAGCGAAGCCCCGCCTCGGTGGGGCGGGGCGAGCGTTCCGGCGCAGCACCACCCTGCCAGGACCCGCCCGTCAAATGGTGCGATCGGATAGATGGCATTCATTGGACTGAAACGCCGCGCTTGGTGAGCGAAGCGCGGACGGTGCGGCCAATCGCGGCCGGACTTTCCACCACGGTCACATCCGCAGCGCGCAACGCCGCCATCTTCTCCACCGCGGTGCCCTTGCCGCCGGCGATGATCGCACCCGCATGGCCCATCCGTTTTTCCTTGGGCGCCATGATCCCGGCGATGAAGGCGAAGACCGGCTTGCGCACGTGCCCCTTGATGTAGGCCGCCGCTTCTTCTTCCTCGGTGCCCCCGATCTCGCCGATGAGGACCATCGCCTCGGTCTGCGCATCCGCCTCGAAGAGCGGCAACAGATCGGTGAAACCTGAGCCGATCACCGGATCGCCGCCGATGCCGATGCAGGTGGACTGGCCCAGCCCGGCCTCGGTGAGCTGGTAGACCGCATCATACGTCAACGTGCCGCTGCGCGAGAGCACCCCGACCGCGCCCGGCCGGTGGATGTAGCCTGGCATGATGCCGACCTTGCACGCACCCGGCGTGATGACTCCGGGACAGTTGGGGCCGATCAGACGGATCGCGGTGCCGGCGATGCGGCGTTTGATGCGCACCACATCGAGAGTGGGGATGCCTTCGGTGATCATGACGAGGAGCGGCAGGCCGGCCTCAATCGCCTCGAGGACCGCCTGGTAGGCGAACGTCGCCGGCACGAAGATCACGGTGGCGTTCGCTCCCGTCGCCGTGACCGCCTCCTGCACGGTGTTGAAGACCGGCACGCCGTGGACCGCGCCCCCACCCTTGCCTGGCGTCACTCCGCCGACCACCGGAGTCTTGTACTCCAGCATCTTCTCGGTGTGGAAGCTGCCGGCCTGCCCCGTGATGCCCTGGACTATGACGCGAGTATCCTTGTTGACAAGAATGCTCATGAGGAACGGCGCCACGCAGCTGAAGGCTGAAGGCTGAAGGCTGAAGGCCACTGCCTTGAGCCTTGAGCCTTGAGCCTTGAGCCGAGGGATGTGTTGCTCATTTGGCGAGCTCCGCCACCTTGCGGGCCGCCGCCTCCAACTCGTCAACGCTGATCACGTTCAGCCGCTTTGCGCCAGCCAGCAGCCGCCTTCCTTCCTCGACGTTCGTTCCCTGCAGGCGCACGACGATGGGCACCTTGACCTCGAGCTGCTGTGTGGCGTTGAGCAGCCCTTGGGCGACCCAATCGCAGCGCATGATGCCCCCGAAGATGTTCACGAGCACCGCTGTCACCTTCGGATCGGCCAGAATGATCGAAAACGCGTTCGTCACTTGCTCCACATTGGCGCCGCCACCGACGTCGAGGAAGTTCGCCGGGTTGCCGCCGCAGAGCTTGATGATGTCATTCGTCGCCATGGCCAGCCCCGCCCCGTTGACCAGGCAGCCGATGGTGCCGTCGAGGCCGACGTAGGAGATGCCGATGCGGCCGGCCTTGAGCTCCAACGGATGTTCCTGGCTCTCATCGCGCAGGGCGGCCAGATCCGGATGGCGAAAGAGCGCGTTCTCATCCAGCGTGACTTTTGCATCCAGCGCCAGCAGACGCTGATCTTTCGTGACGACCAACGGGTTGACTTCAACAAGCGAGGCGTCGTGCGACTCACAGAACGCCCAGAGCCCAAGTGCGAGCTTCACGCAGGCATCTTGCAACGGACCCGTGCAGCCGAGGGTGGCGGCCAGCCGTGCGAGCTGCGCAGCGGATGGACCATCCTCCACGTCAAACGATTCGCGCACAATCGCCTTCGGTTCGGTTCGGGCGACGTCCTCAATATCCACCCCGCCCCGTCGGCTGGCCAGAAACACCGGTTGGGCCCGAAACCGGTCAACGGTGACGGCGAGGTACAGCTCCTGGGCGATATCGATGCGCTCTTCGAGCAGCACCGCGGAAACCGGAAGACCTTCGGAACCGGTTTGGTGCGTCACCAGGCGCGAGCCCAAGAGCTGGGAGGCCTGGGTAGAGGCCTCTTGCGCGCTAGAGGCGGTACGAATGCCGCCGGCCTTGCCGCGTCCTCCGGCGTGCAGCTGGGCTTTGACGTTGCAGATGAAGCCGTCTGCGCCCTGGCGCTGCCCGCGAAGGCTATCGTACGCGCTGGAGGCCTCCGCGGGCGTCTTCGCAACCAGACCGCGGGGAATCGGGATGCCGGCCGAGGCGAAGAGTTGCTTGGCTTGATATTCGTGGAGCTTCATGGAAGCTGGAGGCTGGAGGCTGGAGGCTGGAGGCAATTGCCTTGAGCCTTCAGCCTTGGGCCTTCAGCTGGCATTAGGGGAGGGCCGTTGGTCGAGCGGCACGAAACGGCGGTCGCGCGGCCCGGTGTAGAGCGCGAGGGGCCGGATGAGGCGGTTGTTCGAGGCCTGCTCGATGATGTGCGCGGACCAGCCCGCGATGCGCGCGCACGCGAACATCGTCGTGAAGAGCTCGGTGGGAATGTTGAGATAGTGGAGGAGCGACGCGGAATAGAAGTCGACGTTGATGTACAGCTGTTTGGCCTTCCAGACCGCCTCCTGCAGCCGCTCCGAAATCAGGAACCACGTCAGATCGCCGTTGGCCTCGCCCAGCTGTTTGGCGAACTCTTTGAGGTGCTTCGCCCGCGGGTCCGGACCCTTGTAGACGCGGTGGCCGAAGCCCATGAGCCGCTTGCGGTCAGCAAGCGTCTTCTTCACATAAGGCTCGACCTGCGCCTCGGTCCCGATCTCTCGCAGCATCTCCATCGCCTTGCGGTTCGCCGCCCCATGCAGCGGCCCGCGCAGCGAGCCGATGGCGGCCACGATCGCGGAGTAGAAATCGGACTGCGTCGAGGTCACGGTGCGCGCGGTGAACGTCGAGGCGTTAAAGCCATGATCCGCCAGCAGGATGAAGTACGCATCCAGCGCCTTCGCCTGAGCCTCGGAGGGCGAGCACCCGTGCAGCATCAGGAGGAAGTTCGCGGCGTGGCCCAGGCCCGGCTTCGGCTCGACGAGCGGCTGGCCTTGGCGCAGCCGTCCGATGCCGGCCACAATCGTCGTCGTCTTGGCAATGGCGCGCACCGCTTCCCGTCGGATCACGTCGACCGTGCCCTGCTCTGCCTCCGTGTCATAGAGGCCGAGCACCGACATGACCGTCCGCAACAGCGCCATCGGCCCGGCCTCGCGCGGCAAGCTCTCGAGCATGGCCCGTTCGCGCTGATCGAGTGCCCGGTGCGCATCCAGCTGCCCGGCCCACTGCGCGAGCTGCGCGCGAGTCGGCAACTCTCCGTGGAAGAGGAGGTAGCTGACCTCCTCGTAGCTCGCCCGTCCGACGAGCTCGTCGATGTTGTAGCCCTGGTAGATGAGCTGGCACTGCTGCCCATCGACCTCGGAGATGCGCGTCTCATCGGCGATGACCCCCTCAAGGCCTTTGGCGATTTTTGGCGCGGCGACGTCCGGCATCTGGCTCATCGCGTGCCTGTCTGAATCGTCGAAAGCTGCTTGATCATCTGCTCGACCTGCTGCGCCGACTTCGTGAGCGCGGCGCGCTCTTCCTCGTTCAGGGGCATCTCCACGACGCGCTCGATGCCCGGCGCGCCCAACTGCGCCGGCACCCCGATACACACATCGCGCAGGCCGTACTCGCCTTCCAGCCACGCGCACACTGGCAGCACCGCGTGCGTGTTCCCCAGGATCGCGCCAGCCATCTCGACGACGCTGCTGGCCGGCGCGTAGAAGGCGCTGCCCTGCTTCAACAACGACACAATCTCCGCGCCACCTTCCTTGGCGCGTTGGAGGATGCGCTCGAGTTCCTGATCCGGGATGCGTCCTGCGACCGACTGTCCGCTGACGGTGATGGAACGCTTCAGCGGCACCATCAGATCCCCGTGGGAGCCTAGCACCATCGCCTGCACCTCGCGCGGGGCGACCCCGAGCCGCTCGGCCACAAACGCCCGCAGCCGCGCGCTATCGAGTACGCCCGCCATTCCCATGACCCGTGCGCGCGGGAAGCCGCTGCGCTGCAGGGCGAGGGCCACCATGACATCGAGCGGATTCGTCACGACGATGATGATCGCCTCCGGGGCCAGGCGCGTGATGCGCTCGGCGATCGGCCCGACGATATTCGCGTTGGCCGCCAGCAGATCGTCCCGCGTCATGCCCGGCTTGCGGGAGAGCCCCGCCGTGATCACGACGAGCCGGCTGCCCGCCAGCGCGTCGAAGTCGGTCGTCCCATGCGCCGCCACGCTGAAGCCCTCGATGGGCGCGGCCTGGCGCATGTCCAACGCTTTGCCCTGCGCCAATCCCTCGATGACGTCAATGAGCACGAGGTCCGCCAGCCCCTTGAGGGCCAGCAGATGCGCGGTGGTAGCACCCACTTGGCCTGCGCCGATCACACTGACTTTCGGTCGTGGCATGTGAGGATGCGAGGGTCAACGACTGGTGGACGCGGGCGACGGAGTCAAAAACGCCAGAAGGATTGCAGACCGAGCCACACGAGACTGAGGCCGGCGATCGCCCAGGCCGCGAGCGTCATGGCGGCCCGCAACCAATGGGTCCCAATCGTCAAACTGGAGAACCCTCCGACGAACCAGGAGCCCCAGCTCTCTGGCATGGCATCGTAGAGCGTTTCAAGCTTCCGGAACGTGCGGCGCGCCGTGCGAAGTCGGTGGGCGGCAGCCGTCACGCCGACGCCGGTCGCAATCAGACCCAGCACAATCACGAGCCCGCTCAACAGATAGTCGCCGCGCATCGACACGTGAGCCTCAGTCTATCAGAGCCCCCACAGAGCGTCAACCCCCACACCAATCTGTCAACCGGAGAAGGTCGCCGCCACCCGCCTGAGACGAACACGCGGCAGCAGGCGCTTCACATCGACACGATGGCACAACTCGGTCCCGGGCGTGAGCGCTGTGGAACCCCACGGGCAAAGCCCGTGGCCCCTGCACGTTCGCCCGTGGGGCGGAATCCTGAGCGAGCCCACCCCGCTAAGGCGGGGTGGCGCGAGTCGAAGGGTCGCCGGGACGCAGGGCCGGCAGGTGGACCCACTCATCGAGGGAGGGGTTGAGTGTGACCGTGACGATCATGGAAGCTGAAGGCTCAAGGCTGAAGGTTGGAGGTTGGAGGTTGGAGGTTGGAGGTTGGAAATTGCGAGTCTTCAACCTAGAGCCTCGAGCCTACAGCGGCTTTCGATTGCTTGGCGAGAGCCCGCTCATACACCTTCACATACTCGCGGGCCGAGCGATTCCAGGAGACGTCGAGCGCCATCCCGTGACGCATCACGGTGCTCCACAGCGTGTGGTCTCCAAACGCCGCCGCCGCGCGCTGCACCGCACCCACCAGCGCCTGCGCGGTATACGGCTCGAAGATAAAGCCCGTCGCGGTGCCGTTTGGCATGGTCTGCGGACTCACATCCACCACGGTATCGGCCAGCCCCCCGACGCGGCGCACAATCGGCACCGTGCCAAACCGCATGCTGTACATCTGATTCAAACCGCACGGCTCAAAGCGCGACGGCATCAGGAACGCGTCCGCGCCGGCTTCGATCTGGTGGGCGAGCGCGTTATCGAAGGTTAAGTTGAGCCCGATGCGCCCCGGAAACGTAGCACTCAGCTGTTTGAGCTGCTCGTGGTACGTGGGATCCCCGGTGCCCAGGATCACGAACTGGATCGGCAGCGTCATCAACTGCTCCATGGCGGCGACAAAAATGTCGATGCCCTTCTGCTCTGCCAGGCGCTGGATCATGCCGATCAGCAGCCCGTGGTGCTCGGGTAATTGCTGCCGCTTCTGAAGTGCCAGCTTGCACAGCGATTTTCCGGAGACCTTGGCCGCGGAGTAGCGCGCCTCGATGTGGGGGTCCGTCTCCGGATTCCACTCATCAGGATCGATCCCGTTCAAGATCCCCACCAGGTCCGGCGTGCGGACCGCCAACACCCCCTCAAGGCCGCAGCCGACATCCGGCGTCTGGATCTCCTTGGCGTACGTGGGACTGACGGTCGTGAGGGTGTCCGCCGACACCAGGCCGCCCTTGAGGCAGTTGATCTGCCCGTAGTACTCCAGGCCATCCATCGAGAACGCGGACTCAGGCAGGCCGGTGAGCGCCCACTGCTCTCGTGGGAACAATCCTTGGTAGGCGAGGTTATGAATCGTCAGCACCGAGGCCATGGACGCGAACCACGACTCGCGCCCCAAGGCGCCCCACGCCAGGTGCGCGCACACCAGCGAGGCCTGCCAGTCGTGGCAATGCACGACGTCGGGCTGCCACTCCAGAAGCCGCAGCAGGCGCAGCGCCGCCTGGGAAAAGAAGCTAAAGCGCGCGAGGTTATCCGGATGGTCCTTGCCCTGGACCTGGTAGAGCCCGTCGCGGTCAAAGAGGGCGCTCTGCTCAATGAAGTAGACCGGCACCTGCGTCTTGGGCAGCCGCGCCTGCCACACCCGGCCCTCGCAGGTCTGCGGGCCGATGGGGATGGAGAGTTGCAGCTGCGTGGGTGTCACGCCGAACTTCGCGCGATCCACCTGGCGGTAGAGCGGCATGATGACGCGCACGTCGTGGCCTAGGCCGGCAAGCGCCTTGGGCAGCGCGGCGGCCACATCGGCCAGCCCGCCGGTTTTGGCAAACGGGTCGACTTCCGAGGCGATACAGCAGATCTTCATCCCACCCCCTGTGGCGCGTCGCCTTCGGCGACGCAGTCGCTGGCTCGACGTCCCTCACCCGTTGTGGGCCAGCGACTGGCCGCAGGCCACGCCGCAGGGGGTGGGATCATGCGGTAGCGTACACGCGGTAGTCCAGGAAGGGAAAGAGGTTGTCGGTCGCTTCAAGCTTGGAGAGGACCGCTTCGTCAGGCTGCGGCTGGCGCACGGCTTCATAGAGATGATTGAAACGCGCGAGATGGCTGTGGAGCCGTCGGTAGGCGTAGGCCGTGTGCGTCTGCGTTTTCAGGATGAAGGCCCAGTCCGAGGCCTGCGCGAGCAAGAGTTCCCGGGCCATCTGGTTGAGAAGCCGCTGGCGCAGCGGATCCGGCTGGCGATGGGTATTCGCCAGTTCAGTCATCCGCTCGACCATCGTGTGCAGATGCCGGTAGATCCAGTCGTTGGCGCCGTTGAGCCACACATCGTTGTAGCCGCCGTTGCCCCAGGTGGACATCGCCGGCTGGAGCACTTGATTCACGGAATAGTGTTGGAAGTACTCCGACGGCGTGATGAGCTGCACGTGCTGCTGCTCGGTGTGGATCTTGCGCATCAGGATCTCCAGCCAATCCGGCCCCTCGAACCACCAGTGGCCGAAGAGCTCGGCGTCATACGGGCTGACGATGATCGGGGCGCGATCCATGATCGATCGCAAGTGCTGCACCTGCTGCTCGCGGTTGAACATGAAGTTCCCTGCATGCTCGGCCGCTTTCTCCAGTGCTCGATCCGGATCGTAGGGCTGTTTGTCGTCGGTCTTGCCCGTGATGCGGTAGTACTTGATGCCGGTGTTCAGGCGCGTGCCATCGCCGTTGAGGTACGGCCGCACGTAGTCGTACTCCACGTCGTAGCCGATGTCGCGGTAGAACTCCCGGTAGTCGACGTTCCCGGGGTAGCCCTCCTCGGCGCTCCAGACACTCTTCGAGGATGCCAGGTCCCGGCCGAACGCCGCGACACCGCTAGGACACAGCGCCGGCGCGTAGACGCCGTACTTCGGCCGCGGACTGCCGAAGAGGAGGCCGTGCGCATCGGTGATAACGTAGCGGATGCCGTAGGACTTGAGGATGTCATCATGCCCTGGCTGGTAGCCGCACTCCGGCAGCCAGAAACCCACAGGGTGCTGGCCGAAGGCGCGCTCAAACGCCTGCACCCCGACGTCGATTTGCGCGCGCACCGCCTGGGGGTGGAGCGCCATGAGCGGCAGAAACCCGTGCGTCGCGCAGGAAGCGATCGGTTCCAGAAATCCGCGCTCGCTCAACTCGCGGAACGCCCGGATGAGATCTCTGCGGTAGACCTCGACGTAGAGCGCTCGCGCGGTCGTGAACCGATGATGGTAGAAGAGGGCCAGCCGATGGAACGGCGGCATCCAGCGGGTGCGCTGAATCTCCTTCTCCGAAAGCTCGATGAGCCGTTCCACATGGCGCAGATACCGCTCCTGGAGCAGTCCGTCGGAGAGCATCGCCAGCAGCGTCGGCGTGAACGACATCGTGATGCGAAACGGCGTGCGGTCATTGGCCAATCGGTGGAAGCGCTCCAACAGCGGCAGGTAGGTCTCGGTGATCGCCTCGAACAACCACCGCTCCTCCAGGAATTCCGCATGCTCCGGGTGGCGCACGAAGGGCAGATGCGTGTGCAGGATGATGGAGAGAAAGCCCGTCATGACGGCGCCGACCCTCCCCCCTGCCCGGGTGGGCGCGAGAGGGTCGCGCGCATCGGCGGCTTGCTGGGCGCAGACGACGCCGCCCCGCTCCACTCCAGCGTCACGACGGGGGTGGCGGTGCGCGTCATCTGCCCGTTGGGCGAGGTCACCTGAATCTCGATCGTTTGCGTGCCGGTGGGTAGCGCCAGCCGCAGGCTGAACGATCCGTCCTTGCGCACCGGCACCGACTGCCCCTGCACGATCACGGTGGAGCGCGGCTCGGTGGCGCCGTGGAGCACCAGGTCGGTGTCGATCCGGTACCAGAACCCGCGCACGGTGGGCACGCGGCTCACGCCGTACATCGCGGCCGAGGACCAGCTGCCGGACACCGCCTGGAGCCACCCCGACGGGCTAGATCCGGGCCGCAGCCCCAACCCCGCCAGCCGCGCAAAGAGCTCGTCTGTCGTCATCCATTGTTCATCGATGACATCGGACGGGCCAGCACGCGGCGCCGTCACGCGATTGGAGCGCGCCAGCAGCAAAAACCGCCCGGCGCGCGTCAGGATGCCGATCTCGACGAGGAATGAGCGATCCGGAGCGTTCGTGTGGATGTACCAGTTCGTCGCCAGCCCCGAGAGCGGGATGTCGAACGATCGGTGGGCCAACTGCGCGGGGTAGTCCACGCCCGTCACGTCATACACCCGCAGGACCGACTGCAGCCCGGGGATCTCCTCCGGCAGCAGCTGGCGGCGGGCGGCGCGTTCGGTGCCCGGCTGGATCTCCCAGTAGGCGTACAGCCACCAGGGATCCTTCACCATCAGGACAACGCGGTCGTCCCCGTAGCCTGTCGGGATGGAAAACTGGCTCTCAATCGATGCGAGGGACACTGGCGTCGTCGATGCGACGGCGCTGGCGGGCTCAACATGTACCGACGTCGCACATGAGACCGCGGGCGGTGTTGAAGCTGGCGGAGGGGGGACCGTTGACCGAGATGCGGCCTTCCGGGACGGCGGCGCAACCACCGGAACGCGCGCTCGCGTCACACGCCGCGTGGGACCTCTCGCCGGCTTCCTCACCACCGAGACGCGTTGAAGCGGAGGCAGGGCTGTTGCGGCGACTCGCGGTGTGCGCGCGCGGGACTGTCCCGTTTTTCGAAGGGGCGCTCTGCCTTGCGAAAAAGGGGACGGTCCCGATTCGTGGCGTGTCGATCGTCGCGACGAACGGACCCTGCGCGCGACGGCGGCCGCGGTCCGTTTGATGGAAGACACCACGGCACGTAGACGTTTGACCCGACGAGGAGCACGACGTGAACGAGCGGAGGGTTTGCGCGCCATTCGGAATGGTCTCCTGAGCAACTATTATAACGCCGCGGGGGCGCGGGCGCCAACTACTCGTGCCGTTCCAACTCGATGAGTCCCGTTCGGGTGAGCAACTCCGTTCCGTTCCTGCTGTACCAACCGGGAGATCTTCAGCGGGGTTAGTTGGAACGGCACTCGTGGGAGCCGGGCGCGTGCGCGCGCCAGCCGCGGCGAAACAACTCGGCCAGAGAGTGGCGGAAGGCGTGGTTGGCGCAGTAGCCCAGCGCGATCACAATGTAGCCGACAGCCAGCCAGAGCCGGATCGCAGGGGTGGGACACACAAACTGCAGGACGAACAACCCCAGCAGGAGCAGCGCCTCGAGCATTCCGAAGTTGAGGTTGGCGAGGATGACGATCGCCAGCAGCGACTGGGCCGCGGTGAGAAACACTTCCTCCACCTGACGCGCATCAAGCACCATGGGGTGCAGATGCCCGCCGGAGATCGCGTAGACCAGCGGCAGCATGCCCACGAGCAGCGTCCACTGGTTGACTTTGGAGGAGACCAGCGTGCCCAATCCCGCCGTGGGGTTGTTGCGCAGCGCGAAGATGATCGCGACGATGAACTCCGGCGACTCGGAGGCCAGCGGAGCCAGCCATTGAATCAGGATGAACTCTTCAATCCCTAGGTGCCGCGCGTTGTGGAGCAACCCGTTCGCGAAGGGCTCGGCGGAGATGAAGATCGCGTAGGCCGGCAGGAGAAACAAGCAGATGGTGACGGCCCGACGCCAGGCGCGCGGCAGATAGGCCAGCCGCTCCGGCGGACCGGCCAAGCCTGGCTCCTCAACGGCCCCTTGACTGGCGGCGCGGATGTAGATGATGAACAGGCTGAAGAGGAAACACGTGTCCACGATCGAGAGGGTGCGTTTGAGGGGAATGACGAACGCGTAGAGTGTCGCCACCAGCAGCGTCACCAGCTCCAGGCGCTGCGCCGGCTTGACCGCAATAGCCGGTTGGCGCGAGCGGCCCCAGTACGCCAGCAGCACCGCCGACCACCCCATGCCGATCAGCAGACGATTGGCGCCGGTCATGTTCGCGGCGGCAAACGCGGTGTAGCTGGGGTCTTTCGCAGCGGTCCATGCGAGATACATGTCCACCGCGTACTCGGGCAGCACCGCGACAAGGGCGAGAAAGGCAATGGCGAGTCCCTGCGAGATCTCCAGCTGGGCCAGTTCCGCGCCCCAGGACAGCAGCGCAGCGGCGCCGAAGATCGCCAGCCCAGGCAGGATGGTCTCCCACACCGGCCCCAGCTCGCCGGGTGCCACGGCATGCACAAGGATCCACTGCGCCACGAGTGCAAGCGCGCAGCCTAGCAGCGCATAGTCGCGGAGCAACGGAAGGCGGGTTGAAGAAATGCGGGTTGACTTCAGAATTAGCTCACGACGTCGCCGACGACCGGCTCGACCTTCACGCCCTTCTTCTCCAAAAACGCCACGGCCTTCTTCAGGTGGTCATCGGAGCCTTCGAGCTCGAGCGTGACTTCGCCCACACTGTCGGTCACTTTGGCGCGGCGGATGTTCGGGATGACGTCGTACTCCTTCGACATCATGTAGATGACCGGCTCCTTGATCAGGTGCTGGGGAAAAATCAGCGTCACTTGCGTTCTGGCCATGGATCCTGCTCCCTCCTGGTTGCGAACCATGCGGCGTCTCTACAGCCCTCTTCCGGGATCATCGCGAGCTGATGAATCGATGGGTGCTCTCCGCAGATCGCGCACTGTGCATCGCGGCGCACCGCCACCTCGCGGAATCGGCCGCGCCAGCCGTCGAAGACAAGCAGCCGATTGGTCCACAGCTCGCCAATGCCTAACAGCAGCTTCAGCGCCTCATGCGCCATCAGGGTGCCAATGACGCCCACCGCGCTGCCCAGCACGCCGGCGTCCTGACAGCTGGGAATCGCCCCGACAGCCGGGGGCTCGGGAAAGACGCACCGCAGGCAGGCGCTGCGTCGCGGCATGACGGTCAGCACCTGCCCGCCCAAATGAATCCCCCCGCCGTGGACGAGCGGCGTGCCCAGCATCACGCAGGCGTCGTTGACGAGGTAGCGGGTGGGAAAATTATCCGAGCCGTCCAGCACCACGTCATACGGTTTAAGCAGACGCAGCGCATTCACGGCCGTGAGGCTCTCCTGGATCGCCTGCACGCGAATGTCGGGATTGAGTGCCTCCATCCGGCGTCGGGCCGACTCGCTTTTGGGCTGGCCCACCGCGGCGCTCGTATGCGCCACCTGCCGATGCAAATTGCCAAGCTCCACCGTCTCGCGGTCGATGACGCCGATGGTCCCCACCCCGGCGGCGGCCAGGTACAGGGCCGCGGGCGAGCCCAACCCTCCGGCTCCGATCATGAGCGCGGAGCCGGCGAGCAGCCGCTCCTGCCCCTTCACGCCAACTTCGGGCAGAATGAGCTGCCGACTGTAGCGTAAAACCTGCTCCTTAGAAAGCCCCATGTTGGCTCAAGGCTCAAGGCTCAAGGCTCAAGGCAAAAACCGCTTTTGCCTTCAGCCTAGAGCCTGCAGCGGTTACGAGCCGCCGGCGATCGCCGGGATAATCGACACCTCGTCTCCGTCCTTGATCGCCGTCTGGTCCCCCTGCAGAAACCGGATATCTTCCTCGTTGACGAACACGTTCACGAACCGCCGCAGCTTGCCGGACTCATCGCACACCCGGTCCTTGATCCCGGGGTAGCGGCGTTCCAGATCCTGCAGCAGCTCCGTCACCGACCGGCCGTCGCACTGGACCTCGCCTTGGCCGTTCGTTAACCGCTGCAGCGGAGTCGGAATACGCACAGTGATCGCCATGAAGCCTCCCATCGTTATCGGGACAGTCCCTCCGCCATAGTTCTTGCGCGGAGGGACAGTCCCGTACGTCTAGTGTTTTGTCGGAATACCGGCCAACTGATGCGCGAGCGTCGCCTCAAACGACGCGAGGGACGGTTTGATCTTCACGGTCTGCCCGAGCCGATTCGCAAGCGGCTCCTGGGTCTTGAGCCCATTGCCGGTGATGCAGATGACGACCGACTCGTTGCGGGGAATGACGCCTTGTTCGATGAGTTTTTGTGCGGCCGCCAGCGTCACACCCCCCGCCGTTTCGGAGAAGACGCCCTCGGTCTGCGCCAACAGCTGCATCGCCCCGACAATCTCCCCATCGCTGACCGCCTCCGACCACCCCCCGGACCCGAGGACCGCTTTCGTCGCGTAGTAGCCGTCGGCCGGGTTGCCGATCGCCAGCGACTTCGCGATCGTGTTGGGCTTCACCGGCTTGACGATGTCCGAGCGCTCATGGATCGCCGCGTGGATCGGCGCGCAGCCCGCGGCCTGCGCCGCGTAGAGCTTCGTGCGGACCTTCGGAATGAGTCCGAGAAGCTCCAATTCTTTGAACGCCTTCCAGATCTTCGTAATGAGCGAGCCGCTGGCCGCTGGAATGACGATGTGCGCCGGCGCCCGCCATCCGAGCTGCTCCGCCACCTCAAACCCGTAGGTCTTGGATCCCTCGGCGTAATACGGCCGGATGTTCACGTTGACGAACGCCCACGGGTATTTCGCGCTCAGCTCGGCGCACAGGCGGTTCACATCATCATAGGTGCCCTCGACCGCGACCACGGTGGGCTTGTAGATCAGCGAGGCGACGATCTTGCCGATCTCAAGGTCGGCAGGGATGAAGACGTAGCACTTCAGGCCCGCCTTCGCCGCATGCGCCGAGACGGCATTGGCGAGGTTGCCGGTCGAGGCGCAGGCGACGATGTCAAAGCCCAGCTCCTTTGCGCGCGTCAACGCCACCGACACCACGCGGTCCTTGAAAGAGAGGGTGGGATGGGAAACGGTGTCATCTTTGACGTAGAGCTCCTCGACACCCAACGCCTCCGCGAGCCGCCTGGCGCGAAACAGCGGCGTGAACCCCGAGTGGAGCCCCACAGTCGGCTCGCCCTCGATGGGCAACAGCTCCCGATAGCGCCACAACGTCTGAGGACGCGCGGCCACCGCCGCGCGCGTGAAGACGCGGCCGATCGCCTCATAGTCGTAGTCCGCTTCGATGCTGCCGAAGCAGTACTCGCAGACGTTGACCACCTCTTTAGGATAGAGGCGTCCGCACTCCCGACATTTGAGACCGAGGACGTAACTCATCTGCCCAATGCGGAGTGCGGAGTGCGGAGTGCGGAATACATACCGATTCCGCATTCCGAATTCCGAACTCCGAATTCCGCTGATGTCCTGCTCATTGGAGGAGGTTGCGTTTCCGTATGAGTAAGCGGACTCCGTTCTGAATCGGTTCGCTCACGAGGATCTCGTGCCCCTCGGCCCGCAAGCCGAACGGGATGGTGCGCAACGCTTCGCCTTCATCTAAATACACCTCGAGCACCTCATGCTCCGCCATCTGTCCGAGCCGCTCCACCGTCTTCAAGTAGCTGGCGGGCCGCTCGACACCGCGGATATCGATCGATTGATCAACGTTCAGACCCTGGAAGGACGATTCCATTTTTCCCTGATTCCGCAGCTTGATAACTTCGATTACGCCGATTCAAGCCATCTGCGAAATCACTTTGAAAATCGGCGAAATCGAACTTAGCTTTCTTCGCTTGCAAAAAATGGGTGGATGCTGAGGTACCGCTCGCCCGTATCAGGAAAGATCACGACCACCGTCTTACTGCTGCCCATGTGCTTGGCTACGCGCAGCGCCGCCCAGCACGCCGCCCCCGCCGAGATGCCCGCGAAGACGCCCTCCGTCTTGGCCAACCGCTGCGACATCGCGTAGGCGTGCTCATCCGCCACCGGTATGATCTCATCAATCACCTGGCGATTCAAGACCTGCGGGATGAAGCCGGCCCCGATGCCCTGAATCATGTGGTGGCCTGGCGCGCCACCCGAGAGCACCGGTGAGCTCTTCGGCTCGACCGCCACGATCCTGACGTTGGGGTTGCGCTTTTTGAGCACCTCGCCAACCCCAGTGATGGTGCCGCCTGTCCCCACACCGGCGACCAACACGTCCACTTCGCCGTCGGTCGCGCGCAGGATCTCCTGCGCCGTGGTGCGCCGGTGGATCTCCGGGTTCGCGGGATTGGTGAACTGCTGCGGCATGAAAGCCCCCGGGGTCTGCTGCACGAGCTCCTCAGCCTTCTTCACCGCGCCGATCATCCCATCCTTCGAGGGGGTGAGCACCACCGAGGCGCCGAACCCTTTGAGGATTTGCATCCGCTCCGCGCTCATCGAGTCCGGCATCGTCAGCACGACGCGGTAGCCTTTGGCCGCCCCGATCATCGCGAGTCCGATGCCGGTGTTGCCGCTGGTCGATTCGACGATTGTGGCACCCGGCTTGAGCAGGCCGCGCGTTTCGGCGTCCTCGATCATCGCACGGCAAATGCGGTCTTTGACGCTGCCGCCAGGGTTGTAGGACTCCAGCTTGGCCAGAATCGTCGCCATGCGCGGCTCTACCACGCGCGTGAGCTGCACCATCGGGGTGTTGCCGATAAGCTCCAGGATGTTGGCGGCGACGCGCTGCGGCATTATCCCACCTTCAACTCTTCCTGCGTGATGACCCGATCGACGATCCGGTAGCTGTGGACCACGGGCCGCGCGCGATCCTTGAGCGAGACCAAGACGTACGACACCTCGGGGTAGACGGCGAGCTGCACATCCACCGGCGACGGATACGCGTCGGAGCCGGTGTGCGAGTGGTAGATCGCCAGCATCTCCTGCTGCGCCTGGCGCATCTGCTTCATGACGCGTAGCTGCTCCTTCGGCTCCATCTGGTAGCTGATCGGACTGGCGTCGACGTTGGCCATAGGGTACACGTGATCCGCTTCACCGCTACGTCCAGCAAGGATCCCGCAGGCCTCTTTCGGATACTCGCGTTGGCAGTGCGCGACCATCTCCTCGTAACACGCTTTGGCGATGTACAGCATGCGTCAGCCAGGTTGTCGGAGGTTGCAGGTCGGAGGCTGGATGAACGGCTAGCCTCCGCCCTCCACCCTCCACCCTTCGACCCGTTTCACGCAAGCCCCCATCGGACGCGAACTGCGTGCTCGAGCCGTTTGAAGACCAGCCCATCCACGGTGACGCCAATGAAGGCGATCAGGAGCATGATCGCGAGCAGCTGGTCCAGCTGCTCGGCTTTGGCCACCTGGTTCAACAGCTGGCCCAACCCGCTGATCTCGGTCAGCAGTTCGCCGGCCATGAGCGCGCGCCAGCCGAAGGCCCACGCCAGCCGTAACCCGTCCACCATCTTGGGAATCGCCGCTGGCACAACGACAAACCAGAAGTACTTCAGGCCACGCGCGCCCATGGTCCTGGCCGCCCGTGTAATGAAGGGTGGCACTTCCCGGATGCCCGTATCCGTTTGCACCATCACGATCCCCGCCGCGCCTAACAGGATCGTAAAGATGACCGCCTGCTCCGTCACCCCAAACCAGATGATGGAGAGCGGCACCCACGCGGCCCCGGGGATGGCGTGCAGTGCGACGGCGAAACTACCCATGATCTGATCGAGCAGCGGCAGACGGCCCAGCAGCAGCCCTCCGATCACGCCGATCACCATCACCAAACTGTAGCCGATCAGCATGCGCCGAGCGCTGCCGGCCAGCGCCGCCCGAAATATGGGCTGTTGGAAGTTGTCGACCAGCACGTGCCCCACGGCGCGTGGCGACGGCCAGGCGGGAAACACCGTCGCCGTACCCTCCCACAGCAGATACAGCAGCAGGAATGCCGGGAGCGGTCGAAGGAACGTTGCCCGTCGTAGGGATTCCCTCATGGGTTAGATGTGCATCCCTCGGGTCTGCTCCGGCGGCGTCTCATGCTGGGCCTCGGGGAAGTGCACCCGCTCCCCGAGCTCTTCCTGCAGGACTTTCTCGATCTCCTCGCCCAAGAGCCCGAGAATCTTGTGCTGGTGTGCGAGTAACACCGGATCCTCCGCGTGCCGCGGCCGGGGCACCGTCACCGTTTGCACATCCCGAATGCGCCCAGGACGCGAGGAGATCACATAGACACGATCTGCCAGCCCTGTCGCTTCGCGCACATTGTGCGTGACAAAGAGGATCGTGGGTCTGGCCAGCTCCCAAATTTCGAGCAGCTCGTTCTGAAGCACCGCCCGCGTCTGCGCATCGAGCGCCGCGAACGGCTCATCGAGCAGGAGGATCTCGGGTTGAAGCGCGAGTGCTCGGGCAAGCGCCACGCGCTGCTTCATTCCACCTGAGAGCTGATGCGGGTACGCGTGGACGAATTTTGACAGATGCACTAACCGCAGGTACTCCAAGGCGCGGTCGCGCCGCTTGCGCGGCTCCATGCCACCCATCCGCAAGCCGAACTCGACATTGCCTAACACGGTCAGCCAGGGAAAGAGTGCCGCGTCCTGAAACACTACGGTCCGACTGGGATCCGGCCCGGTGACCGGCTTGCCGCCCACCACAATGCGCCCGGCGGTCGGTGTCTCCAGCCCCGCGATCAGATGAATGATCGTGCTCTTGCCGCAGCCGGAAGGGCCCAGCAGACACACGAACTCCCCTTCGGCGACCGTCAGCGTCACATCGTGGAGCACTTCGACGGCGCGGCCGTTTTGCTGAAACGACTTGGAGACGTGCTGGACCTCAACGCGCATGCTGACTTCGCATCGCCTCGATGAGCACCGCCGCCACCTCCGGCCGCGAGACTTCAGGCGGAGGCGGGGTGCCCGCCTGCAACAGCTCTCTGACTTTCGTTCCGCTGAGGCTCACCTGTTTCTCCGGCGGGTGCGGACAGGTCTTGCTCGACACCATACTCCCGCACACGGTGCAGTACGCCGTATTTTCGAAGCACAGCGGCGTAATCCCGATCTCTTCAGTCGCGAACTCCTCGAAGATGCGCTGCGCATCATAGGTGCCGTAAAACTTGCCGACGCCGGCATGGTCGCGCCCGACGATGAAGTGGGTGCAGCCGTAGTTCTTGCGGATGAGCGCGTGAAAGACCGCCTCGCGCGGGCCGGCGTAGCGCATCGACGACGGGTTCACCGCCAGCACCACGCGATCCTTGGGATAGTAGTCGGCGAGCAGCACCTCATAGCTTTTCATGCGCACCGCCGCCGGCACATCGTCGCCCTTGGTCTCGCCGACAATGGGGTGCAGGAGCATCCCGTCGCAGATCTCAAGCGCGCACTTCTGGATGTACTCATGGGCGCGGTGGATCGGGTTGCGCGTCTGAAACGCCACCACCCGCTTCCAGCTTCGCTCCTCGAAGATCCGCCGCGTATCCTTCGGATCGAGCCGGTACGGCAGAAAGGTCGACGCCTTGGGCCGGTTGACCACGCTGATGCGCCCGCCGACATACGCCTCCCCGATGGTCTCGAGCCGCTTGACGCCGGGATGCGTCGCATCGGTGGTCCGCAACACCTCCTGGGCTTCCTTCGCCTTATCCGGCGTGTATACCTCTTCCACATGGAGGATGGCCACGACGATTCCGCTGGACGTCAAAACCACGTCTCCTTTCAGCGTCTTCGCCTGTTCGGCGCTCACCGGCAGCGTCACCGGAATCGTCCACACGAGCCCGTTCTTCAAGCGCCGATGCGCCACCACGCTCTCGTAGTCGGCGCGGAGCATGAACCCGTCCAGCGGGCTGAACCCGCCAATGGCGATCATCTCCACGTCTGAGAGAGCCCATAGGTCCAATTCGAGCTGGGGCAGACGCGACGCGCTGGCCAGCAGGCGTTCGCGCTCGGCTGCCTCTACGATTCGATTGACCAGTCGTCCGCCGTGCGGAGCGATCATCTTTCCTCCATCCAAGTTGGCTAGTTAGCAAAACCCCGCCACATGGCGGGGTCACAAGCATCCCATAGATGACAAAACGTGTCAATATATAATTTCAAAAATGTCCCGTTAGTCCTACTAGATTGGTAGTATATCACCAACCACACAACCCGCCGCTACGCTTTCGCCTTATCGAGCTTGGCCAGCCAGGCCTTGATCGTCTTTTCAAACCCCAAGTCGGTGGGCTCATAGTAAACCCGGTGCTCCACGGCCGGCAGGTACTCTTGGTCAACGTGGTGATCCTGATAGTCGTGGGCGTACTTGTAGCCCTGGCCCCGTCCCAATTTCCTGGCGCTTTTGTACGAGGCGTCCTTAAGGTGCTGCGGGACCTCGAGCGTCCGTCCCTGTTCGACATCTTTCATCGCCGCTTCGATGCCAAGGTACGCCGCGTTGGACTTGGGCGCGCACGCCACGTAGACCGCGGCCTGCGCCAGGGGGATGCGGCACTCGGGCAGCCCGACAAACTCGGACGCCTGCATCGCGGCGATCGCCACGACCAGGGCCTGGGGGTCGGCGTTGCCCACATCCTCGGCCGCGCAGATGATGATCCGCCGGGCGATAAATCTGGGATCCTCACCGGCGTAGAGCATCTTGGCCAGCCAATAGAGTGTCGCATCGGGATCCGAGCCGCGCATCGACTTGATGAACGCCGAGATGGTGTCGTAGTGGGCGTCGTCGTCCCGATCATAGACGACCGCCTTCTTCTGCATCGAGGCCTCGGCGTCGGCCAGCGTTAAACGAATCGCGCCGTCCGTGTCCGGTTTCGCAGTCAGTGCCGCCAGTTCCAACGCGCTCAACGCCCGGCGCGCATCACCGTCGCAGACCGCCGCCAGATGCTGCAGCGCGTCGCTCTCAACGGTGATGCGCATCGCGCCGAGTCCGCGTGCTTCGTCGCCGGCCGCTCGCTGCAGCAGTGTGGCGATGTCCGCGTTGGCCAGCGGCTTGAGTTCGCAGACCAGCGAACGGGAGACCAGCGCAGGCACGATGGCAAAGAAGGGATTGAAGGTCGTCGCGCCGATGAGGATGGGATTGCCCTGCTCCACGTCCGGCATGAGGACATCTTGCTGGGCTTTGTTGAATCGGTGGATCTCGTCGATGAAGAGGATGGTGCGCCGGCCGTCCACGCGCGAGCGCTCTTTGGCGCGAGCGATCACCTTGCGCAGCTCCTCAACGCCGGCGGAAGTGGCGTTGAGCAACTCACAGCGCGCTTGGGTGCGCTGCGCGATGATGTGCGCGAGCGCGGTCTTGCCGCAGCCCGGCGGGCCGTAGAGGATGAGTGAGCTGATGCGGTCGGCCTCGATCGCGCGGCGCAGGAGCTTGCCGGGCCCGACGAGATGCGCCTGGCCGACGAACTCGTCGAGCGTCCTCGGCCGCATTCGCGCCGCTAAGGGCTGTGGGCTTGAGGCGATCACTGGTGTGGGAGATTCAAAGAGATCCATTGTTCGAATGTGGCGGGCGTTCGTTCAACGCGTAACGTGGGACGCGTAACGGAGAGAGGCGGCCTTGCGACTACGTTACGCGTTACGCCTTACGCGTTCCACGATCGTAGCTGTCCTAGGAATAAGAACACCCCGCGGCTGCCGTGGGAACCATCCACGCTGAACCCTACCTCAACAGGTGGGTACCTTCTCCGCTGGGGCCTTGCGTCCCTTGATCTTCTTGGGCCTGCCTCCCCCAACGGAAGC